>CACJBA010000038.1 GCA_902591535.1 uncultured Pelagibacteraceae bacterium | reverse complement strand
ATATAGCACTTTTTCAAAAATTTTGTGTGGTGTTTTGTTCATTTTACCAATTTCTTGACCTTTAACTTCGTGTATTGATCTTTAAATTATCTTTTAATTTCTTTAATAATCTAAAAAATAATAAAAATAATGATATAAATTTATTTTAACTATGTATCTAAATAATAATAACAATTTTTTCCATGGAATAATGTTTCATCATTTTCATGATGATGGAGTTCACTCAAAGGGTCAGGGTTCAATAGATAAAGATGATTTCTATAAAATGATAAATTTTATAGGAAAAAATAATATTTTAGATGCTGATATCTTTTTTGAAAAATTAAAGAATAATAAACTTAAAAATAATGAGGTTTGTTTAACTTTTGATGACGCTATAAAATGCCAAATTGATATTGCCTTACCTGTTTTAGAAGAACTTAAAATTAAAAGTTTTTTTTTTGTATACACTTCAATATTTGAGGGAAAACCAGACAATTTAGAAATTTTCAGATATTTTAGAATTAATTACTTTAATAGTGTTGATGAATTTTATGATATTTTTTATAAAGTTTTAGATAAGGATTTGAAACCATTTTTTGATAAAAATTATGATAAAATTAAGGAATATAAAATTAATTACCCTCACTATTCAATAGAAGATATCAAATTTAGATTAGTTAGAGATATTTTTTTGACCAAAATTCAATATGAAGAAACTATTTTTTCAATAATTAAAGAAAAAAAATTTAATTATAAAGATTTTTATAAAAAACTGTTTTTTCAAAAAGATGACTTACAAACACTTAATAACTTGGGCCATTTAATTGGCTTACATTCACATTATCATCCAACACTAATGGAAAAGTTAAATTATTATGAGCAAAAATATGAATATGAGCAATGTATGTCTTCAATTTCTAGTATTTTAAAAAAAAATAAAAATGAAATTAAAATTATGTCCCATCCTAATGGTAGTTATAATAATGATACATTGGAAATTTTAAAAGAACTAGGAATTGAATTAGGTTTTAGAGATAATATGATAATTGATTTAAAAAATAATATGAAAAATCATAATAATTCTTTTTTAGAAATAGCAAGACAAAATCATGCTCAAATATACAAAAAAATGAATTAATGAAGATTACTTTATTTACTTCAAATAAAAACAGACATAATTATTTAATTAACTTATTATCAGAGGTATCTAAAGAACTTTTTGTAGTTCAAGAATGTGGTACCATTCTCTCAGTTCCTAATAATTATAAACCGTCTTCAATAATGAAAAAATATTTTGAAAATGTTATTAATTCTCAATCTCAATTATTTGGTAATTCTTATGTAAATAATAAAAATAAAAATATTAAAATTTTGCCTATGATTCTAGGAGATTTAAACCAGTGTCCAATTAATTTACTATCGGACTTTTTAAAAAGTGATATTTATGTTGTTTTTGGTTCGAGCTATATCAAAGGTGAGCTTGTAGATTTTTTAGTTAAACAAAAAGCAATAAACATTCACGCTGGTGTATCGCCATATTATAGAGGTTCTGCTTGTAATTTTTGGGCATTATATGATGATAATCCTCATTTAGTTGGCACAACAATTCATTTACTTTCTAAAGGATTGGATAGTGGTCCAATGCTTTATCACGCTATGTCTAATTTAAAAACTAATCCTTTTGAATATACAATGTCTACCGTCAAGTCAGCATTTCATTCTATTGCTGAAAGAATTAAAGATGGTTCTATTTTTACAATTAAACCTCTTGTTCAGGAAAAAATTAAAGAGGTTAGATATTCAAAGCAAAGTGATTTTAGCGAAGAAGTAGTAAAAAAATATTTTAAAAAGAAGATAGATTTAAATAGTAAAAAATTTGATAATTCTTTGCTAAAAGAACCATTCTTTTTGCTCTAAAATTTTTAATATTAATCAACATAATACGAATAAATAACATCAGTAAATATATAAATACCGTAGAATAAAGTAAAAATATTTAATGAATTATAGAACAATGAATTATTAATTTTTTTGAAAAATATTT
>CACJBA010000037.1 GCA_902591535.1 uncultured Pelagibacteraceae bacterium | reverse complement strand
AAGAAAAAAGTTAATAGAAAAAAAATTCAACAATATATTAAAAAATAAAAACATTAAAATTCAACATAATCCTAGATTACTCAATGAGGTTGTAGATTTAACAGATCAACCAAATATCCTTCTTTGTGAATTTAATAAGAAATTTTTGAATATTCCAAAAGAAATATTAATTATTACCATGCAATACTATCAAAAATATTTCCCAATATTTGATAATAAAGAAAATATTACTAATGAGTTTTTAGTGGTTGCAAACAAAAAAGATAAAAAGGGATTAATTAAATTAGGAAATGAAAGAGTGGTCGAAGCAAGATTAAGTGACGCAGAATTTTTTTGGAAAAAAGATAAATCTCAAAATATGGTCAAAAAAGTTACTGAATTAAAATCAATGAATTATTTTAGGGGATTAGGAAGTTATTTTGATAAAGTTCAAAGAATGAGAAAATTGGGTGGAATGATATCTGATGAACTTTTAATCAGTAAAGAAAAAGTTGAATTATCAGCATCAATTTGTAAAGTTGATTTATTATCAGAGCTAGTGGGTGAATTCCCAGAACTACAAGGTGTGATGGGAGGTTATTTTGCTATTGCACAAGGTTTTGATAAAGATTTGGCTTTGGCCATAAGTGAGCAATATTTACCCACAGGATCAGGCTCAAGAGTCCCAAAAAAACTATTTAGCATAGCCCTTTCTTTAGCTGATAAGATAGACACTTTAGTTGGTTTTTTTGGTTTAAATCAAAAGCCAACAAGTTCTAAAGATCCATATGCTCTAAGAAGATTAGCATTAGGAGTAATAAGAATAATAGTTGAAAATAAAAAAGATTTTAAAATAAAAGATTTAATTAATTATTCTTTAAACCTGTATTTAGACCAAGGTTTTGAAATTGATAATAAATCTTTACAAAATGAGTTATCAGATTTTTTAATGGATAGATTAAAATATCACATGAAGGAAGAAAATATTAGAAATGATATAATTCAAGCATCAACCAGTTCTTTTAACTTAGATCAATCTGTTGTTATTTTTAATAAAGCTAAACATTTAAATAAAATTATTAAGAAACCAGATGGTTTAGATATTATTGCAAGCTATAAAAGAGCCTCAAACATTTTAGACGGTGAATTAAAAAATAATAAAATAGAATTATCTAATACAACTGATCCTGGTATTTTTAAAACTGAGTTAGAAAAAAACCTATTTAAAAAAATAAGTGAATTAAGGAAATATTTTTCAGGCATTAATAAAGATGAAAATTATGTTCAAACATTGGACAATTTAGCTAGTGTTAAAAGAGAGGTTTTTGACTTTTTTGATAATGTAATTGTGAACGAGGATGATCCAGTCATTAAGAAGAATAGGCTGGAACTAATCCAAATGATGTGTAAAACATTCAACAATTATGTTAATTTTTCTCTAATCGACTCCCATTAATGAATAAACTTATATTAAACTTTAATTCTAAATATAGTAAAAAAATTAAAAATCATAAAAACTTTTTAGGAGGAAAAGGTGCTAATCTCTCAGAAATGGGACGAATGGGTCTTCCGGTGCCTCCTGGTTTTACAATATCAACTAAAGTTTGCGAAATTTTTTATAAGGACAAAAAAAAATTAAATAAAAAGTTAATTTCTCAAATTAAAAAAGAATTAAAATTAATCGAAAAAGATGTTTCTAAAAAATTTGGAGACTTAAAAAATCCACTTTTGTTGTCAGTGAGATCTGGAGCAAGAGTTTCAATGCCAGGAATGATGGATACTATTCTAAATCTGGGTCTAAACGATAAAACAGTCGAAGCTTTAGCAATTAAAACTTCAAATGGAAGATTTGCTAAAGACAGTTATAGAAGATTCATTCAGATGTACGGTAATGTAGTACTGGGTGTTGAAGGTTATCATTTTGAGGAATTAATTGAAAATTATAAACTTACAAAAGGTGTTTTGCTAGATACAGATTTAGATGAAAGCGACTGGGATGGATTAATTAAAGATTTTAAAAGAACAGTAAAAGAAAAGACTAAAAAAGATTTTCCTCAAGACGTTCATGAACAACTATTAGGAGCAATAAGTTCAGTATTTTTATCGTGGGAAAGTAATAGAGCAA
>CACJBA010000036.1 GCA_902591535.1 uncultured Pelagibacteraceae bacterium | reverse complement strand
ACAAGTCATGCTGCAGTTGTTGCAAGAGGTATGGGTAGACCTTGCGTATCAGGATCAAGTGAAATTGATATAAACTATGAAAATAAATGTTTTAAAACTTCTTCAATGGAAATAAAAGAAGGAGATATAATTACCATCGACGGATCAACTGGAAGAATTATCGCTGGAAGTGTTTCGACTGTTAAGCCAGAAATATCTGGCGATTTTTCAAAATTAATGTCTTGGGCTGATAGTTTCAGGAAATTAAAAGTAAGAACAAATTCAGAGACCCCAAAAGATACTAAAACAGCAAAAGACTTTGGTGCAGAAGGCATTGGTCTCTGCAGAACCGAGCATATGTTTTTTGATGAAGAAAGAATTTTGTCTGTAAGGGAAATGATATTATCTAAAACAAAAGAGGATAGAGCGATCGCTTTAGAGAAACTATTACCACATCAAAAAAAAGATTTTATTGATATATTCAAAATTATGAGTGGTTTACCAGTAACAGTTAGGTTGTTAGACCCACCATTACATGAATTTTTGCCGCGTACAGATAAGGAAATTAATGAAGTTGCTAATATAGTAAATCTTACAGTTAAAGAGGTCGAGTCAAGGATTGAAGAGCTTCATGAACAAAATCCAATGTTAGGTCATAGAGGTTGTAGGCTTGGGATATCTTTTCCAGAAATTTATGAAATGCAATGTAGAGCAATATTTGAAGCTTTAGCTGAACTTAAAAAAGGTAAAATAAAATCTGCATTTCCTGAAATAATGATACCCCTGGTATCTACTGAAGCTGAAATAAAAATTATGAAAGATTTAGTAATTAGAACTGCAAGCAAAGTTCAAAAAAAACATAAATTGAAAATAGAATTTTTAGTAGGCACCATGATTGAACTACCAAGGGCAGCCATAAAAGCAAAAGAAATTGCAAAACATGCAGAATTTTTTAGTTTTGGAACAAATGATTTAACTCAAACTACTTTTGGGATTAGCAGAGATGATAGTGGAAAATTTTTAAATGATTATTTAGAAAATAAAATATTTTCTGTTGATCCTTTTGTTTCAATAGATGAGGGAGTAGAAGATCTAATTAAAATTGCAGTTGAAAGAGGAAAAGCCCAGAATAAAAAAATTAAACTTGGGATTTGTGGAGAACATGGTGGAGATCCGAAGAGTATTTTATTTTGCTCAAAAGCTGGTTTAAACTATATTTCTTGCTCACCTTATAGAGTTCCAGTAGCACGACTTGCAGCGGCTCAAGCAGAAATAATTAAATAAAATAAATTAAATTTTTCTTAAAATTAATAATGAAGAAGTAGTCTCTAAAAATAATACTATTACTTCTTTATTCTTTGAAACTATTATGTCTCTTACTCTTTCATTTATTGGAATGTAGTTATGTTTAATTATTTTTTTTAAATTTTTATCTAATTCAACTATGTGTAGTCCTAGATCCTGATCCTTAATTTCATTTCCCATAGAACCTATTAAAAAAATATTATCATTTTCACTAATTGATTTAACTTCACTAATCCCAATAGAAGGATCGAAATATTTTATTGGTTCTTCAAACCCATATTTTTTATGACTTTTTTTTAAAGGAGCTTCTTTCAAAATTCTTTCTGAATAATTCTTATGGTAGTGTTCACCATAGGAAGAAATTGGCCAGCCGAAGTTTTTTATTTTAGCGAATGGATTATGATTTAGATTTATTTCATCACCTCCCTTCGGACCATGTTCAGTTGATAAAATAAAATCAAATTTTTTACTATAAAATAAGCCTTGAGGATTTCTATGTCCACTTGAAACAATTTCACTTTTTTTTGATTTAATATTAATTTTAATTATTTTTCCAAAATCACTTTTTAAATTTTGTGCAAGAGGTCTATTTCTAAAATCTCCTGTTGTAAATAATATGTTATTATCATCTATTAAAAAAATTCTTCCACCTGCACCCTGATGAGGCCAATATCCATGTGAATTATTTGTATCAATACAATTTGAAGGTTTAAAAAATTCTTTAAAGTTAAGAAATTCAAAATTTAAATTTGCAGATATAATTTTTAGATCATAACAATCTTTTTTTTCTTGATCTATATATGACACATAAATTTTATCATTATTTATAAAAATATCTTTTATTCCATATTGTAAATTAGAATAGAATTCCTCATAGTTTATAAACTGCTTAAAGTTAGAATTAATTTTCTTAAAATTTTCAATACTTTTTAATTCTGAAAAAGCAAAAATTCCGTCATATGTAGCTATAATTATATTTTGATCATTATTAAAAAAATCAATATATGCAGTCCCATTAGCATTAATATTCCCACTGAACAAAATATCTTCTGTTGTATATTTAGAAATGAGATATTCATTGATCTTTTTATTGATTTTATTTTCTTTCAATAACTTTCGATCTATGAAATCACTTAACTTTAAATTTTCAAATTTTTTTTCAAAATCAATACTTTTAATATTAATTAAATCGTTAATATTATTTTCATTTTTAAGTAAATTTTTTTGAATTTTTGCAATTTGATTATTTCTAATTTTCAATTGTT
>CACJBA010000035.1 GCA_902591535.1 uncultured Pelagibacteraceae bacterium | reverse complement strand
ATTTGTAATTAATGTTTGGGTAAGAAATGCAAAAATAGTTGAGATTAAAACTCCAGCCAACATTGCACCAAAAACTGCAATAATCAAACTTCCTGTAACCGTCATTAACGCGAAACCCGAAATAGCTCCAATGATCATCATTCCTTCAACACCAAGGTTTAGAACTCCCGATCTTTCTGTAATTAGTTCACCACAAGAAGCTAAAATCAAAGGTACTGCAGAAGCCATTATCGATGCAATTATCAGTCCAACAAAATTTATGTCTATGATCATTTCTTTGAACCTATGAATTTAAATTTGAAAAAGAGTAAGTAGTCTGATGCAAGAAGAAAAAATAAAATCATTCCTTGAAAAACTTGACCAGTATATTTAGGTATTTGCATAAATATTTGTGCTGTTTCAGCACCCAAATAAGTAATTGCAACAACTAGAGATGCAAAAATTATTCCGACAGGATGTAAACGACCTAAAAACGCTACAATTATCGCAGTAAAACCATAATCTGGAGACACTTCTCTATGAAGCTGTCCAATAGGTCCTGTTATTTCCCCAACCCCTGCTAAACCTGCACAGGCACCACTTATTAAAAAAACGAGGATAATCATTTTTTTACCTTTGTAGCCAGCATATTTTGCTGTCTTTAAACTAAAACCTGAAACTTTCATTTGGAAACCCAAATATGTTTTATAAAAAACAAACCAACTAATAACTACTGCAGTTAAAGCTAAAAATATTCCTGCATGAATTCTTAGTCCTTCAAATAATAACGGAAGTCTTGCAGAGTCACTGAACTGTCTAGTTTCAGGAAAATTAAATCCTTCTGGATTGCTCCAAGGCCCAACAACTAGATAGTCTAATATTAATTTTGAAACATATACCAACATAAGACTTACTAATATTTCATTTGTATTAAAGTAAGTTTTTAAGATCGCAGGTATTGACGCATATAGCATACCACCAATTGCACCAGCTAATATTACTATCGGTAGAATATAAAACCCTTCTTGATCATAAAATAGTAATGCAACTCCTCCAGAAACTATAGCTCCAAAAGTTAGTTGACCTTCGGCTCCAATATTCCAATTATTACTTTTAAAACAAAAAGATAAACCAATTGCTATTAAACAAAGTGGTGTTGCTTTTAATAATAATTCGCTGACACCATACTTATCTGCAATTGGAACTATGAAAAAAAATTTAAGAGCCTCAAATGGTTTAAAACCTAAAATATAAAAAATTAGACCTCCAGCTACTAACGTGAGAAAAATAGCTAGAACTGGAGTAAAGAAAAATATAGCTCTTGAAGGCTGATCTCTTTTTACAATTCTAATCAATTTCCTCCTCCCATAAGTATTCCAAGTTTTTCAGAGGTAACCTCTTCAGCGTTCATAATTTTTGATAATTTTCCTTTATGAATTACTGAAATTTTGTCACTTAATTTTAATAGTTCATCAGTGTCCGTTGATATTAATATTATTGATTTATTTTGTTCATTTATTTTAATTAAAGTTTCATGGATATAATTTATTGCCCCAACGTCTAGACCCCACGTAGGATTAAAACAAATTAATAAATCTGGAGACGTTATTAATTCTCTTCCTATAATTAATTTCTGTAAATTTCCTCCAGACAAAAACTGGCTTTTTAACTCTATATTGTCAGTATTTACATTAAAGTCTGAAATTATTTTTTTTGAATGCTCTTTAATTTTGCTTTCATTTATTAATCCATTATTAAAAAAATTTGAGGCTTTAAAATTGTTTAAAGCTACATTTTCAAAAATTTTCATTTGTGGAACTGCCGCTTGTTCAAGTCTATCTTCTGGAGAAAACGCCATCAAATATTCTCGTCTCTCTTGAGGGTTTAAATCTCCAATATAATTTTCATTAAATTCTATAGAATTCTTGTCTGATATAATTTCACCACTTAATACTTGGAATAATTCACTTTGGCCATTTCCTGATATACCCGCAATTCCTAAACATTCACCTCGATTAACAGAAAAATTAATATCACTCAAATTAGTTTCAAAAGGATCATCGCTTATAAAATTAAGATTTGTTATTTTGATTAATTGATCTGATGAAGTAATAACCTTTTTTTTCTTAATAGTTTTTAAGTTCTGACCAACCATTTTATTAGCAAGTGACTCTATATTTTCATTCTTAATTTGGCTTACAGAAACTAACTTTCCTCTTCTCATTACAGCAACTTCATCACAAAGCTGCATAACCTCCTTTAGTTTATGCGTAATATAAATTATTAAAATTCCTTCTTCTGAAAATTTCTTTAAAGACAAGAATAATTCACTTGTTTCTTGTTCTGTTAATACAGATGTTGGTTCGTCCATAATTAAAACTTTTGGATTCCTTATTAGACATCTAATTATTTCTACTTTTTGTTTTTGACCCGCTGAAAGATTTAAAACAGGAATATCAAGATCAATTGAAAAATTATATTTTTTCATAATTGATTCAATTTTTTCTCTTAAACTTTCTCTTTGTTCATCTGAGTCTATTATTAAGTTTTCAAATACAGATAAAGTTTCGAAAAGATTAAAATGCTGAAAAACCATTCCAATGTCATTTTTTTTCGCATCTAAAGGTGAATTAAGTTTTAGATTGTTTTC
>CACJBA010000034.1 GCA_902591535.1 uncultured Pelagibacteraceae bacterium | reverse complement strand
ATATTTCTTGATAATTTAAAATTACCAAAAAAATCATTAAAAGATCGAAAAACAAAATATTCTGTTTCAGATTATCAAAAGTCAGAAAGGGATTTTGCTTTTATAGTTGATAAGAAAATTAATGTTCAAGATTTGGTAAATGTCATATCAAATGTTGATAAAAATTTGATTTCTAACATTAAAGTTTTTGATGTTTATGAAGGTGACAATATTCCAAAAAATCAAAAATCAATTGCAATTAGTGTTACAATTCAATCTCAAGAAAAAACTCTTAAAGATGCTGATTTGGATCAAATCACCAAATCAATTATAGAAACAGTCGAAAATAAAACTGGCGCTAAAATTCGATCCTAAAGCCAATGAGTTCAATCGATAATATAAGAAATTTTGCAATTATTGCTCACATTGATCATGGAAAATCTACTATTGCAGATAGAATAATTCATAGTTGTGGTGGTTTGACTGAAAGAGAGATGAAAGCTCAAGTTTTAGACTCAATGGATATTGAGCGAGAGAGAGGCATCACAATTAAAGCTCAAACAGTAAAGCTAAATTATAAAGCTAAAGATGGAAAACAATATATTTTAAACATTATAGATACCCCAGGCCATGTAGACTTTAGCTATGAGGTTAGTAGATCGTTATATGCGTGCGAAGGTTCAATTTTAATTGTGGATAGTACTCAAGGTGTTGAAGCTCAAACTCTAGCAAATGTTTACCAGGCATTAGACACAAATCATGAAATTGTTCCAGTATTGAATAAAGTAGATTTACCAGCTTCTGATTTAGATAGAACAAAAAAGCAAATTGAGGAAGTTATTGGGATAGATACTGAAAACGCTATTCCATGTTCTGGAAAGACAGGCGAGGGAATAGGAGATATTTTAGAACAAATTATAAGTACTTTGCCTGCACCAAAAGGAGAAAGTTCATCAGACTTAAAGTGTTTATTAGTAGATAGTTGGTACGACACTTATTTAGGTGTTGTGATATTAGTTAGAGTTATAGATGGTAAACTTTCAAAGCACATGAAAATTAAAATGATGTCTACAAATCAAGAATATATTGTTGAAAAAGTTGGGGTTTTTACACCAAAGCCAGTTGATATTACTGAATTAAGAACAGGAGAAATAGGATTTATCACAACAGGAATAAAAGTACTATCAGACACAAAAGTTGGTGATACCATTTGTGATGCAACAAAACCATTAAAAGAAGCTTTACCAGGTTTTAAACCAAGTAAGCCTGTAGTATTTTGTGGATTGTTTCCTGTAGATAGTTCAGAGTTTCAAAAATTAAAAGATGGTTTAGCAAAGTTACAATTAAATGATTCAAGCTTTTCTTTTGAACCAGAGACATCTTCAGCTTTAGGCTTAGGATTTAGATGTGGGTTTTTAGGTTTGCTTCACCTAGAAATAGTGACAGAACGACTTGAAAGAGAATTTGATGTTAATTTATTAACGACAACACCTGGGGTTGTTTATAAAGTTCATCTAAATGATGGTGATATAATAGATTTACAAAATCCATCAAGTTTACCAGACCCTACTTTAATTAAATACATTGAGGAACCTTGGATTAAGGCAACCATTATTACTCCTGATCAATACTTAGGATCAATAATTAAAATGTGTCAGGACAAAAGAGGAGTACAAACTAACCTTAGTTATTCTGGCAATAGAGCAGTAGTAAATTATGAACTTCCTTTAAATGAAGTTGTGTTTGATTTTAACGATAGACTCAAGTCTATGACTAGTGGATATGCTAGTTTTGATTATGAGATAATTGAACACAGAGAAGGTGAATTAGTAAAACTTGGTATTTTGGTAAATTCTGAGCCTGTTGATGCTTTAGCTATGATGATTCATAAGGATTTTGCTCAAAAAACTGGAAGAGAAGTTTGTGAAAAATTAAAAGACTTAATACCAAGGCACAATTTTATGATCCCTGTTCAAGCTGCAATAGGAGGAAAAATTATTGCAAGAGAAACAATTAAAGGTTTCAAAAAAGATGTTTTAACAAAAATTCATGGTGGTGGAGCTACAGATAGAAAAAGGAAATTATTAGAAAAACAAAAAAAAGGAAAGGCTCGATCAAAACAATTTGGAAGAGTTGAAATTCCACAAGAAGCTTTCATTGGTGTTTTAAAAATTAATAAAGAAAAATGATAAAAGTTATCAGAGAAAAATTAAGAACTTTAAGATATAAGTTTTTTTTTTGGGGAAAAGAAAAAACATTACCTAATTCATATATATCTAGTTCAGTTGGCAATAATGAATTAACAAAATTAATGAATCACTATGGTAGTGATAAAGGTGGAAAAAATAATCATCATAATTACACAAATTATTATTTTGAGTTGTTCTCACATAGAAAAAATGAAATAAAAAATTTTTTAGAAATAGGACTTGGTACAAATAATCCAGATATATTAAGCAATATGGGTTCTGATGGAGTTCCTATGGCTTCTTTAAGAGCTTGGAGGGATTATTTTGTTAACGCAATTATTTATGGTGCAGATATTGATAAAAGTATTTTAAAAAATGAAAATCGAATAAAAACTTTTTATGTTGATCAAAAAAACTCTGATTCAATACATGAATTATTTCAGAATATCGGTAACATTAAATTTGATGTTATTTTAGATGATGGATTACATCATTATGATGCAAATATTTGTTTTTTTGAGAATTCAATTAAACATTTAAATCAGAATGGCATTTATATTATTGAGGACGTTCAT
>CACJBA010000033.1 GCA_902591535.1 uncultured Pelagibacteraceae bacterium | reverse complement strand
ATAAATCTTCCATCCCTTGCAAAACGACTGTCAGCCACAACAACTTTGTAAACTGGACGTTTTTTTGTTCCACCTCTTGATAATCTTAGTTTTAACATTTGTTCTCCTTTTATTATTTTAATTGGTTAAATAGCTCTGGCGGTATACCTTTATCAGACATACCTTTCAGATTTCCTTTTGACATCTTTTTCATCATTTCGGACATCATTTTAAATTGCTTTAGCAATTTATTGATAGTGGCCGGATCTGTGCCAGAGCCATTAGCAATTCTTTTTTTTCTTGAACCATCTATAATTTTTGGGTTCTCTCTTTCTTTTTTTGTCATTGATAAAATAATAGCTTCATTTTTAGTGATTATACTTTCATCAATTCCAGCTGAATCCATTTGAGATTTAATTTTAGATACCCCAGGCATAAAAGACATTATTCCCTCGATTCCTCCCATTTTTTTCATCTGTCTCAATTGAGATAAATAATCTTGCATTGAAAACTGTCCTTTTTTTAAATTTTCTTCAGCCTTTTTAATGTTTTCTTCACCTAAATCTTGTGCTGCTTTTTCAACAAGAGAAACTATGTCTCCCATTCCAAGAATTCTATTTGCGATTCTATCTGGATGAAACACTTCAAGATTATCTATTTTTTCACCTATTCCTAAAAATTTAATTGGTACATCAGAAACATATTTCATACTAACAGCAGCTCCACCTCTTGCATCACCGTCTGCTCTTGTTAAAATAATTCCAGAAAGGTTAACCGTATTTTTAAATTCTTTTGCAACAGAAGCTGCGACTTGACCTGTTAGCGAGTCTGCGACTAAAAAAGTTTCTGTTGGATTTATTACAGCCTCAATCTGTTTAACCTCGCTCATCATTTGTAAATCAATTTGTGTTCTTCCAGCGGTATCAAATAAAATTATTTCTGCACCATTCAAGTTAGCAGCACTAATTGCTCTTCTACAAATGTCAGCTGGTTGTTGGCCTTCTATAATGGGTAAAGTTAAAATATTATTTTGTTCTCCTAGAGATCTAAGTTGTTCTTGAGCAGCAGGTCGATATATATCTAAGCTGACCATCATTACTTTCTTCTTTTTATTTTTTTCTAAATACTTTGCTAATTTTGCTGTTGTTGTTGTTTTACCTGAGCCCTGTAATCCAACTAACATCATAGGGACAGGCGGTACAGCATTAAGATTTACATCATTGTTTGTGGATCCTAATAAGCTTACAAGTTCATCATAAACAATTTTTACAACCATATCACCAGGTGAGGTTGATCTTATGATTTCCTGTCCTAGTGCTTTTGGCTTAACTTTTTCGATAAAATCTTTAGCAACATCTAACGATACATCTGCCTCAAGCAAAGCTTGTCTAATTGCTCTTAGACCCTCGTCTACTTGATTTTCATCAAGGGAAGGTGCTTTTTTTAAAGAAGAAAAAATTTCTTCAAATTTATTTGTTAAATTTTCAAACATAATTATTACGCATAGCAGTAACGCACTAGTGGGCGAACCCTCGCTGACTAGTGTCGATCTCTTTGTTTCCAAAGACACCGCAAAGTTAATGTTTTTGCGGAAACGGCAACAACCTATAATAGAGGTTCAAAAAGTCAATAAATAAGTTAAATATCTATTTATGGAAATTAAAGCTTTTAAAATGGACGGTTTAGGTAACGATTTTGTCATAATAGATACTAGGCAAAAAATTATAAATCTGACCAAAGAACAAATAATTAAAATTTGTGACAGAAATTTTATAGGTTGCGATCAATTAATTTTAGTTAAAAAAAATGAAACCTCAGATGCAGCTTTAGAATTTTATAATTCAGACGGTGGCGTTTCAGGAGCTTGCGGTAACGGAACAAGATGTGTTGCAAACCTTTTGTCTAAAGAAAGCGATAAAAAAGAAATAATTCTTACTACATTATCTGGTGATTTGAAATCTCAAATCATTGCTGAAAAATTAGTTTCTACTGAAATCGGTATTGCAAGAACAAGATGGAATGAAATTCCTTTATCTAAAGATTTAGATACAAATGATTTAAAAATTAAATTAATAGATCTTAATGAAAATGAATTTTTTGGTGGAACAGCTGTGAATGTAGGAAATCCACATGTTATATTTTTTGTAGATAATAATGAAAACTTTGAGATCAAAAAAATTGGACCAGAAATAGAGAACCATTCACTATTTCCAGAAAAATGTAATGTCACACTAGCTACTATTGTTAATAGAGAATTAATAAATGTTAGAGTTTGGGAAAGAGGAGCTGGACTTACAAAGGCTTGTGGAACTGCAGCTTGCGCTACAGCTTTTGCAGCAAAACAAAATGGCCTAGCAAATGATAAAGTTGATATTGAATTTTCTACAGGAAGGTTATCAATTTCAATAGATATAAATAATAGTGTTCATATGAAAGGACCAGTTTCAGACATAAAAGATATAAACTTTGAAATTTAATGGGTATATTTGAAAAATTTAAAACAGGTTTTAAAAAAAGTGCATCAGCATTTACAACAGGCTTAAGAGATATAGTTGTAAAAAAAGAGATTGATGACAAAACTTTAAATAAAATTGAGGACTACTTAATTCAATCAGACGTAGGTGTTGTTGCTGCATCAGAGATAAGAGAAATTATTTCACAAACAAAAATTGACCCAAGCAAAGATTTAACCGAGGAAATAAATATTATTCTTAAAAATTATATCATCTCAGTAATGAAACCATTAGAGAAAGGGGATTTTTTTAACAAAAAAGAAAAATTAAATGCAACATTAGTATCTGGCGTAAATGGAGTTGGCAAAACTACAACTATTGGGAAAATAAGCAAAATATTAAAGACAAATGGCAACAAAGTAATGTTGGCTGCTTCAGATACATTTAGAGCTGCAGCCATTGAACAATTAGAAAATTGGGCAAAAAAAGTTGATGTTCAAATTACAAAGTCTTCACAAGGATCAGATCCTGCATCTGTTGCCTACAAGGCTATTGAGGAGTCGGTAAATAATGATTTTAGCCAAGTACTAATAGATACAGCTGGAAGATTACAAAATAAAAAAAATTTAATGGAAGAATATAAAAAAATAGCCAATGTAACAAAAAAAATTGATCCTGATGCCCCACATGATGTAATTCTAGTTTTAGATGCTACATCTGGTCAGAACGTAATCAATCAAGTTGAGGAATTTAATAAGATGATTCCAGTTACAGGGCTTATAATGACAAAATTAGATGGAACTGCAAAAGGAGGTATCCTCTTGGCAGTTGCCAAAAAATATAA
>CACJBA010000032.1 GCA_902591535.1 uncultured Pelagibacteraceae bacterium | reverse complement strand
TCATAGTTAAACCTTGGTAATGAGTAACCATAACAGCTTTACTGTTTTCAAACTTACTGGTCATTTCTTCAATATAATTTTTCTTTTGTTCTTTATTCATCATAACTATATCGATTTCCCTAATTTAACTTTATACGAAACACCCATTGTTGATGTGGCAAATACACTTCTAATCAAATCACCTTTTAGAGTGTTGTTTGATTTTTCTTTTTCTAAAGCATCTAAAATTGCATTATAATTTTTTAATAATTGATCATCACTAAAAGATTTTTTACCAATACTAACTCCAATGTTTCCATCTTTATCATTTCTAATTTCTACTTGACCAGATTTAGCATTTGTTACGGCCTCTTTAATATTTTCAGAAACTGAACCAAGTTTAGGGTTAGGCATTAAACCTTTTGGTCCTAGAACTTTTCCTAATTTAGAAAGTTTAATCATCATTCCAGGTGTACAAATTAATTTTTCAAAGTTTAATTCTCCACCTTTAATTCTCTCAACAAATTCATCACCGCCCACTATATCTGCCCCAGCATCTTTTGCATCTTGAGCTTTATTATCTTCACAAACTACAGCAACTTTAACTTTCTTACCTGTGCCCCCAGGTAAATTAACTACTGTTCTAATATTAACTTCACTTTTCTTTTGTTTGTTATTAATTTGAAAACTTAAGTCTAAAGACTCATCAAATTTAGTTGTACAGTTTTTCTTAAGTTCAGATAACAATTTTTCTATAGACTCAGCGCTCAAGTCTTTGGTTTTTTCAGGTAATTTTTTATATCTTTTAGATGTCATTATTCTTTTACCTCAATACCCATTGACCTAGCTGATCCAGCAATAATTTTTATAGCTTCTTCAATATCATGAGCGTTTAAATCATTCATTTTTTCTTTTGCTATACTCTCTAACTGTTTTTTTGAAATTGAAGCAACAATATTTCTTCCAGGTTCTTTAGATCCACCCTTTAGTTTTACTGCTTCTTTAATATAAAATGATGCTGGAGGTGATTTAATTTTAAAATCAAATTTTTTATCTTTATATACTGTAATTTCAACTGGCACAGGTTTGCCAGCCATTGATTTTGTTTTGTCATTAAACGCTTTACAAAATTCCATTATGTTGACACCACGTTGTCCTAATGCTGGGCCAACTGGTGGAGCTGGATTTGCTTGACCCCCTTTAATTTGTAATTTTATAAACCCACTAATTTCTTTTGCCATTAACTTACCTTTTCTACCTGATTATATTCTAAATCTACAGGTGTAGGACGACCAAATATAGAAACAGACACCTTAAGTCTAGCTTTTTCTTCATCAATATCCTCAATCATTCCAGTAAATGAAGCAAAAGGTCCATCAACTACCTGAACTTTTTCTCCAACACTATATTCTACACCGGATTTTGGTTGAGCCACACCATCTTTAATTTGTCCTAAAATTTTCTCTACTTCCTTATCTGAAACAGGAACGGGTATTCCTTTTGTTCCTAAGAAACCACTAACTCTCTTTATATTCTTGATCATATGATAAATATTATTGTCCATCTCACTCTTAATTAAAACATAGCCTGGAAAATATTTTTTTTTTCGTTGGACTCTTTTTCCTCTTTTAACTTCAGTTACATCATGGGTTGGTACAATAATTTCTTCGAATTTTTCTGATATTTTTGCTTTATCAGCTTCTTCTTTTATTAAAGATGCTACTTTATTTTCAAAGCTTGAATGAGATTGAACAATATACCAATGCTTCATTATATACTCACCTTAAGTAACAATTCTAAAAAAAATTTTAATACCTGATCTAATAGAAGAAAAAATAAAGACATTAAAACTGCCATTACAAATACCATTAGTGCTCCTTGTAAAGTTTCTTTCCATGTGGGCCAAGTAACTTTAAAGGCTTCTTGTTTAACTTCCTGAATAAATTTAATCGGGTTCTTCATAATCTTAAGCTCTAATTGGCAGGAGCGGAGGGACTCGAACCCTCAGCCTCCGGTTTTGGAGACCGGCGCTCTACCAATTGAGCTACACTCCTATTTATAGAGTTACTCTATAATCTTAGTTACTACTCCTGCTCCAACAGTCCTTCCACCCTCTCTAATTGCAAAGTTTAATTTCTCTGCCATAGCGATTGGTGTAATAAGTTTAACGGTAAACTTAGCATCATCACCTGGCATAACCATCTCTGTGCCAGCTGGCAATTCTACTTCACCTGTAACGTCTGTTGTTCTAAAATAAAACTGCGGTCTATATTTAGTAAAGAAAGGAGTGTGTCTTCCACCCTCGTCTTTTTTAAGTACATACGCTTGAGCTTCAAATTTAGTATGTGGAGTAATTGAACCAGGTTTACAAAGAACTTGACCTCTTTCAATGTCAGTTCTTTCAATACCTCTCAATAAAATTCCAACGTTATCACCAGCCTCACCAGAATCTAAAAGTTTTCTAAACATTTCAACTCCTGTGCAAACTGATTTTTTAGTTTCTCTAATTCCAACTATCTCAACTTCTTCACCAGTTTTAATCATGCCAGACTCAACTCTTCCGGTAGCAACTGTACCTCTTCCAGAAATTGAGAATACATCCTCAACTGGCATTAAAAATGGCTTATCAACTTCTCTAGCTGGTTGTGGAATATGTTCATCTACAGCTTTCATCAATTCTAAAATTGAATTTTTTCCAATTTCATCATCTCTTCCTTCTACTGCTGCTAAAGCTGAACCTTTAACGATTGGTGTTTTGTCACCTGGGTATTTGTATGAAGTTAAAAGCTCTCTTATTTCTTCTTCAACAAGTTCAATCATTTCTTTATCGTCAACTTGATCAACTTTGTTTAAGTATACAACAATTGCAGGAATACCAACTTGTCTTCCTAAAAGAATGTGCTCTCTTGTTTGCGGCATTGGACCATCAGCTGCATTAACAACTAATATTGCTCCATCCATTTGTGCAGCACCAGTGATCATATTTTTAACATAGTCAGCATGACCAGGACAATCTACGTGAGCATAGTGTCTTTTTTCAGTTTCATACTCAACGTGAGCTGTTGAAATTGTTATACCTCTCTCTTTTTCTTCAGGTGCTTTATCAATCTGATCATAAGCAACTGCAGTTCCGCCGCCCGCTTGTGCTAATACATTTGTAATTGCGGCAGTAAGAGTTGTTTTACCATGGTCGACATGACCGATAGTCCCAATGTTACAGTGGGGTTTGTTTCTTACAAATTTTTCTTTTGACATTACGTTTTTACCTCAGTTTTTTTTGTTTCTTCTAATTTTAATTTCTTGGAGCGGGTAAAGGGAATCGAACCCTTACATCCAGCTTGGAAGGCTAGCGTTCTACCATTGAACTACACCCGCACAACCCCAAGAGTAACACTCCATGTTATCTAAAAAAATTATTAAATGGTGGAGGGGGAAAGATTCGAACTTTCGAAGACCGAAGTCAACGGGTTTACAGCCCGCCCCATTTGACCGCTCTGGAACCCCTCCTTTGGGGAAGTGTCCCCTTGTTCAATAAAGCTTCAAATAACATGCGTTTTATATATTTTATTTATGCAAATGCAATACGTGATTTAATAGGAAAATATTAAAAAAACCGTATAAAACACTTATTAATTTATGAATAAATCATCTTTTTTCATTGTTGGTCAACATGCAGTAATAGAAGCTCTAAGAAACCCAAAAAGAAAGGTCTTGAAAGTCTTTTTAACTGAAGAGTCCAAAAAGAATATTCATAGAAAAAACCCAAATAAAAATATTTTAGAAGATGTTAAAGTTTATTTTAAGTCTAAAAAAGAATTAGACAAATATACATCCAAAGAACAATTAACACATAATGGTTATGTTGCTGAGGTTGAACATTTGGATCAACCAGATTTAAAACAATTTATTAAAGGTAAAAATAATTTAACTTTTGTCTGTCTTGATGAGGTTACGGATCCAAGAAACATTGGTTCATTAATAAGAAGTGCAGCGTCATTTGAAATTGATGGATTAATAATTAAGGAGAGGCATTTTCCTAAAGATAGTAAGTTAATGTATAAATCAGCAAGTGGATGTATGGATCACATAAATATATTTACAGTATCAAATATTAATTCTACATTAAAAAATTTAAGAGAAAAAAGTTTCTGGGTTTATGGTTTTGATGCAAAAAGTCAAAAAGATTTCACTGATATAA
>CACJBA010000031.1 GCA_902591535.1 uncultured Pelagibacteraceae bacterium | reverse complement strand
GATGAAATTAAAGTAAGAAATGATCCACCTAAATTTGTTAATCCATGAAATAAACCTAAAAATTTTAAAGATAAATTTAAATTTTTGATTATAATTTTTTTTTTATTTAATTTTCTAATATTTAGAATTGATAAAATTATTAAAATAATAGATGCTACTAAAACAATATCTACTTTATGTTGAATGTATTCAATAATAATTAATCCTAAAATTAAAAAAGGTACACTGTGAATTAAAATTTTCTTGCCAAATTCAAAATTTTTATTTTTTTTAATAAAAATTTGAATTAAACTTATTACAATTGAATAGGGCAATAAAATATTTAAAACTTCAAAGAAATCGTATCCAATCACTAAAAATGTAGGGGTTCCCAATAATAATAAACCAACCCCAAAAATTGATTGAACTATACAAAATAAGGCTATTAAAATAATTTCAAAAATATCCACAAAAAATTTTTTCTTATTAAAGGCATTATGTTGCCGTTGCTCCAAACCCTTTAATTTAATATTTAAAAGTTAAAGTTTAACTTGACTCAATTCATACATTTGAACAATTTCGACACATTCATCAAAAATAGGTTTTGCTATTGGATTATTACCCGAAGCGAACTTCTTCATTTCTTCCTCATTATGAACTGAAACTTTAAACATAACATAACTTTTATCTGGTGCTATTGCTGGAACTGTTTTTTCAACATGAGCAATAGTTTTTCTTACTGCCATTCCCTCATCTGATTGCATAAATCCCATAAACTTTTCAAATTTTCCTTCACCAGATTTAATTTTTGCTATTGCAAGCATTTCTTTTTCCATATTTATATCCTTTCTTTTTTAGGGGCGTTCTGTTGCACGTCATAAGTTAAGAAATTAACTCATTAAATGCAAATCAAAATGCCCTGTTCGACCATGTTTTTTATCATCCATTGAATATGGTCTTATTACTTGATTTTCAATAATAGTAAAATTTGAATTTTTAGCATATTTATCATAGCGATGACTAAATGAAATAGTGCTTCTATTATCTGAAATTAAATTTAAATTATCTATAAACAAAAGACTTACTGGTTCAGAAATAAATAAGTTAAGATTTTTAAAATTCTTTATTTTTGAAAAAAATTCTTTTAAGAAAAATGGATTTACATATTGTAAAGAACCGTTTGAAAATAATATTAAGTTTTTGTCAGATATTTTAAAATGATTTATACATTTATCAATATCTTCAGCGTAACACTTAAAATATTTTAAATTTGGAAAACTATATTTTTCTTTTTGAAAATTTAATATTTTATCATTTACATCTGTTGAAATGTAATTCAGTTTTGGAAATATTTTTAAAAAAAACTCTAAATCTCTACCCGAGGAAGAACCTAATTGAACAATATAAGTATTTTTATCATCTGAAAGTTTGTTTGATTTGATATAATTAATCATTCTTTCAAACATTGGTGAAGCATCGTTTAAGGAAATTATTCCAATTCTTCTTTTTTTTAATTCATCAAGTGTTTGAAAATGATTATTATAATAATACTCTGCCCACTTTTTACCTTCACCATCTATTAATGTAGAATTAGTTAATTCTCTAATTTCTTCCTTATTCTTTAGCTTATTAAAATATTCTCTTTGAAAAAGAGTATCTAATAAAAACCAAATTATATTTTTTTTTCTAAACCGATGATATTTAAATCGTTTTTTTAAAATATTAATAAATGGTGTTTTAATAAAAATTACTATTAAAGGATATTTAATTACATGGTAGATGATTTTTTTCATATACTTATCTATCTTTTAATATGTAAGGGGCGTTCTGTTGCCAGGTGCCCCGAACCCCGTTTGCTTAATTAATCGTGTTAATTAGGCAGCAAGTGCATAACTTTCGTTAGCAATTATAAATTAGCCCGTTACGGTGGAACAATCCCGAACGAAAGAATAACTTTTAGTCATCCGTCGAATCTAGTTCACCCCCATAAGTTGTAATGGTGGAGGTGGTGGGTACTGCCCCCACGTCCGCAATGGTTATTACGAAATTCGTTTATCGTCGTAGTTGGAAATCCAACATTAATAATATAAAAGTAATTACAATAGATTCAATAATAATCATGAAATTAACTAAAGAACAGTCAGAAGAAATAAAAAATCAGCAATCTCAAAGCAGCCAAACTAAAAGAGTAACAGCTCCAGAGCTTGAAAAAATACTTTATGAAGCCCTCCCAGCTTTAGATCATGGCTTTGTAAGAGTTATTGATTATATGGGCGATGACACATCTATTGTTCAGTCTGCTCGTGTTTCTTATGGAAAGGGTACCAAACAAGTTTCAACCGACAAAGGTTTAATAAAATATTTAATGAGACACTGGCACAGCACACCATTTGAAATGTGTGAAATAAAATATCATATCAAACTTCCCATATTTATAGCTAGACAATGGATTAGACATCGAACAGCAAATGTAAATGAGTATTCTGCAAGATATTCAATTTTAGATAAAGAGTTTTATTTACCATCTCCAGAAAATTTAGCCACACAATCCACCAGTAATAGACAAGGTAGAGGTAATGTGCTTGAAGGCAAACAAGCAGAGGAAGTTTTAGAACTTTTAAAAAATGATGCAGAAAGAACTTATAATAATTATGAAACCATGCTTAACGAAAAATATGACGGTTCAACCATAGATGAAAATAAAAAGGGTTTAGCAAGAGAGCTTGCCAGAATGAACTTAACTTTAAATACTTATACTCAGTGGTATTGGAAAACAGATTTATTAAATTTGATGAATTTTTTAAGATTAAGAGCTGATAGTCATGCTCAATATGAAATAAGAGTATATGCAGACATAATGTTGAATACAGTTAAAAAATGGGTACCTATAACTTATGATGCGTTTATGGATTATAGAGTGGGAGGCACAGAAGTTTCAGCAAAAGGTAGAATAGTTATCAATAAAATGTTAAAAGGCGAACAAATAAGTGTAGACCAGTCTGGACTTTCCAAAAGAGAATGGAACGAACTTATGGATGCATTTAACCTTCAAGATAAAATAATTTAATTTACTCAGTTAAAATTTTTAAAATTTATCTTTTATCATTATTAAAAAAATATTAGCAGATTTTCCTAAATTTGAATCTATTTTAATAATAATTAAATATTTAAGATAGCACGATTAATTATTTGAAATACGACTTTATAAAAATATTGATTTAATCGAGTATAAGATTATATTTTTTTATGAATTTTTCTAAGATTTATAAAATTACTCCACAAATGCAGACCTATAATAGATTAAGTTTTAATTGGAAACCTTTTATAATGTTTATGCAAGAAAATAAATTTAGATCAGAAATTGTTAATACTGATGATTTTGGCTTAAGATTTAACAACCAGAAAATAACAAATTCTATATTTGATAGAAAAGATAAGATAGATAAAAAATCTGGAGCAATAATAGGATCTTCTGCAGCATTTGGAGTTGGATCTAGTAATGATAGTCTTACCATTCCAAGTCTTTTGAGTGAAAATACTGACTGTGATTATTTCAATATTGGAGTTAAAGCTTATTCTGGTTTTCAAGAAGTAATTTTATTTAATTCTTTAATTAATAATTTAAAAAAAATTAAAGAAGTAATTATTTTTTCGGGCATAAATGATATTTTTATGAGCAGATATATAGATAATTATGACAAAATTTTAGGACCTATGTTTTACACAAATCAATTTTATGATTCAATGGCAATTGGTTTAAAGAAGCAGCTTATAAATCGATTTTCTAATTTATTTATTAGTCCTAAATCTGAATTAAATGAATTAAAAAATAATGTTAATCAAAGTATTTTTGAAATTGTAAGAAAAAATTTATATTTTTGGGCAAATATTAAAAATGGAATGAAAATCAAATTATATTTTTTTTTACAACCGATGTCCTCATGGTGTATTAGAGAATTAAGCGAAGAAGAAAACATAATTTTTAATGAACTTGATAAAAATACAAATATTAAACCAAATCAAGTTTTAAAATTAATGAATTCAGATGTTTACACTAAATATAAATCTTTTTTGAGTGAAACTTGCAAAGAGTTAAATATTGATTTCTTTGATTGTAACGAGTTTTTATCAAGTAAAGAATATGATAATAAATGGCTTTTTGTTGACAGAGTACATTTAACTGATCTTGGATATAAGTTAATAAGTCAATTCATAAAATCGAAAATATGATAAGTATGATATTAATTGGACTATTATTAATTCTTGTAGTTTTTTTAATTATGAAATTTAAAAAAAAAAAAAAATTGTCAAAAGACGATATTTATCCTTTATGGTAAATATTTGTAAATCAAAATAATTAAAATAAATAAATTTTATTTATTTAAATCTTCGATGTTAGAAATAAGATGATTTAATTTTATTCGCTAAATCTAAATAAATTTTTGAAATTTCGTGTTCTGGATTAGCCTCAACTATAGGTTTTCCTCTATCACCAGAATTACCAACCTCAGGATTTATTGGTATCTCACATAGAAATTCTTTTTGAAATTCGTCAGCAGTTTTTTTAACCCCACCTTCACCAAAAATTTTATATTTTTTTCCATCATCACCAATAAAGAAACTCATGTTGTCAACTAAACCTAAAATTTTAACTCCGAGTTTATCAAACATTTTAATTCCTCTCTTTACATCTAGAAGAGCTACTTCTTGAGGGGTGGATACAATAATTGCTCCATCCATTTTAATTTCTTGTGAAAATGTTAATTGGGTATCACCAGTGCCTGGAGGCATATCAACAATGATAAAATCTAAGTCCTTCCAATTTACTTTTTGTGTAAAAGTTTTAATCGCACTAGTAACCATTGGACCCCGCCA
>CACJBA010000030.1 GCA_902591535.1 uncultured Pelagibacteraceae bacterium | reverse complement strand
TTACTTTCTTTTCGAATTGTCGATTTTTATCGTATATGAATGCCATACCACCGGTCATACCAGCTGCAAAATTATCACCAACATCTCCTAAAATTACTACAGTTCCACCTGTCATATATTCACATCCATTAGAGTCACATCCTTCAATTACTGTAACTGCACCAGAATTTCTAACAGAAAATCTTTCTCCAGCTTGACCAGAAGCAAAAAGTTTTCCTGATGTGGCCCCGTAAAGAACGGTATTTCCTAAAATTGTATTCTCATTAGAAATTAAATTACTTTCTTCTGGTAATTTTATTGAAATTGTAGCTCCCGACAAACCTTTACCAACATAATCATTGGCATCTCCCTTTAATACAAGTTTTAAACCTTTTGAAGAAAATGCACCAAATGATTGACCTGCTGATCCTTTAAAATTTAAAACTAAAAAATTTTCGTCAAGTTTTTCATAACCGTATTTTTTATACAAATGATGAGAAATTCTCGTGCCAACTGCCCTGTGAGTATTTTTAATTTGATATTCTTTTTCAATTTTTTCAGAATTATCTAGAGCTTTTTCAATTTCTGGCCAAATTTCTTGGTCAAGAGTATCTGGCACGCTATTTATTTCTTGGTCCTCACAATACCTAGGGTTATTTCCATTATCTGCTTGAACAAATAAAGGATTTAAATCTAAGTCATCTAAATTTGGTGAACCCTTACTAATTTGTTTTAACAAATCTGTTCTTCCAATCACTTCATTCAATGATTTAAAGCCTAAATTTGCTAATATTTCTCTCACTTCAGTAGCTATAAATGTGAATAAATTAACTACTTTTTCAGGAGTTCCTGTAAATTTTTCTCTGAGCTTTTCATCTTGAGTACAAACACCTACAGGACACGTATTTGAATGACATTGTCTAACCATTATACAACCCATTGCAACTAATGCTGTGGTAGCGACACCATATTCTTCAGCACCCATCATTGCTGCTATCACTACATCTCTTCCAGTTTTAATTCCGCCGTCTGTTCTTAAAGTAACTTTATGTCTGAGATTATTTAATGTTAATACTTGGTTTGCTTCTGTTAAACCCATTTCCCATGGTATTCCAACATATTTAACACTAGTTTGGGGTGTTGCTCCTGTTCCACCATTATGTCCAGAAATCAGTATTATATCTGCTTTTGCTTTAGCTACACCAGCTGCAATTGTTCCTACACCAGACGAAGCAACTAACTTCACTCCTATTCGAGCTTTAGGATTAATCTGTTTCAAATCGTAAATCAGTTGTGCAAGATCTTCTATAGAATAAATATCATGATGTGGTGGAGGTGATATTAAAGTCACTCCTGGTGTTGAATGCCTAAGTCTAGCAATCTCTTCTGTAACTTTAAATCCTGGTAACTGACCACCTTCACCAGGCTTAGCACCTTGCGCAATTTTAATTTCTATCTCATTACAGTTATTTAGATAATTAACTGTAACCCCAAATCTTGCGGAAGCTATTTGTTTAACTCTTGAGTTCGCGCTGTCACCATTATCTAAAACTTTGAATCTACTTGCATCTTCGCCACCCTCTCCACTACATGAAGCACCCTTAATCCTATTCATTCCAGTTGCTAAAGTTTCATGAGCCTCTTTCGATAAAGCCCCATGAGACATACTCCCACTTCCAAATCTTTTTAAAATATTTTCTATTGGTTCGACCTCAGAAATATCTATTGGTCCACTTAATTTTTTTTCTCTAAAATCAATTAAATCTCTAAGATTTATTGGTGGTAAACTATATATACCTTCTGCATATCTTTTATAAGCATCATAAGAATTAGATCCAACAGCGCTTTGTAATAGATGAATTAATTTTCCTTGATATTGATGTGTTTCACCATTTTTACGATATCTGTATATACCGCCAATCGGCAAAATAGTTTCAGAACTTTCAAATGCCTCTTTATGAATCTCTCGAATTTTTTTCTCTATACCAGTAAGTCCGATCCCAGAAATTTTAGACACAACACCAGGAAAATAATCTGAAACAATTGTTCTACTTAATCCTACAGTTTCAAAGTTACATCCACCTCTATAAGAGCTTAAAACTGAAATGCCCATCTTAGACATAATCTTTAATAGACCTGCGTTTACTGATTTTATGTATCTCTCCACACATTCATCATAACTGAATTGGCCAAATAACTTCTTTTCATAACGCTGAAATAAACTATCAAATGCTAAGTAAGGATTTACAGTGGTTGCTCCAACTCCTATTAAAGTTGCAAAAGAGTGTGTATCTAAAGCCTCTCCAGATTGAACATTGATTGATACATATCCTCTAAGTTTTTTCTCAATAAGGAATGAGTTAATTGATCCAACTGCTAAAAGCATCGGTATTGGAAGTTTTGAGTGAGAAAGCTCTCTGTCACTTAAAATTAATTGAGTAACTCCCTGTCTTACTGCAATTTCGGCTTCTTTTTGAATTTTTTTAATTGAATCGAATAAGGTTTCTTCCTCTAAGAAAGTACAATCAATTATAGATGAATTATTGCCAAAAAAATTTATAAATTTTTCGAACTGAGAATTTGATAATATTGGACTATTTAAAACATAAATATTTTGCTTTGTTAAATTGTCAAAATTTAAAATATTTCCAAGATTTCCAAATCTTGTTTTCAAGCTCATAACCTTATTTTCTCTTAAAGAGTCTATTGGTGGGTTTGTGACTTGGCTAAAATTCTGTCTAAAAAAATGGTATAAAGGTCTATACCTATCTGACAAAACAGCCAATGGTGTATCATCCCCCATAGATCCAGTTGCTTCTTTAGCATCTTCTGCCATGGGATGCAGTATAAGCTCAAGGTCCTCTAAACTAATTCCAAAAGTATATTGCCTTCTTCTTAAATCATCTCCCGAAAAAGAACTTTTTTCATCTGAAATAGTTAACTTATCATCTAAATCTACAATTTGTGAGTTAAAGTGTTTATATTCTTTAGCTAAATAATCTTTTATTTGCTTGTTAGTAAATACTTTTCCTTTTTCAATTCTAACACCAATTATTTCCCCGGGACCCAATCTGCCCTTTGACAAAATTCTTTTTTCATTTAATTCAATCATTCCTGTTTCAGAACCTGCAAATAATAATTTGTCTTTTGTAATCGCATATCTTAAAGGTCTTAATCCATTTCTATCATTTGCAGCTATAACCCACTCATTATCAGTTCCAGCAATAGCTGCCGGTCCATCCCATGGCTCCATAGTACTGTTTAAAAAATTAAATAATTGTTGGTGATCTTTAGGTAAAGTTTTATTTTTTTTAGACCATGCATCTGGAACTAGCATAAGCTTCGCCAAAGGGGCTGGCTGACCAGATATATTTAATAATTCAAAAACATTATCTAATGCAGCAGAGTCTGATGCTCCTTGTTGTATAACAGGTTTTAAATTTTCAACATCTTCAAAAAGGGGACTGTTCATCTCTTGTTCGTGAACTTTCATCCAATTTTTATTTCCTCTATAAGTATTAATTTCTCCATTATGCGCTATAGCTCTAAAGGGTTGGGCTAAATTCCAGCTAGGTGCTGTATTTGTTGAAAATCTTTGATGAAAAATAGCAAACCTTGAGACAAATCTCTCGTCTTTTAGATCAAGGTAAAAATCTGATATAGCCTCAGCTAAAAACATTCCCTTATAAATGATAGATTTAGAACTCAATGAACAAATATAAAAATTGTTTAAAGATTTTTTAAAAGCTTCATTTTCTATCTTTCTTCTGGTTTCATAAATTTTTCTTTCTAAATCTTTATTTGTTAATTCTATATTATATGGTTTAAACAATACTTGGATAATTTCAGGCATTGTTTGAAATGCCTTTTCACCTAAAACTTTTGGATTAACTGGAACTTGCCTCCAACCATAAATACTAAAATCATTTTTTGTTAATTCACTTTCAACAATAGTTTTGCAACTTTCTTGTGCTGCGTAATCATTCCGAGGCAGAAAGATCATACCTACACATATTTCAGAGTTATCATGTGTGTGTCCTGTCACTTCTATCTTTTCGATGAAGAAATCTTTAGGTATTTCAACATGAATTCCAGCTCCATCACCAGTTTTTCCGTCAGCATCTACAGCTCCTCTATGCCAAACAGCTTTTAACGCTTCAATACCATACTCGACAACTTTACGAGATTTTTTACCTTCAGTTGATGCAATTATACCAACACCGCAAGCATCATGCTCCATGTCTTCTGAATAAACATTATTTTTTTTTAAAAGATCAAAGTTCTTTTTATAATTTTCCATTAGGCAACTCTTTTTTCCACTTTAGATTTACTCTCTAAAAAAGTTTTAATTGAAGCTGCTGCATCTCTTCCATCTTTTATCGCCCAGACAACTAATGAGGCTCCTCTCACTATATCACCAGCAGCAAACACCCCTTTTATATTTGTTTCCATAGTATCAAAATCTGTTTTAATAGTTCCCCACTTTGTTACTTGTAATTCACTACTATCAAATAAATTTGGTAAATCCTCAGGATCAAAGCCTAGTGCTTTGATAACCATATCTGCTTTTGTTTCGTAACTTGAGCCCTCTTGTACTTGTGGCTTTCTTCTTCCTGTCTCGTCTGGATCACCTAATTTAATTTGATCTACAATTATTTTTTCTACTTTATTTGTACCTTTAAATTCTTTAGGACTTGATAACCAAACAAACTCAACACCTTCTTCTTCTGCATTTGCAACTTCTCTAGCAGATCCTGGCATGTTTTCTTTATCTCTTCTATACAAACATTTAACAGATTTTGCCCTCTGTCTTACAGAAGTTCTTACACAATCCATTGCTGTGTCACCCCCACCAATTACAACAATATCTTTACCTTCTGCATTTAAAATTCCTTTATCAAACAACTCAACATCATCTCCTAGACCTTTTTTATTAGATGCTGTTAAAAAATCCATTGCAGGAAAAATATTATCTAGATCATTTCCAGGTAAATTTACTTCTCTTGCTTTATAAACTCCTGTTGCAATTAAAATTGCATCGTGTTTTTTTCTCAATTGGTCTAAGCTTGCGTCCTTACCAACTTCAAAATTTTGAACAAATTCAATTCC
>CACJBA010000029.1 GCA_902591535.1 uncultured Pelagibacteraceae bacterium | reverse complement strand
AAATCTACTTAAATCTTTCAAAATAAATTCTGGTTTCTCTACCAGTGCATCATAATCTACAACTTTAAAAGAATCAGGAGATAAAAAATCTAATGAATAATAATTTATTTCTTTTAAAAAATTTTGAAGTTTTAAAGCAGCATTATTTAGATTTGGTTCAATACGATTTAACCAAGATTTCAAAATTTTTTCAACTGGTCTTTTCATAATAATTATCTTATAGTTATCATTTACCAAATTTTTAATTGTGTTCCTGCTTAACATTGTTTTTTTAAACCCTACATTCGTACAATTGAATGTGTTCTTTAAATGTTCAATGTAAAAGTAAGTAATTTCATTTTTAGACTTAGCTTTTTTATGTAATTGAGGCATTGGCAAACCAACAGACATAAAACGAGCATCTAATTGATTGCTAAAGCATAAAAATTCTTCTTGATTACTAAAATCCTTTTCTAAATTATGGAAAATACTTTGTTCTAAACAAAATGTAGAAGTTTGACTGTTAAGAATTGAAGATAGATAAGTTGTTCCACTTCGGTATGAGCCAGTAATTATGAATTTATTCATGATATTTTTGATAGTCTAACATTAATCCTTTTGATCAAAATATATTAATAATACTAATATCTTAAATATTCATAAAAACTTTTTTCAGTGCATAAATCAAGCCAATTGAGCTATTAGTACTGGTCAGCTGCACGCATTACTGCGCTTCCACATCCAGCCTATCAACGTGGTGGTCTACCACGGCTCTATAGGAAGAACTAGTTTTGAGGTGAGTTTCCCGCTTAGATGCTTTCAGCAGTTATCTCTTCCATACTTAGCTACCCGGCACTGCAGCTGGCGCTACAACCGGTCCACCAGTGGTATGTTCAACCCGGTCCTCTCGTACTAGGGTCAACTCCTCTCAATTCTTCTACACGCATAGCAGATAGGGACCGAACTGTCTCACGACGTTCTGAACCCAGCTCACGTACCACTTTAATTGGCGAACAGCCAAACCCTTGGGACCTGCTCCAGCCCCAGGATGTGATGAGCCGACATCGAGGTGCCAAACACTGCCGTCGATATGAGCTCTTGGGCAGTATCAGCCTGTTATCCCCGGCGTACCTTTTATCCGTTGAGCGATGGCCCTTCCACTCAGAACCACCGGATCACTATGACCGACTTTCGTCTCTGCTCGACTTGTCAGTCTCACAGTCAGGCAAGCTTATGCCATTGCACTCTACGAACGATTTCTGACCGTTCTGAGCTTACCTTCGCACGCCTCCGTTACTATTTGGGAGGCGACCGCCCCAGTCAAACTACCCACCATACAATGTCTTGATGCCGGATAACGGCGATCAGTTAGATATCAAGAAAAACAAAAGAGGTATTTCACTGTTGACTCCACAAAAGCTGACGCCTTTGCTTCAATGTCTCCCTCCTATACTAAATATGTTTTTCCTAATACCAATGTAAAGTTGCAGTAAAGGTGCACGGGGTCTTTCCGTCTAACTACGCGAACTCCGCATCTTCACGGAGAATTCAATTTCACTGAGTTGATGTTGGAGACAGCGGAGAAATCGTTACGCCATTCATGCAGGTCGGAACTTACCCGACAAGGAATTTCGCTACCTTAGGACCGTTATAGTTACGGCCGCCGTTTACTGGGGCTTCAGAAGTTAGCTTTCACCAACCGCATTAACCTTCCAGCACCGGGCAGGCGTCAGACCCTATACATCCACTTACGTGTTAGCAGAGCCCTGTGTTTTTGATAAACAGTCGCTTCTCCCTGGCTTGTGCCACCTTCAAATAGTTGCCTACAAAAAGGTCTTCCTTATCCCGAAGTTACGGAAGTATTTTGCCGAGTTCCTTCAACATCATTCTCTCAAGCGCCTAAATATACTCTATTAATCCACCTGTGTCGGTTTAGGGTACGGTCTAATGATGGAGCTATTTCTTGGAACCTTTTCGCGGCAAGCTCAATCCATTAAGAACTCACAACTTACAAGATCCGTCACTACCATCTGGTTAAGGAATATTAACCTTATTTCCATCGACTACGGCTTTCGCCCTCGCCTTAGGTGCCGACTAACTCTGCGCGGATTAACCTTGCGCAGAAACCCTTGGATTTTCGGCGAAGAAGTTTTTCACTTCTTTTATCGTTACTTATGTCAGCATTCGCACTTCTGATACCTCCAGGATCCCTCACGGGTATCCCTTCACAGGCTTACAGAACGTTCCGCTACCAGTTATAATTTTCGAAAAAATTATAAATCCACAGATTCGGTATATGATTTTAGCCCCGTTACATCTTCGGCGCAGAAACTCTATTAGACCGGTGAGCTGTTACGCTATCTTTAAAGGATGGCTGCTTCTAAGCCAACCTCCCGGCTGTTAAGGAATTTCCACATCCTTTCACACTTAATCATAATTTGGGGACCTTATCTGGTGGTCTGGGCTCTTTCCCTCTCGACCATGGACCTTAGCACCCACAGTCTGTCTGCTGAAGAACAACGTTTAGCATTCGGAGTTTTATTAGGTTTGGTAAGAATCTCTTCCCCCTAGCCCATTTAGTGCTCTACCTCTAAACGTCTATTTTATTCAACGCACTACCTAAATAGTTTTCGCGGAAAACCAGCTATCTACGAATTTGGTTGGCCTTTCACCCCTTACCACAAGTCATCCAAAGACTTTTCAACGTCAACTGGTTCGGTCCTCCGGTAAGTGTTACCTTACTTTCAACCTGCTCATGGTAAGCTCATTCGTTTTCGGGTCTAATTCATTAAACTAATCGCCCTATTAAGACTTGCTTTCGCTACGCCTACACCTAGATGGCTTAAGCTTGCTTAATAAATTAAGTCACTGACCCATTATACAAAAGGTACGCCGTCACTCTAAAAAGAGCTTCGACTGATTGTAGGCATGCGGTTTCAGGTTCTATTTCACTCCCCTAATAGGGGTTCTTTTCACCTTTCCCTCACGGTACTAGTTCACTATCGGTCACTGAAGAGTATTTAGGCTTAGAGGGTGGTCCCCCTATATTCGAGCAGGATTTCACGTGTCCCGCTTTACTCAAGAATTTTGTTAAACATTACTCATACGGGACTATCACCCTCTATGGTTAGCATTTCCAAACTATTCAAATTTTTTTAACAAAATTACTGGCCTAGTCCGCGTTCGCTCGCCACTACTAACGGAATCTCAATTGATTTCTTTTCCTCTGGTTACTTAGATGTTTCAGTTCTCCAGGTTGTCTCTTTAAACCTATGTATTCAGTTTAAAGTACCACATAAAGTGGTGGGTTTCCCCATTCGGAAATTTTCGGATCAAAACTTACATACAGCTCCCCGAAACTTATCGCAGTATATCACGTCCTTCATCGGCTTTCAGTGCCAAGGCATCCACTACACGCCCTTAAACGCTTGATTTATGCACAGAAAAAAATTCTGTGTTGAATCAAATTTTTATTTTGAACATTACCTAATAACATTAGTAATGTTCGGATATAGATATTGATATTAATTATTATATTTATTTACAATTTTTATAACTAAGTGTTGGTGGAGGATAGCGGGATCGAACCGCTGACCTCCTGAATGCAAATCAGGCGCTCTCCCAGCTGAGCTAATCCCCCAAGATCTTTAATTGGTGGGCCGAGAAAGACTCGAACTTTCGACCCCACCCTTATCAAGGGTGTGCTCTAACCAACTGAGCTACCGGCCCCCATGCAAGAGAAACACTAATTCAAGAAGAGAAATGAGGACGGTCAACATTACCTGTATATTATTTTGAATGAAATTAACTTTCATTCATCCTTAGAAAGGAGGTAATCCAGCCGCAGGTTCCCCTACGGCTACCTTGTTACGACTTCACCCCAGTCGCTGACTATACCGTGGTCAAGGGTTTAAAACCTTGCCTTAAGGTAGAACCAACTCCCATGGTGTGACGGGCGGTGTGTACAAGACCCGGGAACGCATTCACCGTGGCACGCTGATCCACGATTACTAGTAATTCCAGCTTCATGCACTCGAGTTGCAGAGTGCAATCCGAACTGAGGTATCTTTTAAGGATTTGCTTAACTTCGCAGTTTTGCTTCCTGTTGTAGATACCATTGTAGCACGTGTGTAGCCCAACACGTAAGGGCCATGAGGACTTGACGTCATCCCCACCTTCCTCCAGCTTATCACTGGCAGTTCTTTCAGAGTGCCCAACTTAATGATGGCAACTAAAAGTGAGGGTTGCGCTCGTTGCGGGACTTAACCCAACATCTCACGACACGAGCTGACGACAGCCATGCAGCACCTGTGTTTCGTCCGGCCGAACCGAAAACTTTAATCTCTTAAAGTCGCGACGAACATGTCAAGTGTTGGTAAGGTTCTGCGCGTATCTTCGAATTAAACCACATGCTCCACTACTTGTGCGGGTCCCCGTCAATTCATTTGAGTTTTAACCTTGCGGTCGTACTCCCCAGGCGGTGTGTTTATCGCTTTCGCTGCGACACTGAAAATAAATTTCCAACGTCTAACACACATCGTTTACGGCATGGACTACGAGGGTATCTAATCCTCTTCGCTACCCATGCTTTCGTTCCTCAGTGTCAGTAATGATCCAGAAAGCTGCCTTCGCAATCGGTATTCTTTCTAATATCTACGAATTTCACCTCTACACTAGAAATTCTGCTTTCCTCTATCATACTCTAGCTGAAAAGTTTTGATGGCAGTTCCAGAGTTAAGCTCTGGGATTTCACCACCAACTTTTTCAACCACCTACGAACTCTTTAAGCCCAGTAATTCCGAACTACGCTAGGTCCCTTCGTATTACCGCGGCTGCTGGCACGAAGTTAGCCGGACCTTCTTATTCGGGTACAGTCATTTTCTTCCCCGACGAAAGAGCTTTACAACCCAAAGGCCTTCTTCACTCACGCGGCATCGCTGCATCAGAGTTTCCTCCATTGTGCAAGATTCCCCACTGCTGCCTCCCGTAGGAGTTTGGGCCGTGTCTCAGTCCCAATGTGGCTGATCATCCTCTCAAATCAGCTATTGATCACAGTCTTGGTAGGCCATTACCCTACCAACAAACTAATCAAGTGCGGGCTCATCCAATGGTGCATAAAGCTTTCTCCGTAAAGACTTATCCAGTATTAGCACAAGTTTCCTCGTGTTATTCCAGGCCAAAGGGCAGATACCCACATGTTACTCACCCGTCTGCCACTAAGTATTGCTACTTCGTTCGACTTGCATGTGTTAAGCGTGCCGCCAGCGTACGTTCTGAGCCATGATCAAACTCTCAAGTTTAAAAACGGCGCACACTAGCTTCCATATAAATTCTAAGAATAAAATTTATATGATGTTGAAGTGTGTACGACAAATTTTTGGTAACCTTAACCGTCCACACTTCTCTTCTTAAATTTTTTACTTTTTAAATAGCTAATTGAGCTAAAAAGCTCAATAATCCTCATTAATTTATTATATTGCTATAATTTTACTGAGAAAGTTCAGTGCTTATAGGCTAAAATTATAGGAAATCAAGCATATAACATTAAAAAAATTAACAAAAATTGCTTATTTTACTGTGTTTTTTT
>CACJBA010000028.1 GCA_902591535.1 uncultured Pelagibacteraceae bacterium | reverse complement strand
ATTCTTTCATGGGTTCGAATCCCATTCTCTCCGCCAGCAAATAAGCTTTGTTTTTCAATAACTATTTGATCATTTCTGAGTTTTTTTGTTAAGATAAATCAACAATTTTTTTAAAAAATGTTATAATTTTTTCTTTCCAAAATTTAAAAAAATGACAAATAAAAACACATATCAGGCAGACTCCATCAAAGTTTTAAAAGGTCTTGAGGCAGTTAGAAAAAGACCAGGTATGTATATTGGAGATACTGATGATGGAACTGGTTTACATCATATGGTTTATGAAGTCGTTGATAACTCAATTGATGAGGCATTAGCAGGATATTGTAAAAATATTAATGTAAAAATAAATTCTGATGGAACAATTACAGTAAATGATGATGGTAGAGGTATTCCAGTAGATATCCATAGAGGAGAAAAAAAATCAGCTGCAGAAGTAATAATGACTCAACTTCATGCTGGTGGTAAGTTTGATCATGATTCTTATAAAGTATCTGGAGGATTGCATGGAGTTGGAGTATCCGTAGTTAATGCTCTATCAGAAAAATTAAAGTTAGAAATATATAGAGATGGAAAGAAACATTTTATAGAATTTCAAAATGGTGAAGCTAAAGCACCACTAAAGGCAGTAAGTAAAGCAAAGCACACTGGTACACAAATTACTTTTTTACCTTCAAAAGAAATTTTTTCATCAATAAAATTTAGTGCGAATATTTTGATTAAAAGAATGCGAGAGTTAGCATTTTTAAATAAAGGAATAAAAATAATATTTACTGACGCCAGCCAAAAGAAAGAAAAAGTTTCAGAGTTTAAGTTTGATGGTGGTGTTTTAGAATTTGTAGATTTTTTAGATGAAAAAAGAGAAAAGTTACAAAATAAAAATGGTAATGATTTATTTAGAAAACCAATTTATATTGAGGGTAAAAAGAATAATATTGAACTAGAGTGTTCCTTAAAATGGAATGCAGGATATACAGAAGATATCTTTCCATACACAAATAATATTTACCAAAAAGATGGTGGAACTCACTTATTAGGATTTAGAAGTGCATTAACTAGAGTAGTAAATAAATACGCTAATGAAAATAATTTATTAAAGAAAAATAAGTTGGCGATTTCAGGTGATGATATTAAGGAGGGTCTTACTTGTGTACTTTCTACCAAAATACCAGATCCAAAGTTTTCATCTCAGACAAAGGATAAACTTGTTTCATCAGAAGTAAGAATGATAGTAGAAACTTTAGTAAATGAAAAATTATCTATATGGTTTGATCAAAATCCTTCGATTGCAAAAACTATTTTAGCCAAAGTAATTCAAGCAGCAATGGCTAGAGATGTTGCTAGAAAAGCAAGAGAAAATGTGAGAAGGAAAGGAGCTCTTGAATTAAGTGGTCTTCCAGGAAAATTAGCTGATTGCCAAATTGGTAAGCAAGATGGAACAGAATTATTTATTGTTGAGGGTGATTCAGCGGGTGGTTCTGCAAAACAAGGTAGAAATAGGGCAAATCAAGCAGTTTTACCTCTTAGAGGTAAAATTCTTAATACTTATGTAGAAGATTTTAATGCCAAAAAAAATGGTAATGGCAATGGAAATGGCTCTGATCAAAGGACAAAAGCTTTGTCAAAAATGATTTCTTCTAATGAGATAGTTACCTTAATCAATGCACTAGGATTGGATCCTAAAGCTGAAGAAATTGATTTAAAAGACTTAAGATATGGAAAAATAATTATAATGACTGATGCTGATGTTGATGGTTCTCATATAAGAGCTCTTCTTTTAACCTTTTTTAACAACAAACCATTTAACAAACTAATTGAAAATGGCTATGTTTATTTGGCTCAACCTCCACTTTTTAAAATTAATAAAGGCACTAAAGGAATTTATATTAAAGATGAACAAGAATTAGAGGAATATATTGTTAATAACAATAAAGAATTAAAAAAAATTAAAAAAACATCAAAAGAATATACTGCAGCTATTGATGTAGAAAAATCCAAGTTGAACATTCAAAGATTTAAAGGTTTAGGTGAAATGAATCCTGATGAGTTATGGAATACTACACTTGATCCACAAACTAGAAATTTGCTACAAGTACAATATTCAAAAGATCTAAAAAAAGATCAAAGTCTTATACATACATTAATGGGAAATGATGTTGCTTTAAGAAAAGATTTTATCGTTTCAAATGCAATTAATGTCAGAAATCTTGATATTTAAAGATGAAGTTTTTTGAAACTTCAAAACACCATTCTTTTAAAAAATCAACTTATATAACTTTAAGATGGATAGGGATTTCAGGTCAATTAATTGCGGTTAATTTTGTATATTTCTTTTTAAATTTCGAATTTGATTTTTTAACATCAAATTTGATAATCTTTTTAGGAATATTAAGTAACTTGTACTTAATATTTATTTATAAAAAAACACAGCTATCAGATAGGTCTGCTTTTTTATTTTTATTTATAGATATTCTACAATTAGGTATATTACTTTATTTGTCAGGAGGTGTTGTAAATCCATTCATAATTTTTATAATAATACCTAGTGTATTTTCTTCATCAAATTTGAGTTTTAAAACAAACGCTCTTCTTGTTGCTTTAACAGTATTTATTATTATTTTTTTAACTTTTTATTCTACAGATTTGCCTGCTCCATTAAGTGACCACTTTCATGTAAGCCCATATTACTATTACTCTATACCAATCGCATTACTTATAGCCTTGGTTTTTCTCAATTATTTTGCGATGACATTTGGAACACAATCTAGATTAAGGAAAGAAGCTTTGTCAAAAATGGAAGAGGTTATGGCTACTGAACACGAACTTTTATCTCTAGGTGGCCAAGCAGCTGCAGCAGCTCATTCTTTAGGAACACCATTATCAACAATAACTATAATTGCACATGATTTAAAAAAGCAGTTTAAAGGCCAAAAGGATGTTGAAAAAGATATAGAGTTATTAGCTAGTCAAGTTGATAGGTGTAATGAAATTTTAAAACGTCTGACCTTAAATCCTGTGGAAGAAGACGATTTTATTGATAAAGATATATCAATCAGAGATTATTTAAGTGAGATAATTTCATCATTTAAAGAAATAAGTAAAAAACAATTTATCTTTAACTTTGATCAAGACTCAAACTCTAAAAAAATTAGCAAATCTATAGAAATTGTTTATGGATTAAGAAATTTCATTGGAAATGCTAACAAATTTTCTAGGTCAACTGTTTTTGTAAATTTAAAAAGTGATAGTGAGATAACTGAAATTATCATCGAGGATGATGGTGACGGGTATCCAAGAGATATTTTATCAAAAATTGGTGAACCATATTTAAAATCAAGCTATTCTAAAAATAAATCAAAAGAGGGTTTGGGGCTTGGTCTATTTATTGGAAAAACTTTATTGGAGAAAAATTTTGCCACAATAAATTGCAGAAATTCAAAAACAAGAAGTGGAGCTGAGGTGGTTGTTAGTTGGAAAAATAGAGATTTATTTAATATTTAATGATAATTGTTTTTAGTATCAAATAAAGTGCTTAATTGAGAAATCATTACGTCACCCAATTCATTTACATCAGTAATTTTTATTGCTTTGTTATAATATCTAGAAACATCATGTCCAATTCCAATAGCTAAAATTTCTATATCAGATTTGTTTTCAATAAATTTTACGATCTTTTTTAGATGCTTTTCTAAGAAGTCTCCTGAATTAACCGAAAGAGTAGAGTCGTCAACTGGAGCTCCATCCGAAATTACCATTAATATTTTTCTTTCTTCTTTTCTTTTTTTGATTCTGTTGTATGCCCATAATATTGCTTCACCATCAATGTTTTCTTTAAGTAGGCCCTCTTTAAGCATGAGTCCTAAATTATTCTTCGCTTGCCTCCAATGAGTATCAGCACTTTTGAATATTATATGTCTTAAATCATTAAGTCTTCCAGGTGTTTTTGGCTTTGAATTTTTGGTCCAAAACTCTCTACTTTGTCCTCCTTTCCAGTTTTTTGTAGTAAAACCTAAAATTTCTACTTTAACCGAACATCTTTCAAGTGTTCTAGATAAAATATCAGCACAAATAGCTGCAATCGTAATTGGTCTTCCCCTCATAGATCCTGAATTATCAATTAGTAAAGTAACTACAGTATCTTTAAAATCTAAATCTTTTTCTTTTTTAAATGATAAAGAATTATAAGGATCCATAATAATTCTTGGGAGTTTGGAGCTATCTAATAAGCCCTCTTCCAAATCAAATTCCCACGCTCTATTTTGCTTTGCCAGAAGTTGTCTTTGAAGTTTATTTGCTAATTTTGTAATAACGTCTTGAAAACCAATTAATTGTTGATCTAAGTTTTTTCTTAGTTTAGAGGCCTCATCAGCATTTTCTAAATTTTCAGCTTTTATAATTTCATCAAATTGAGATGTAAATATTTTGTAATCAAGATTAACATTATCTATATTTTTTTTTACTATCTGTTCTGAACTTTGCTCATCTGAATCAACATCTGAAAGCTGCTCATCTAAGTTAAACTCATCAATGCTATAATCTGCATCTAAAGTTGCTTGAGTTTCTTGATCATTGTTTTCGTCTTTGTTATCTTCGTTTTCATTATTTTGATCATCATTTGATGGATTATCCTGACCCTGATCCTGATTTTGCTCCTCTTTTTCATTATCTTCCTCACTTTGAAAGATATCCATTTCATCCAATATTTGTGTAAATTTTGAACTGTAGGCTTGCTGATCTTCAAGATTATTTATTAAAAACTCTTTATGTTTTTCAATAGACTTTTCAAAATCTTTTTCCCAAAGATTTAACATCTTTGATGTTAGAGAGTTAAGCTCTATTTTATGAAAGTTTTTAAGCATATATAACTCAAAAGCTTCAGTGACTGGAACGTCCTCTTTTGTTTTTAATTGATCTTTTCTTTTACGATTTATTATTTGAGAATAATTTTCTTTCAAGTTTTTTTCAATACCTTTAAGCATTTGACCACCTAAAACTTCATATCTAATTTTTTCAGCAATGTTATAAAGTGATCTAGAAGAAGTATTGCTAGGTAAATTTTTTTTAAAAATTAAATCATCTGAAAATTTTTTTTTAAGGGCACTTGAGTCTGTTTCAGCACGCAGTCTTATAAAATCACTTGGATTTGTTATATTGTCAATATCTAGTGATAGAAGATCTTTATTTTTTTTGTTTTCTTGGTTTTTCCTGTTTACTTCAAAATCATCAGCTATTACTTTTGCTGTTGAATTTAAAGCAACTATAAATTTTTCTTTTAAATTGGTTTCTTTTGAACTCATTTATATCTGAATATTTATCAAAGATTCTGGCAATTCTTCTCCAAAACATCTTTGATAATATTCTGCGATAGTATTTTTTTCAATATCATCACATTTATTTAGAAAAGTTACTCTAAAAGCGTAACCAGTATCTTTAAATATCTCTGAATTTTCGGCCCAATGCAATACAGTTCTAGGACTCATCACTGTTGAAATATCTCCTGCGATAAACCCTTTACGAGTTAAAGATGCTACTTTTATCATGTTTGCAACTTTCTCTTTTCCTTTTGTATTATTTAGATTTTTATTTTTTGCCAAAACAATTTCCATCTCTTTATCTAGGCTTAAATAGTTTAATGTTGTGACGATATTCCATCTATCCATTTGACCCTGGTTAATTTGCTGCGTTCCATGATAAAGACCGGTAGTATCACCTAATCCTACAGTATTTGAGGTAGCAAATAATCTAAAAAACTTGTTTTGTTTAATTACTTTATTTTTATCTAGTAAGGTAAAATTACCTTCGGCTTCTAAAACCCTTTGAATTACAAACATAACATCTGGTCTTCCAGCGTCATATTCATCAAACACAAGTGCAACAGGATTTTGAATTGACCATGGTAAAATGCCCTCATTGAATTGGGTTACTTGCTTTCCGTCTTTTAAAACTATTGCATCTTTACCAATTAAATCTATTCTGCTTACATGACTATCTAAATTGACTCTAATACATGGCCAATTTAGTCTTGCAGCAATCTGTTCTATATGAGTAGACTTACCAGTACCATGATACCCTTGAACCAAAACTCTTTTATTGAAGGCAAATCCGGAGATAATAGCTAGCGTCGTATCTCTGTCAAATTTATAGTTTTTATCTATTTCAGGCACATAATCATTTTTTTTTGAAAATGCTCCTACTTCCATTTCAGAATCAATACCAAAAGTTTGCTTCAAGGAAACTTTAATATCAGGTTCTATATTAAGATTTGGTGTCAATTTTTTCTCTATATGTATTTTTTAGTTGAGTATATGCTAAAGTTATTAATTTTAATTTTTCCTCGTATTTTTTATTTCCAGAATTCATATCAGGGTGAAATTTTTTAACAAGCACTTTGAATTTGTCTTGAATATTCTTCCATTTTAAACCAACTGAAACCCCAAGTATTCCAAATGCTTTTATATCTTTGTGATCAAATTTAAATTGACGCATATGGTTATAATCACCATTTATTTTATCCTTATCTAATTCATCTTTTAAGGTGGTGTTCCATAATACTTTAAAGAAATTATCTGAAGAGCTAAAACTTTGAGTAGGTTTATGCCAAGTCATATCAGATTTTAAAAAATCTAGGACTTGATCATCATTCATTCCTGAAAAATAATTCCAATTTTTGTTAAATTCTTTTACATGTTCAAGACACAGCATTCTA
>CACJBA010000027.1 GCA_902591535.1 uncultured Pelagibacteraceae bacterium | reverse complement strand
ATTCCTATAATTTCACCATTAGGATTAGGTAAAGAAAATCAAACATATAATATTAATGGAGATACTGCCGCAATGGCCGTAGCAAAATCTTTAAAATCAAGAAGACTTTTATTGATGACGAATGTAGATGGTGTTCTAGATAAAAATAAAAAATTAATAGAAGAAATTTCTTCATCTGAGATTATTGAAATGATTAATGATGAAACTATTACAGAAGGTATGATACCTAAAATAAATGCATGCTTAGATGCAGTGAATAATGGTGTAACAGCAGTTGGTATAATTAATGGCACAAAGCCACATTCATGTTTATGGGAAATATTCTCTGACAAGGGCTCTGGGACACTAATAAGACAATGAAAGAATTAAAGAATATCAAAAACATATTATTTGATTGTGATGGGGTACTCTACACTGATCTTGAAGGAGTATTTGGTCAAGTGAGTAAAAAAATGACTCAATATATTTCAAATAAATTAAATATAGATTTAAAAGAAGCAAAAGAATTACAAACAAATTATTTTCATAAATATAACACTAGTCTTAATGGTTTAATGATACATCACGATATACCTCCAAGAGAATTTTTAGACTACGTGCATGATATTAATTTAGATTTTTTAGAAAAAGATACTACTTTAAGGAATGAACTAGAGAATATTAATGTAAACAAATTTGTGTTTACAAATGGTAGTAAAGAACATGTTAAAAATATAACTACTCACTTAGGAATTGAAGATCAATTTGATGGAGTATTTGATATTGTTGATGCTGAATACAATCCAAAACCTGAGGCGAAAGCATTTGATCTTATGGTCAAAAAATTTCAAATCGATCCAGCTGAGACACTTTACATTGAAGATATTGCAAAAAACTTATCAATTGGAAAAGAAAGAGGAGCAAAAACTGTTTGGTTAATCAATGATGAATACTGGGGGAAAAAAGAGTCTGATGAAGAGTATATTGATTACAAAATTGAAAATCTTTCTTTATTTTTAAAAGAAATAAGGTTATTAAAAAACTCATAAAATTATGAGTATTGAAAAAATTATAAATGAAGCTTGGGAAAATAAAGATCAAGTAAGTCAAAATTCAGATAAATCTTTAAAGGATGCTGTGGATCAAATTATTGATGATTTAGACAGTGGAAAAGCAAGAGTAGCTGAAAAGATAAATGGTGAATGGGTTACACATCAACATCTAAAAAAAGCTATCATGTTAAGCTTTAGAATGTATCCAATGGAAAATTTAAATGGTCCATACAGTAGCTGGTATGACAAAGCTCATTTACTTAAAGGAAAAACAGCTGGATGGACAAAAGAAGATCATGAAAAAGCTGGTTTTAGAATGGTGCCTAATTCGCCAGTAAGAAAAGGATCATTTGTAGGAAAGAATGCGGTTTTGATGCCATGTTATGTAAATATTGGAGCGTATATTGATGAAGGAACAATGATGGATACATTTAGTCGTGCAGGAAGTTGTTGTCAGATTGGAAAAAATTGTCATATCTCAGCTGGTACGGGAGTTGGAGGTGTATTAGAACCTGCTCAAGCATTACCAACAATTATTGAAGATAATGTTTTCTTAGGAGCAATGTCCGAGGTAGTAGAAGGTGTAATAGTTGGAGAAGGTTCTGTTCTAAGTATGGGAATGTATATTGGACAATCAACAAAAATTGTTAATAGAAAAAATGGTGAAATAACTTATGGAAAAATTCCACCTTATTCAGTAGTAGTTCCAGGATCCTTGCCAGATAAAAACAATCCACAAGCGCCATCTTTGTATTGTGCGGTAATAATTAAACAAGTTGACGAAAAAACAAGATCAAAAACATCAGTTAACGATCTTTTAAGAGAATAAAAATGCAAAAAATTAATGAACTTCAATTAGCTAAAGAGCTAATTAGGTTTCCATCTGTTACAAAAACTGATGCCGGTGTAATTAAGTTTTTAGAAAAAAAATTAAAAAAAATTGGCTTTAAAACTAAAATACTCGAGTTCAAAGATAAAAATAGTTATCCTGTAAAAAATCTTTACGCAAGACTTGGTACCGCAAGTCCAAATTTTTGCTATGCAGGACATTTGGATGTAGTGCCACCAGGTAATTTAAATGATTGGACTGTCAATCCTTTTAAACCTGCTGTTAAAAAAGGATACTTAATTGGAAGAGGTGCAAATGATATGAAAAGCTCAATAGCTGCATTTGTTACTGCAGTAAATAATTTTTCTAAAGAAAATAAAAAATTTGATGGGTCTATTAGTCTTCTAATTACTGGAGACGAAGAAGGAATCGCAATTAATGGGACGAAAAAAGTTGTTGAATATTTAAGGAAAAGGAAAGAAAAAATAGATTTTTGCTTAGTAGGAGAACCTACGAATCCAAATAAATTAGGAGAAATGATTAAAATTGGTCGTAGAGGAAGTATGACTGGAAAATTGACTGTGATTGGAATTCAGGGTCATGTAGCTTATCCAAACAGAGCTAACAATCCATCAACAGCTTTAGTCCAAATACTAAAAGAATTAAAAGAAATTAAATTTGATAAGGGAACAAAAGATTTTCAACCTACAAATTTAGAAATAACAAAAATTAACATTGATAATTCAGCTGACAATGTAATTCCAGGATTAGCTAGTGCTTCCTTTAATATTAGATTTAATGACAAACATACATCTTACAAATTAAAGAATAAAATAAACAAAATAATTAAAAAAATTACTAATAAAAATAAATCGAGATTTAAAATTGAATATAGTGTTTCTGGTGAAGCCTTTTTAACTAAACCAAATAAAACTACATTTATGATTCAAAATATAATTAAAAAAGTTACTAAAATTAAACCAAGATTATCTACAACTGGTGGTACATCTGATGCCAGATTCATAAGAAAAATAGCTCCATGTTTAGAATTTGGATTAGTTGGAAAAACTATGCATAAGGTAGGAGAATGTGTGTCCTTATCTGATTTAAATAGATTAACTTTAATTTATAGCAAAATCCTAGATAACTACTTTAAGTGAAAACTGGTTTAATTACATCGGATACTTCTCAAAATCATGATACAGGTCCTGGTCATCCAGAACAAATAGCAAGGGTATCTGTCATAATAGAAAATTTTAAAAAACTTAATAATAAAAATCTTATTTGGAAGAAACCATCTAAAGTTTCAGATAATATCCTTTTAACCACGCATGAAACAAATTACTTAAATTTAATAAAAAGTTCTTTTCCAAAAAAAGGTTTTTCTTCACTTGACGGTGATACAATCATTTCACCTGGAAGCAAAGAAGCAACTTTCGATGCAGTTGGATCAATAATTACTGCAATTGATGGTGTAGAAAAAAAAGAATTTAGAAATGCATTTTGTGGTGTTCGCCCTCCTGGACATCATAGCTCTCAAAACAAAGCAGCTGGTTTTTGTATTTTAAATTCAGTAAGTGTCGGTGCAAATTATTTGTTAAAGAAATATAAATATAAAAAAATTGCAATAATAGATTTTGATGTACATCATGGTAATGGAACACAGGATATTTTTTATGAAAATGAAAATGTCCTTTTTATATCAACTCACCAATACCCTTACTACCCAGGAACTGGTTCGGAAAAAGAAAAAGGTAAATTTAACAATATCTTAAATATACCTTTACCAGCTGGCATAAGTTCAGAAGAATATTTAAACGTATTTGATCGCGTATTAAAAAAATTAGAGGAATTTATTCCAGAATTTATATTAATTAGCGCTGGTTTTGATGCCCATGAGGATGACCCTCTCGCTCAATTTAATTTAAAAACTGAGGATTATTTCACTATTACGAAGAGAATATTGCAGGTTTCTAAAAAGTTTTGTAATGGAAAAGTTGTTTCAATTTTAGAGGGCGGTTATGACCTCAAAGCACTTCGAGATAGTACTAAGAGACATGTTGATGCTCTTATAGAATTTAATTGATAATTCTTAGGAAAAATCTAAATAAAAAAATCTTAATGAAATTATATAAAATAAAAAAATCTGAAATTGATAATAAAGGAAGAGGACTTTATGCAACTCGGGACATTAAAGAGGGAACTAAAATAATTGACTATGTCGGAAAACTTATAACAAAAAAACAAACACAAGATTCTGATAAGTACGATAATAATAAACCTATATATTTATTTACAATAAACAAGAGATACGACTTAGATGGAGATTTTACATGGAACACTGCAGGTTTAATTAATCATTCTTGTGATAATAATTGTGACTATGATGGAAAGGGATTAAAAATTTGGGTCAAAGCAATCAAAGACATTAAAAAAGGTGAGGAGTTTACCTGTGATTATGGATTTAGTTATGATGAAAACTACAAACAATTTCCTTGTAAATGTAAATCAAAAAATTGCTGTGGTTATATTGTAAGAGCTGAGTCTAGATGGCGAATAAATAAAAAGTTTGCTATGAGCAATAAAAATAAATTAATAAAGAACTCTAAATAAAAATAAACCACCTGGTGGTGCTGGAGGGGCACAGAGTATCCTTTTTTTTGACTTAAATATTTTTTCAAAAGTTTTCAAATCCCATTTCGTTTCTCCTACATATTTCAAACAACCAACCATAGATCTTACCTGATGTTGCAAAAACGATTGAGAGCTAAATTGAAATTCAATTTTATTTTTTGATGATTTAATTTTTATTGATTTAATAGTTTTAATTGGACTTTTAGCATTACAGTTTGAAGATCTAAAAGTTGAATAATCATTTGTTCCTAATAATTTTTTTGCTCCTTTTTTCATTAATTCTAAATTTAAAGGTCTTCGAACATGCCATGCTCTATTTTTTTCAATTATCGGTTGGCTTATTTGATTAAAAATAAAATATTTATAAATTCTTTGTTTTGCTGAAAATCTAGCATGAAATTTATTATTTCTTTTTTTAATATTTTTAATTGCAATTTCTTTTAAATTTAAAAAATGATTTATTGATTTTAAAAATTTAATTGTATCGGTTATTTTATTTTTACAATCAAAGTGTGCTGATTGCTCAAATGCATGTACCCCTGCATCAGTTCTTCCTTGACCATGTAAAATAATCTTTTCTTTTAATAACTTTGATAATTTTTCTTGAATTAATCCTTGAATTGTTGGACCTTTTTTTTGAATTTGCCATCCTCTAAAATTTGTCCCTACATACTCAATGAGTATTTGGTATCTGTTCATTATAAAAATGAACCTTTTTTAATTTGTGTTCCTAATACAAATTCTCCAATACTTTGAGGCTTTTTTCCTTGTCTTTGTATTTCTTTAATTTTTATTGATTTTTTATCTCCACACGAAATTTCTAAATGATCTGATAAAACTTCGCCTGGTTTTCCTTGTGCTTGTCCAACTTCAGCTTTTAATATTTTATATCTCTCACCGTTAAAAACGAAATAAGCTCCTGGAACTGGATAAAGTCCATTTATTTTACCAATTATAATTTTTGCATCATCTTTCCAATTAATCTGTCCTTCTAGTTTTTGAATTTTTGATGCGTATGTGGCTACTGAATGATCTTGTTCTATAAAGTTTGCTTTATCCTCATATATATCATCTATGTTATCTAAAATTTTCTCTGCAGCTAAAGATGATAACTTTTCGTTAATATCTTCAGCATTTAAATTATTTTCTATATCAATTTTATAAACATTACACACCGGTCCTGTATCTAGTTCCTCTCCTATTTTCATAATACTGATCCCTGTCTCTTTGTCTAAATTCATAATTGATCTTTGAATCGGAGCAGCACCCCTCCACTTTGGAAGAATAGATGCATGTATATTTATAAATCCTTTTTTAGTTAAATTTAAATATGACTTTGGTATAATTTGACCATAAGCAACAACTATTGCTAAATCTGCCTCTAATGATTTTAAATATTTAAATTCCTCGATATTTTCTTTTAATAAATTTGGTGTTCTAAATTCTATATTTAAAGTTTCTGAAATTAATTGAATAGGAGACTTATTAATTTTTTGACCCCTTTTAGATTTTTGAGGTGGTTGAGTATAAACACAAGATATAGGGTATCCATTTTGATATAGTGATTTTAAAATAGGCACTGCGAACATTGGTGTACCCATAAAAACTATTTTTTTTAGCATTGATTAAACTTCTGCAGATGTAGATTTTAATTTTGATAATTTTTTAATTATCATTGATCTTTTTAATTTTGAAAGATAATCAATAAATAGTATTCCCTCTAAATGATCCATTTCATGCTGAATACATGTTGCAAGAAGACCATCTGCCTTTAGTAGTTTCTTTCCTCCATCATAATCCAGGTATTCTACTTCACACTTGCTAGGCCTATCAATTTCTGCAAACTGATTTGGTACAGAAAGACACCCTTCTTCATAAGTTGCATTTAGTGGATCTTTATTTTTAATAACTGGATTTACGAAATATCTTGGCTCTTTTTTATTCTCATCTTTACTTATATCCATTACAATAATTCTCTTTGGTACACCAACTTGTATAGCTGCGAGACCAATTCCATTTGCTTCATACATTGTCTCAAGCATATCGTCCATTAACTTTTGCTCTTCAATACCCACCTTGTCTACTGGTTTGGAAATTTGCCTTAGTAGTTTATTTGGTTCTGTAATTATTGTCCTGATAGCCATAAAATTCTTATTTTATTATAATTATTATACTTTTAAAGGAAGAACTTTTAGCAAAAGCTTATTTCTAATTAAATCAGCATTTATTTGATTTAATGCTGTCAAAATAAAATAAAGTCTTTTATCGTCAATATTTTCTACTTTATCTTTTCCTATAATATCAATCAAAGTAAGTAAAAGAGTTCCAATTTCTTTATCATTAATCAAATTTTGAAGGTCACTATCTAATTCGAATGGTTTATCTACAAATAAGCTGTCGTATTCAGAAGAAATTTCTATTCCATCTGACTTAAGACTTTC
>CACJBA010000026.1 GCA_902591535.1 uncultured Pelagibacteraceae bacterium | reverse complement strand
AGTTTCTGTTGCAATTTTTGGATTGTTAGTTTTTGTATTTGTAAAAAATTACATAAGGAACAAGATAAGTCAGCTTGTGAAAGAAGAAAAAAATAAAAAATTAAAGTAAATTTATTATCTTGAGATATTCATTTTTATCTATATCCATCACCTTTTTTGAAGTTTCAAAATCAAAACCATTTCTAGCAAGTAAAGATATATCTTTTTTATAAAACAAAGTTCTATTATCTTCTACTCTAGCTGGTCCTATCTTTTTCTTTTTACATAATTTTATTGCTGAGAAAAAATCTTGGTCAGAATTATCCTCTTTTATTTTATCGACTGTATCCTTAATAAACGTTTCATTTATTCCTTTTCCTATCAAATAATTTCTAATCTTATTAATAGAGTTCCCTCTTTGGATCATACTTTTAGCTTTACTTTCGGAATAAAATTGATCATTTATAAATTTATTCTTTTCTAAATCTGACAAAACTATATCTATCAATTTATTTATGTCTTTTTTTCTTACGTCAGATGCAGAAAGTTTCATGTATTTTTTTAATAAATAAGTTTTGAGTTGCTGTTTTGAAGGCGCATACTTTTCAACATATGCAAAGGCAAAATTACGCATCTCATCAACAGTAACTTGGAGTGTTTTTTTTCTATTTCTTATAGGAATCATTGTTAGATTTAATATAATACATCAATATGATTGAACAAATTTATACTTATTTTACGATTGAAACACTTTATATGTGGGTCAACCTTGGTGTTCTTCCATTTTGGTTTATCTTGATAGTATTCCCTCAATCACATTTAAGTAGGATTTTTGTAACATCAATTTTCCCTTTTTTAATATTGGGTGGTGTATATATCTTTATTTTATACAAGTCATATTTAAGTAGTTACGATTTTGATGGTAACTTCACTCTTTATCTAGGTCTTTATGAGTTATCTAGATTATTTGAAGATCCTTTATATATAATGATATTTTGGACTCATTTTATAGCAATAAACTTATTTACCGGTGGATGGATTGTTAAAGATTCTCAAAAATTTTCTATAAATAAAGTTTTATTAGCTCTACCATTAATCGTTACCTATTTAGTTGGTCCTTTAGGTTTATTTTTATATTGGATCATAAGAATTTTTTACGCAAAAAGAATAAGTTTATATGAGTAATCATATAGACTTTTATTTCGACATAATTAGCCCTTATGCATATATTGCTCATAAAAAAATTCTTAAACATAAAAATATTATTTTTAATTATAAACCAATTTTTTTAGGTGGTCTTCATAAGTTAGCTGGAATTGATTCCCCTGCATTTAATGAATATAAATTGAAAAATACTATTAATGACTGCAATTTAGTTTCTGAAAAAAATAATATTAAATTTAAATGGAATTCAAGCTTTCCAATAAATTCATTAACCATAATGAGAGGATATCTTTGTGTTGATGAAAATAAGCAAAGCGATTACTTAAATTATTTTTTTGATGCTTATTGGAAAGATAATCAAGACTTATCGAATATTAAAATCATTACTAAATTATTAAATAATTTACAAATTGACAGTGAGGCCTTTTTTAAAAATGTAAAAGAACAAGTTATAAAGGATAAACTAATAAATTTAACTTCTGATGCTTTTAAAAAAGAAGTTTTTGGAGCTCCAACTTTTATAATAAATAACAAAATTTTTTGGGGACAAGATAGACTTGAATACGCTCTAGAGGAAATCTCAGTAAATTAAATTATTTTAAATTTACTATTAGCTATAGATGCAAAACCACGGTCTATATGAGATATTTTTGTATAGCCCATGTCTTTTAGTGATTTAACAGCTAGGGCCGATCTAACACCTCCTGCACAAAATAAAACAAATTCTTTTTTTTGGTCCATTTGTCCATTTTGGAAAACTGGACTGTTGGGATCTAAATAAATCTCAAGCATTCCTCTAGGTATATGACTTGCGCCCTCAACTTTACCTGTACTTTCTAATTCATTACTTTCTCGAATATCAATTAAATTACAATTATTATCTTGAACCATTTTATAGGCTTGATCTGCGTCGATCGTTTTGATTTCATCTAAAGCTTCTGAAACTAATTGGCTTGTTGATTTAATATTCATATACTTAATTTTATAATAATATTTTTCAAAAATATATAGCTGTATCTTTTATGTGCTTATAAAATATAATTATATAATTAGTTTGTTAAAAGCGATGAAATTATGGAAAAAATTTGTATAGTTTATACACACCATAAATTGGGCGATTTAATTTGGCAATTGCCAATTATAAAGGCAATAAGTGATCATCATAATCAAAAAATTGACTTAATTGTTAGAAAAAAAACACAAGCTAAAAATATTCTTATTGATCTAAAACATATTAATTTAATTATCTACAATGATTTCAGAAAAGGTATTAACTATTGGATAGATGTCATCAAACTAGTAAAGATTTATAAAAAAAATCAATACTCTCACGTTTACATTTTAGACAAGGTAAACAAACCAGCAATTGCAGCAAAAATATCTGGTATTAAAAATATTATTGGACCTGGTTTTGGAAATCAGAAAAAATGGCTAACTACAGAAAATATTCTTAAAGATACAGACTTTAATTTAAGTTATTCAGAACAATCACAGAAATTACTTAAATTACATAATATAAATTTAGAAAATCCTATTCCTAATTTAGAAGTTGATATTGAAAAAACAAAGAATCAAAATTTGGATCTTTTGATAGAAGGTAAAAAGATAGCTTTTGGTGTTGACTCCTTTGAAGATTACAAAATGTGGTATGAAGAAAATTTTATTGAGCTTGCAAATTTGCTTTATGAAAAAAATTTATTTGATTACATTTATCTTATTTGTGGACCTGAAAAATCATATATTGCTAAAAAAATTATTTCTTTATCTAATAAAAATTATTTTATTGATTGTTCTAATAAAGATCTTTTGGGTATAATAACAGCAATTAAAAAATCTAATTTTTTTTATTGGAAATAATTCTGGTCCACTAAACTTAGCATCAGCATTAAATGTTAGGACATTTGGGTTAATTGCCAATGATGCTATTAGCGAGTTAAAATATAGTAATATAAACTGTATTGTTCCTGACAATTACAAAGATAACACGTGGATTAGAGATAGATCAAACATGAAATCGTTAACAACTGAAAAAGTATTTAAAACAATAATAGAAAGGTTAAAAAATGAAAGCTTATAATTTTACATTACCATCTACAAGTAAAAAAAATTATTCATTGACAGATTCAATTGGCAAATATGTAGTTTTATATTTTTACCCAAAAGATGATACGCCAGGATGTACTATTGAAACGAATGATTTTAACAAGCTTCTTTCTAAATTTAAAAAACTTGATTGTGAAGTGTATGGTATCTCAAAGGATAGTTTAAAAAGTCATGATAAATTCAGAGAAAAATATAAAATAAAGTTTGATTTACTTGCTGATGAAGACATAAAAGTTCTCAAAAAATATAAAGTTTGGGGAAAGAAAAAATTTATGGGTCGTGAATTTATGGGGATAATTAGAACAACTTATCTAATTGATAAAAAAGGTAAAACACTAAAGGTATGGGATAACGTTAAAGTGAAAGACCATGCTAAAGAAGTATTAGAAACTCTAAAAAGTATAGTAAAAAAATAAAAAAGGCCCCTTATTTTTCTAAGGAGCCTTTAATATAGAGAGATTTTTTAGTCTCTTATTGCGTATGCTTTTACACCTACTTCCGCAACATCAGTACCAAGTTTTTCAGCTTGAGCACTAATTCTAAGACCAATAGTTTGTTTTAAAACTCTAAAAGTAATGTAAGAAAGTATGAAACTAAATAAACACACTGCAATTACCCCAGTTAATTGAGTTCCAAAATTTGTATCTGGATTACTAATCGGAACAACCAGAGTTCCAAATATCCCAGCAAACATATGTACAGGTATTGCGCCTACTACATCATCAATTTTTTTGCTTTCTAAAAATTTCGTACCAAAATACATAATCAATGATCCAATTGCTCCAATCACCATTGCTAATACTGGACTTGGAGTTAAAGGTTCAGCTGTAATTGCAACTAATCCAGCTAACGCTCCATTAAGCATCATTACTATGTCTGTTTTTCCTCCAAGCAATCTAGTTACTACTGCAGCAGCAACTGTACCTGCAGCTCCAGCTAAATGTGTGTTAACAGCAATTTTGCTAATTGCATTAACGTCATCAAAAGTTCCCATTGCTAGTTGACTAAATCCATTAAAACCAAACCATCCAAACCAAAGTAAAAATGTTCCTAATGTTACTAATGGGATTGAAGAAGCAGCAAATGGTACTAGAGATTTGGTTTCACCTGATTTTGAAAATCTTCCTTCTCTAGCTCCTAATACAATAACTCCTGCTAAAGCAGCTGCACCACCACAAGCGTGAACTAATGTTGAGCCAGCAAAATCAGAGAAGCCTGAAGTTGCTAACCAACCTCCACCCCATTGCCATCCCATTGATATAGGATAAATTGCTCCAGCCATTATTGCTGCAAATATAAAAAACGGCCAAATTTTAATTCTTTCTGCTACAGCACCCGAAACAATAGATGCAGTTGCACAAACAAACATTGTTTGAAAAAACCAATCTGAGTAATCTGAGTAGCCTGTTGCTAATTCTGAAGAATCACTCCACATTGAGAAAGACCCAACAAATCCTCCTTCGGGAATACCGTAGGCTAAATTATAGCCACATAAAAAAAATATTAATGAACAAATTGCAAATTTTCCAATATTTTTAGCAGCAATTGTTGAAACACTTTTCGTAGTCACTAGACCACTTTCTAGCATACAGAAGCCCGCTGCCATAAATGCAACTAATACACCACCTATATAAAATCCAAGTGAATTAAAAATATATTGTCCCTCAGCTGACATTGTTGTTTCTGCTGAAGCAAAATTAGTTAAGCTTAATAATGTTATTAAACTTAAAGTAGTAGTTTTCAGAATATTAATCATTATCTCTCCTTGTTAAGAGGTGCTTCTTATAAAAGTTTAAAATTTTTTAAATTGCTTATAAAACAAGAGAGTTATGCTATTTAAACATGTGTAAAAAAAAGGCCCCATTTCTGAGGCCTTTTATTAACTAACTAGAGAGAGAAATTGTAATTAATTCTTTTTTATTAGAGGCTCTTCAATGAGATAACGACATGGAGATCGAAGAGCCTCTATATTGCATGCAATTAGTCACGTATTGCGTAAGCTATTACTCCTGTTTCTGTAACGTCAGTACCTTTGGTTTCAGCTTCTTTACTTAGCCTAATTCCAAATGTAGCTTTCATTATTGACCAGATTATATAGGACACAGCAAACACAAAAATGTTTATTGAAAGTACACCAATTAATTGTGCACTAAACGATGCATCATTATTTGTAAGTGGTACAGCAAGAGTTCCCCATATACCAGCAAACATGTGAGCCGGTATTGCACCTACAACATCGTCTAATTTGAAACTGAATAAAAGTTTAGTTCCAAATACTACAATTAAACCACCAACAGCTCCAATAAAAATTGCTGCTAAAGGTGAAGGTGCCAATGGTTCAGCTGTTATAGCTACTAGACCACCAATTGCTCCGTTTAACATTTGAATTACATCTGTTTTGCCAAACATTAATCTTGTGATTATTGCAGCGGCCATAACACCACCACAGGCAGCAAGATTAGTATTTATAAATATACTTGACACAGCAACTGCATCATCAAATGTTCCAATGGCTAGCTGAGATCCACCATTGAATCCAAACCAACCTAACCATAAAATGAATACTCCAACAGTTACTAATGGAATTGAAGAAGCAGCAAAAGGTTTAATTGCTTTTGCTTCACCTTTACTATCAAACCTTCCATATCTAGCACCTAATAGCATGATACCAGCTAAAGCAGCTGCACCACCAGTCGAGTGAACTAGTGTTGAACCAGCAAAATCAGAGAAGCCAAGTTCTGCTAGCCAGCCTCCACCCCATTGCCAACCCATAACGATTGGATAAATTACTCCAGCTAAAAGAGCTGCAAATAAGAAAAATGGCCATAGCTTTATTCTTTCAGCCATAGCACCTGAACAAATTGAAACTGTTGTTGCACAGAATACCATTTGGAAGAACCAGTCAGAACCATCTGCATAACCTGTATCTACTGCACTTGCGTCTGACCAAGGTGTAAATGTTCCAATATATCCTCCTTCAGGAATTCCGTAAGCTAAATTGTAACCAAAAAGCCAAAACATAATTCCGGCTATTGAATACAGACCAATATTTTTAGCACAAATTACTGATACACTTTTTGAAGTTACCATACCAGATTCTAGCATCGCAAAACCTGCTGCCATGAACATGACAAGGAAACCACAAATTAAAAATAGTAGCGAGTTAAATATCGCTTGAACTTCTCCAGAGACTGTCGTCTCTGCCATACCTGCACTACTCATGTTTAATAAAAATATTAAACTTAGAAGCGGTGCTGATATTTTTTTTATTAATTTAGTCATTAGACCTCCACTTGTTTAAATGAAGTCTTATAGTTTTAATAAATTTATAAACTAACGCTGATTAGGAAAATTGGGTATGCAGTTTTTGCATATACTAACAGCCCTAAACGATTATTTAAACGTTAGGGCTGTTAAAGAAAAATATTATCTGTTGAATACTTCTTTTAAAGCTTTAGCTGGTAAGAATTTTACCTTTTGAGAAGCAGCAATTTGGATCTGCTCACCCGTTCTTGGGTTTCTTCCAACTCTTGCTTTTCTCTTAGCAACTTTATACGTACCGAACCCCGCAATTTTTACAGAGTCATCACCTTTTAGAGCATCTAAAATAGTGTTGGTAATTGTATCAAAAGTTCGCTCAGCATCTGCTTTACTCATATTTAATGAGCCAGAAAGCTTAGCAATTAGTTGTTTTTTGTTCATTTTAGCTCCGGTTTTGTTGGTTAATATTCATACTTGTCATAAACGTTGATAAATCAAGCTTTTTTTTAGTGTCTTAATTTTTTTTATACACAATATGTTGTTGATACTTAAAAAAGTCCTTATTTTATTGACTT
>CACJBA010000025.1 GCA_902591535.1 uncultured Pelagibacteraceae bacterium | reverse complement strand
GATTTAAAATTTTTTCTTTTTTAGAATGAGGTAAATTTTCAATAAGTAAATTTATATTTTGACTTTTCCAATATGAATTTTCTTTATTATATTCTCCATCATTAATTTTAAAAACCTCTTTCAATATATTTAAATCATGTGGAATATTAAAATCATCATTCGTGGCTGTGTATGGAAAAAGAAAATAAAAATTATCAAATCCAGAGAAAGTGATTGCACTTAAGCACATACTACAAGGTTCATGTGAACTTAGGAACATACAATCTTTTTCATTTGGTCTTGTATTTGGATCTAATTCATAAAATTTTTTGAGAGCATGCATTTCTCCGTGCCATAATGGATTTTCTATTTCATTATTTGTTTCAGCAATCACTAGTGACAAATCATTTTTTTTGATTATAGCAGCCCCAAATATTTTACTACCTTTTGCAACACCTTTTTCAGTAAGAGGTAAAACTTCATTTAAAAATATGTTTAGTATCTTTTCTAGGGTTTTTTCATTCATATGCTTGAACCATCAAATAAAGAACACAATTGATACTATAATTAAAACTAATTGTAATAAGAAATAAATTTTTTATACAACTTAAAAGTTAATAATGTGTGTGATATAAAATGTTAATTTGAACCATGTCTAAATTAAATTCAGTAATAGGTCTTTTAATAATCGTAATTTTTTTTTCAGGTTGTCAAACTGTTAAAGAAAAAACAGATAAAATAGTTGAAAAAGAAAACGAAAAATTAAGCAAATTTCTTGGAAAATCTGCTACCGAACTTCAGATGGAGCTAGGAAAACCTGATGAAGATTTCACAAATGCTAAGGGAAATTTTGAACTAGTTTATAATAGTAAAAAATACCTTGTACCGTGTGAAAGAAGGTTTGAGATAAATCCAGAAAAAATTGTTATAGGCTTTGTATCAAACGGTTGCTTTTAAAACTTACCAGTTGAGTCAAATCTGCTCATTATAGGTTTTTTTAACTGCCTAGGATAGAGATATTCTAAGGTAATTAGTTTTTTTATATTAATTTTTAACCAATAATGTAACGTCAATTTAGATAACGACGGAGGTTAAATGGCTTCAAGTAAAACACAAATGGGCTCAACAAACAGTCCAGACAAGAAACTTCCATTAAATAAGTCCATACCTTTAGGAATTCAGCACGTGCTTGCAATGTTTGCTGGGAATATAACTGTTCCTATTATTGTGGCTGGAGTTTTTGGTCAAACGCCTGAACAAAAAATATTTTTGATTCAAATGGCTTTGTTTGTAGCGGGAGTAGCAACAATTATTCAGACGGTTGGTTACAAAGAAATTGGTGCAAGACTACCTATAGTCCAAGGTACAAGTTTTGCATTTATACCAATCATGCTACCATTTAAAGCTGCGGGTTTAGGTGCAGTTTTTACAGCAGCATTTATTGGAGGAATTTTTCAAATTTTTATAGGAAAAGTTTTAAAACCAATAAGGCATCTCTTTCCACCATTAGTCACCGGTATAGTTGTATTAATGATTGGATTTAGTCTCCTTAAAGTTGGTTTTATGTATGCTGGTGGAGGTGGATGGTTAATGAATAATAAACCAGAAATCTTTGCAAATGCAAATCACTTAACAGTTGCTTTTACGGTATTTATAGTTGCTATCTTTTTTAATATTAAGGGTAAAGGGATGGCGTCTTCAGCTTCGATTTTAATTGGAATAGTTGCTGGCTTCATAGTTGCAGCCTCATTAGGAATGGTAAATTATGGAAAAATTGCATCTGCATCATGGTTTGCACTTCCAATGCCACTTCAATATGGAATTGATTTTGTTCCTGGTGCAATAATTTTAATGTTGTTTATGTCAATTGTTACAACAATTGAGACAATAGGGGACATAAGCGCTACGACAATGGGTGGTGCTAAAAGAGAAGCAACTAATAAAGAAATATCAGGTGGAATAATGGCAGATGGTGTTGGTACTGCATTCGGTGCAATATTTAATGCTATGCCAAACACATCTTATTCTCAAAATGCTGGATTAGTAGCCTTTACAGGAGTGGTAAGCAGACATGTTGGAACTATAGCTGGAATTGTTTTAGTTCTAATGGGATTATTTCCAAAATTAGGTGGAATAATTGCTGCAATGCCAGAGTCTGTAATTGGTGGAGCGGCAATAATTATGTTTGGAATGATTGTGGCTGCTGGAATTAAATTGATTTCAAGAGCAGAAATGGATCAAAGAAATTTATTAATTTTAGCTCTTTCTTTGTCTTTTGGAATTGGAATGTCATTATTACCAGACTTTGTAAAAAATATTCCAGATTTTGGAATAAGTTTAAAACTACTTTTAACGACAGGTCTTATACCTGCTGGATTATTAGCATTCATTCTAAATGCTTTAATGCCTAAGAAATAATCAATAAAACTTGTGGGGAGAAATCCCCACAAGCAAGGTTTAAGACTTATTTAATTTCAATAAGTTTCTTTTTTTTATGTTCTGGAATTATTCTTTCACAAGATATTGTTAAAAGACCATCCTTAAGTTCAGCACCATTAACCTTAACGTCATCAGCAATAGTGAATGATCTTGCAAATTGTCTTTGAGAAATACCTTTATGAATAATTTCTCCATTAACATCACTGTCCTCAGACTTATTAACTTGTTTTGTTCTAACAGTTAATAAATTATCCTCGAACTCAACTTCAACATCTTTTTTGCTAAAGCCAGCTAATGCTACTTCAATTGCATAGTTGTCTTTGCCTGTCTTTCGGATGTTGTATGGTGGATAATTTGACTGCATTGTCAAATTCCCATTTCCCAACATATTTTCGAATTGGTCAAACATATCATCAAAACCAATTGAAAAAGGTCTAAGTGAGTTAAATATAGATAGATCCTTACTTGTCATAATATCCTCCTTTGTTAAGCAAGTTTATTTATGCAAGCCCCATAAGGCGACTTACCAAGTATATATGGGAATTAATTTGTTTTTTTCAATATTGAAAATCTACTAAATTTTTTTAGAAATTTTTAGTGCAAATGCATAGTCAATAGCAATTTCTTCTATTGCGCCATCTCTTCCAGATTTTCCACCGTGACCAGCATTCATTTCAGTTTTTAAAAGAAGTAAATTATTATCTGTTTTATAGTCTCTAAGTTTTGCTGTGAACTTTGCAGGCTCATCAAATAAAACTCTATTATCGCTTAAACTTGTTGTAATAAAAATATGTGGATAATCCATTTTTTTAATATTGTTGTAGGGTGCATATGAAAAAATATAATCAAAATGTTCTTTATTTTCTTTAGCATTCCCAAATTCATCAAATTCCCCAACAGTTAATGGTAGAGAATGATCTAAATTAGTTGTTAAAGAGTCAACAAAAGGTACGGCCATTATTATTCCTAAAAATAATTCAGGAGCTTGATTGACTACTGCTCCCATTAATAATCCTCCAGCCGATCCACCCATGCCAATAATATTTCCTTTTGACGTATAATTCTTCTCGATCAAATATTTTGCTGCGTAAATATAATCTTCAAAAGTATTTTTTTTGTTAGTTAATTTTCCCTCTTTCCACCATTTCATACCTTTTTCCATTCCACCTCGGATGTGGGCTGTTGCCCATATAATATCTCTGTTAATCAAACTTAATCTTGTAGAAGAAAAACTTGGATACATTGAGTTTCCATAAGATCCGTAACCGTATAATAAAAGATTTGCTGAACCATCAATTTTAGTCTTTTTGTGTCTCGTAATTGTTAGTGGCACCATTCTTCCATCATGAGACTTAAACTCCACTCTTTCAACTATGTAATCATCTTTGTTATGTCCAGATGGAATTTCTTGTTCTTTAACAAGCTCTTTGGATTTGTTCGATAAATTATATTTATAAACTCTAGATGGTGTTTTAGGAGATGAATATCCTAAATAGATTTCGTCTGTATTTCTATCTTTTTGAGTTAAAGTAACTCCTGGTACATAAACTTTTTCATCAGAAAAAATTAATTCTTCTTCTACATTCGTAGAAATATTTTTAACAAATAATTTATCTAAAGCCTCTGATGTTTCACCGCGAATAATCCAATTTTTAAGAAATGATAGTCCACCAATTAAAACCTCATCTTTTGCTGCAATATATGTTTTCCAGTTTTGATTTTCTAAATTGTCACAAATATCAACTTTAAAGTCTTCAGCGTTTTTATTTGTATGATTGTAAAATTTACTATCCCATGAACTTACAGAATAGAGAACACCTCTTTCTCTTTTTATAATAAGTTTGGGAGAAGGATTTATTTCATCTGCTTTAAAATAATATTGTTCTGAAGTATTGTGATCAGAAGTATTTATAAAGTAATATTTTTCATCTGAGCTAATACCAATACCAACTGTAAAAGCCTCACTTTTTTCCTCAAATATTAATTCATCCTCAGCATCAAAATCTCCAATTTTGTGCCTATAAATTTTTCTAGCTCTATGATTTTCATCTAGTTTTGAATAAAATATATATTTGTCATCTAAACTAAATGTAATACTCCCAGAAGTCTCAGTAATTTCTTTTGAAATAATTTCGTTTGTTTTTATATCTCTTAAATAAATTGTATAATACTCAGAACCCTTAAGATCTAAAGAGTATCCTAGATATTTATCATTATTGCTTACTTCTAAATCTCCAACTCCAAAATATTCTGTTTTAAGTTTTTCTTTTTCTTTATCACCATTCCATATTTCTTCTATATTTTCTGAACCAATTTTTTTTCTAAGTTTTATAGAATAGTTTCCTTTTGCTGTAGTTTTTGTCCAATACTCATATGTATGATCTTTATAAGGTAAAGACTCATCATCTAATTTTATTCTACCTTTAATTTCATCAAATAATTTTTTTTGAATTTCCTTAGTATCTTTTAGGTGATGATCGGTGTATGCGTTTTCTTCTTCTAAATATTTTTTAACTTCCGAGTCTAGTTTTGATTTATCTTTTAGAACTTCTAAAATATTTTTTTGATGTATCCAGCTGTAATTATCCTCCCACTCTATATTGTGACAAGATTTTATCTCTAGTTTTTTTTTAAGTTGTGGTAATTTCATTTTTATAGGAAATATATGAATATTATAATTTATACAGTATTAATTTTAGCAGGTTTATATTTTTTGCTAAGATATTTAACTGGAGTTGCATCAAAAAAAATATCTAAAGGTTTAAGAATATTATTATTTATAATATTGGCTGTTTTCGCAGTTTTATTTGCTATCGGTGGAAAGGTTTTATTAACTCTCCCTTTTACGCTTGCTAGTTTAGCTCTTTTAAAATTAAAAGGGCTTTCGATTTTTCAATTAATTTCACTTTATAGATTAATTCAAACTTTAAGAAATTCTGGAAGATTTTCCTTCAATAATAAAAACCCTTCAAATTTAAGCACTATGTCAACTCAAGAGGCATATAGAATTTTAAATCTTAATCCTTCTAAAAATTTAACAAAAGAAGAAGTAAATAAAGCTTACATTAAAATCCAAAAAAAAATTCATCCAGATATTTCTCCAGAAACCTCAAGATTATCTTCGCTGGTAAATGAAGCAAAAGAAATTGTTTTAAGAGATTTGGGTTAAATTATTTAATCTTTACTAAATTTATTTTTTATATAAATTTTAAGTATGAATAATATTAAAGGAATATACGCAGCATCAATGTCAGTATTAAATCAAAATTTGACATTAAATATTGATAAAACAATTGAGCATGCAGAAATGGTAATTGACAATGGTTGTCATGGAGCTGCAATGTTTGGGAGTACAGGACAAGCACAACTTATTCCAATTTCAGAAAAGATTAATTTATTAAATAAACTTGCTACCAATAAGTATAAAGATAAATACTTAATTGGAACTGGGCTTAATTCATTAGGAGAAACAATAAATCTTATGAGAGTAGCCAAATCATTAAATTTTGAAAAATTCTTAATCATGCCTCCTGCATACTATAAATATGGGGATAATGAGGTAATTGATTTTTATAGTAAAGTGGTCGAGGCAATACCTGAAAGTAAAATTATTCTTTATAATTTTGAGAAATTATGTGGATATAAATTTAGTGTAGAATGTGTACAAGAACTTGTAAATAGATTTCCAGATCAAATAGTTGGAGTGAAAGATAGTTCTTACAATCTTTTTGAAAATTTAAAATTAGATAACTTTTCTGTTATGCCTGGATCTGAGTCAAAATTATTAAAAGGTCTTGAGTTAGGATGTTCTGGTATAATTACAGCCACTTGCAATGCTACTGCTGAATTAGCAAGAAAAGTTTATGATGATTTTCTTGACGGAAAGTCACAAACAGTTAATGAAAAACTTTGTGATGTTAGAGGAGAATTTGAAAAATATAATCTTATCTCTGGACTACATACTTTCTATAAAAAAAAGGAAAGTATTTACGAAAACCTATTACCACCTTTAAGAGTTCTAAATGATAAAAGTGAAAAAGATCTTATAAACAATTTAGAAAAATTTAACTTTTCAATTAAATCTTTAATGGCGGCATAAAATGCAATTAGCTAGGTTCCTAAATAGTGTTTTTAAGAAAGATGGATTTATATTAGTCGATGCAAATTCTAAAAATTATATTATTGGAAATCCTAAAAGTGAAAATCCAATAAAACTAAGAATTTTAAATAAAAATCTTCACTATAAGTTGTTATTTCATCCAGACCTTTATTTTGGTGAAGCTTATATGAATGGCGAAATAACTATAGAAAATGGAACTTTAACCAATTTTTTAGATCTTTCTTTAATGAATTTTGGTAGAGGAAATTTAAATTTTTTTAGTTATTTAATTAATAAATTTAGAGGTTCTTATAGATATTTAACTAATTTTAATTTTATAAAAAAATCTAAGAGCAATGTTTCACATCATTATGATATTTCAGAAGATCTATATAATTTGTTTTTAGATCCCAAAAGACAATATTCGTGTGCATATTTTAAAAATGAAACAGATTCTTTAGAAACAGCACAAAATAATAAGATTCAACATATAATAAAAAAACTTAATATAAAACCCAACCAAAAAGTTTTGGATATTGGATGTGGATGGGGTTCTTTGGCAATAGATATAGCAAAGAGTGCAAATTGCGAAGTAACAGGAATAACTTTATCAGAAAATCAATTTAATTATTGTAACAAAAAAGCAAAAGAACTTAATTTAGAAAATCAATTAAATTTTAAATTAATGGATTACAGAGAGCTTAACGAAAAGTTCGATAGAATAGTGAGTGTTGGAATGTTTGAGCATGTAGGAAGAAAATTTTATAGAAAATTCTTTACGCAAGTAGAAAAACTGCTCAAAGATGATGGGGTATCATTAATTCATACAATTGGATCAGTAAACCCTCCACGAGATCCACATCCATGGATTACAAAATATATTTTTCCAGGTGGTTATACCCCAAGTTTGAGTGAGGTAGCCCCGCACATTGAAAAATCAGGATTAATTGTTGCTGATATTGAGGTTTTAAGGCTTCATTATATGCATACATTAAGAAACTGGAAGGATAACTGTATTAGAAATAAAGATAAAATTATTCAAATGTTTGATGAAAGATTCTTTAGAATGTGGGAATTTTATCTCGCTGGTTGTGAGATGGCATTTAAATGGGGTGATCAAGTTGTATTTCAATTTCAACTAACTAAAAATTATTCGTCTACAC
>CACJBA010000024.1 GCA_902591535.1 uncultured Pelagibacteraceae bacterium | reverse complement strand
AAATCATTGATTAATCCTATTAATTTCTTCTGGAAATTAATGCGAGTAAATGCGTCTCCTGAGTCATTTATGATAAAAGATAAGGATTACTCTATAGTAAGCTGCTCTCCTGAAACACTTATAGATAAGAAAAAAAACAGAATAATTACAAAACCAATAGCTGGCACTTTTAAGAAAAAATTATCGTCTAATAAAAATATAGCTCTTAAATATTTTAGGAATAATGAAAAAGAAACCAAAGAGCACAATATGATAGTTGATATGGAAAGAAGTGATTTATCAAAAATTTGCAAGCCAGGAAGTGTTAAAATACTTAAGAAAAAATATGTTGAAGAATATAAGCACCTTTTTCATTATGTAACTTCAGTTGGAGGAATATTAAACAAAGATACAAGATTAATTGATGTCATCAAAGCAATGATGCCAGGTGGATCTGTAATTGGTTGTCCCAAAATAAGGACCCTTGAATTGTTAAATAAACAAGAAAAAGAAAGCAGAAACATTTTTACTGGAAGTTTTGGCTTAATTAAATTTAATCAAGATATGAAGTTTAATATTATAATTAGATCTATATTAAATTATAAAAATCAATCGGAGATCTCAGCAGCATCTGGTGTAGTGTTAGACAGTTCACCAAAGAAAGAGTTTAATGAAAATTATATTAAAGCAAAATCTTTATTGGAGTTATTTAAATGATTTACATAATAGATCATCAAGACTCCTTTACTTGGAATGTTGTTCATCAATTTGCAAAATTTGATAAAGTAATTTGTAGTAACTATTATGAGGTAAATGATAAATTGCTTGATAAAAGTAATGTGATTGTTTTATCACCAGGACCTGGATCACCAAAGGATTATCCTGCTACATCAAAAATTTATAAAAAATATAAAGGAAAGAAAAAAATTATTGGTATTTGCCTTGGTTATCAAATGATTTTACATAATGAAGGGGGCAAAATAATACAACAAAAAAAAATTTATCATGGTTTTCAATCCAAAATAAAAACAAACAATCAAAGTAAAATCTTTAAAAATAATCAACAGTTTAAGGTTGGAAGATATCATTCATTAAAATTAATGGAGCCATTTAAATCGAATTCAATTAAAATAACTATGAGATGTAGTAAAACAAAAATACCAATGGGACTTGAAGATAATCAAAATAAAATATATGGGTTTCAATTTCATCCAGAATCTTTTTTAACAGAAAATGGCAACACTCTTATTAAAAAAAATCTTATCAGCTAAGTAATCTCAAAGAAGTTACATTCAAAGATCTTTGGGGGTCTAGAGGTGTTTTTACTACTATGAGAATGGTAGGAAAACCTCCCAAGTTAATACTTTTAAAACCCCATATAGAAAACTTAATTAAATCTACAACAAAATATGGGATAAGAAAAAAATATTTAAAAAATATTATTAAAGATTTAATTAATAAAAATACTTCATACAAAGGTCCTGATAATCTATTTCGTGTAGCTTTAAATAAAAAATTAATATCAATTTCAATTAGAAAAAGGCCAAAACCAAAGAGTAATTTTAATCTTTTATTGTTCAAATATAGACGAATAGATCCAAATTACAAAAATTTATATTATAAAAAAATATTAGCAAAATTAAGTAAAGTTGATTCAACTAAATTTGATATTGCTTTAGTAGCAAATGACAAGATTTTAGAAACTGGTACCTCAAATTTAGTTTTTGTAAAAAATGGGAAAATTTTTTCTCCAAAAAAAAACTATTATTTTGGAAATACTATTAAATTTATTAGTAAGAAAATTAAAATTTTTTATAAAGATATCTTTATTCATAAAATCCACGATTATGATGAAATAATTCTTATTGGATCTGGCAAAGGTGTAACATCAGTTTTTAAAATAGATGAATTAAATTGGAAACGAAAAAAAAATATTTGTTATAGAAAGTTAAATAAAATATATAGCTCTCTTGTTTAGATATGAAAGATCCTAACAATCCTTGTATATTTTGTAAAATTAGAAAAGAAGAACTTCAGTTTGAAAATAAATTAGCCTATTCATCAACAGACAGTTATCCTGTATCTGAATTTCATAGTCTTATTGTTCCCAAAAGACATGTGCAAACATATTTTGAACTTACTAATGAGGAAATTCAGGCATGTAATGAGCTTATTATGGAAACTAAAGAGAAAATTTTAAAACAAGATTCTAGTGTAAAAGGTTTTAATATTGGCACAAATGCTGGAAAAGTTGCAGGTCAGTCAATTATGCATTGTCATATTCATTTAATCCCAAGAAGAGAAGGGGATGTCGAGAATCCACAAGGAGGTGTTAGGTCTGTGATCCCAAAAAAACAACATTACAAAAGAAAGTAAATAATTTTTAGTTGTTATTAAAGACAATTTTATCAATAGTTTTTGTTGATATGATGAGTTAACTAGATTAGAAAACTTTAAAATTATTTTAAAATAATTTAACATAAGGGTAGAATGCTTGAAACAAATCCATTTTCGTTATTATCAGAAGTAGTTCCTACAGTTGTTATGCAAGTTTTTATAATTGCAATGGTTCTTTTAATTGCTTTTGGAACAATTATTCAGATGATACACCACAAAAATTTAACTTATTTCTTTAACAATGCAAAAAAAGCAAAATTGCAGGCAACAAGAGAGGTCGGAGCTGCTGAGAAAGCAAAAATTATTGCTAAGACTACTGTTTATGACATCGGAACAACATCAGAATTAGGTTTTGGAAAAAGAAGATTAGCACACGTTCTTGGTATGTATGGAACTATAATCTTTTGGATTGCTTCAGCAATGTTAGTGTTTTGTTATACAGGTGCAGATAAAACTTCTTCTACATTGTGGTCAATGCTATGGCATGTTGGTGCAATACTTACATGTGTTGGTGGATTTTGGTTTTGGTTTTTTTTAAGAGTAGATGTTTCTGCTGAAGCACACCCTTGGTACAGAATTATTAAAGCTGATTTGTTTGTTCTAGCATTATTAGCGTGTTCAACTTTTGGACTAGCTTGGTCTTATACTCAATTTAATGGTCATGTAGGTTTATCATTCTTATTTTTTGCATTATTTGTAGTTTCAAATTTAGTTTTATTTGGCGGAGTTTATTGGTCAAAATTTGCTCACATGTTCTATAAGCCTGGAGCAGCAATACAGAAAAATTTGGCTGAAGCAGACGGTTCTAGAGATAATTTACCACCTCCTGCGGATGCGCCTGAGCAATTTGGCCTAGGAATAAAAAGAGAAGAGCCAAAACACTATTAATATGATAACAAAAAAGGAAAAAAAATAAATTATGTCAACTTTTGTATATATGACTAGATGTGATGGATGTGGCCACTGCGTAGATATTTGTCCATCTGATATAATGCACATTGATGAAAATATTAGACGTGCAAAAAATATAGAACCTAATTTTTGTTGGGAATGTTATTCGTGTGTAAAAGCATGCCCAAATCATGCAATTGACGTAAGAGGTTATGCAGATTTTGCTCCAATGGGACATAGCGTTAGAGTAAGACGTGAAGAGGAAAAAGGAACTATTTCTTGGAAAATAAAATTTAGAAATGGAACAACAAAAGACTTTGTTTCACCAATTACAACAAAACCATGGGGAAAAAAAATAAAAATGATTATTGAAACACCTCTTAACAAATAAATTGAGCTTAATATATATTTCTTACTGTACCTTGTTGCTAAATAACCACTAACAATTGTTCCTACCATATTAAAAAGACCAATTAGTGATAGCACAGTTGTAGCACACCAATCTGGTAAACCGTTGTCCATCATATAAGTTGGAATATGAGTTGCTACTAATGCAATATGCCATCCACATACAAAAAATCCTAAAGTTAGGTAAATAAAACTTTTATTTGATAGAGCTTCTTTTAAAGCCTCAGTTGCTGTTTGATTGTTATTTTGATTAGTTCCTACTGGTATTTTAGGAGTGCTAACAAATAAAGCAACTAACAAACCTAGGCCTAATAAAAAACAAAAATATAACATTGTAGGCTCCCAGCCATTTTCATTTAAAGAATAGCTTACAAATATTGGAGAAACAAAATATCCAAAAGAACCTGCGCTTGTAACTATTCCTGTGGCCATTGTTCTTTTTGAGGCAGGATAATGTTTTGCTACTACTGAAACAGGAATACTAATTGCTGTAGAGCCAAGACCCACACCAATTAAAATTCCTATTGTATATATAAAATTAACACCTGTATTAAACCCCAAATAAAAAAGTAGTACCCCAGCTAAATAAAATAAAAATCCTAAAAAGATTGCGATGCTACCACCATACTTATCTGTAATAACTCCAAATAAAGGATTAAAAGCTCCCCATAAAAATAATTGCAAACCCATAGCAAATCCAAATTGTGAAATTGTTATGTCCAAATCTGTTGAAAAATCAAAATAAAATAATCCAAAGGTTTGTCTTATTCCTAAAGAAATAATAACTACTAAGCAGCACGCAATAAGTGTTATAAATGCAGTTTTATTTGGAAAAAAATTATTCACAATTTTATTTTATAAATTTTACAGCTTTTTTAAGATCATTAATTAAATCATTTGGATCTTCCAGTCCAATATGAAGTCTAACTAGGTGTTCATCTTTAGCTAAATTTAAAAATTTTCTGTTTCCGGTTTCTCTATATTCTTGATGTAAAACAAGACTTTCAAAACCTCCCCAGCTATAACCATAACCAAATAATTTTAATGAATTAACAAATTTTCTTACAGAATTGATATTTTTGCATTTTATTTTTAAACCCATCAATCCAGATGCTCCTGAGTAATATTTTTTCCACATTCTAAAATTATAAGAGTCTTTTTTATATGGATAGAGTAATTTTATATTTTTAAATTTAGATAAAAATTCAGCAACTTTTTTTGCATTTTCTCCATGTCTATCTAGTCTTACATCTAATGTTCTTAAACCTCTGGTAATCAAATATGCATCATCAGGACCAAGTCTTAAACCTGTAATCTTCTCCGCAGCTTTTACTTTAGGAAAGACTTTTTTATTAACAGCTAAAGATCCACCCATTACATCAGAATGACCTGAATAATATTTTGTTGCAGATACAATTGACATATCAAAGCCTAATTTAATTGGTTTTAAAAAATATGGAGTTCCCCAAGTGTTATCTATAGCTGTTAAAACTTTATGTTTTTTTTGCAATAGACAGAATTTTGCCTATATCTTGAAAATCAAAAGAATTACTACCTGGATTTTCAACAAATATTAACTTTGTTTTTTTTGTAATGTTTTTTTCTAATGTTTTTAAATCATGTGGATTATAAAAAGATGTTTTAATATTAAATTCTTTTAAAAAATTTTCAGTCAACAATCTGGTTGGACTATAAACAGGGTCCGCGGCAACAATTTCATCACCTGGTCTAGTTACACTGAATATAGCTAAAAATACTGCACCAAAACCAGTTGGAGTAGTAAATACATGATAACTTTCCTCAAGCTTTGTTAAAATTTTTTGTAATATATAAGTTGTCGATGTTCCTTGTCTTCCATAATCATAATGTCCACCTGTTGGGCTCTTAATTGCTTTAGCTTGAGTTTTTCTAATATCCCTCATTGATTTAAAAATAATAGTAGAGGCTCTAACTACTGGAGGGTTTACTGACTGATTGTGAAAATCTTTAGCAGTATGTTTAAGAAATGTCTTAAAAGAATTACCCATAAAAAATTTGATATGTTACTAAGACAATGCTATATCCCAAGAAAAACGTCAATAAAATTAAAATAGGACTAAATGAGTTACCCAAAGAAACATAGAGGCCGAAGAAAACAAGGGTCTAAAAAAAGAAGAGCTAAAAGAAAAAATAAGAAAAAATAAATTTATAGCAAATTCATGAGAGTAAGCCTTAGAAGTTTGTGTTTACTTTGTTTTTTAATACCTATAATCACCATAATTATTTCATTTGTTTGGTCAGCCAATTTAAACTTAATAAGTTGGTGTGTACCAAATTTTGAGGGGTGCACATCCATATCTCGAGTTGGAAGATATGAACCTGTAAAATATTTTTTCAAACCTTTAATGTTTATTTATGCAATTTTTCTTTATTATTTTTGGAAAAATTTTTATGAATTTTTATCAAAAAACAAAATTAATTTATCAAAAATCTTAATATTTTTAGCGTATTGCTCTATTTTATTTTTGGTTCTTTATATTATTTTTTTAGGCGAAGGAAAAATTTACAGATTTTTTAGACAAGTAGGAATATTTGTCTACATTTTTTTTACAGTATTAACTCAATTTTTTTTTTCTATTAAATTTAAAAATACTTTAGGAATAAATATAAAAGTAAAAAATTATTTTTTTTATTACTCTGCAACTGTTACTTTATTAGGAGTATTATTGTTTCCTTTAGCAATATCTGAAGTGGAAATAATAAATAATTTTAAGAATATTATTTCTTGGAATTATTTTTTGCTAACACATTTTTATTTTATAATTCTTTTTTTTATTTTAAAAAAAACTAAATAATCCAACCACCACCAAGTACTTTATGGCCAAATTGATCTTTACGATAAAATACACAAGCTTGACCTGGTGATATTCCATCCTCTGGATAAACCAAATTTACTTTAGCATGATTTTTATCTACTAAATCTACTTTTGCCTCAAGTAGTTTTCCAGTTGATCTTACTTTAACATATATATTTTGATCTAAATCTTTATTATTGGCCAGTAAATTAATTTCTTTAAGAGAAATTTCCGTTTTACCAAGCTCTTCTTTAGGACCTACTATAATTTCATTTTTTTCAGAATTAATCTTTACAACATACAAAGCCTCTTTATCTGAAATTTTTATGCCTTTACGTTGTCCAATTGTAAAATTAATAATTCCATCATGGACACCAATTACATCTCCGTCTAAATTTTTTATATTTCCTTTCTTAAAAGAGTCTGGTCTAAACTTTTGTATTACTGAAGCATAATCACCATTAGGAACAAAACATATATCTTGACTATCAGGTTTATCAGCAACGTTTAAATCTAAATTTTTTGCAATTTCTCTAGTTTTGTCTTTTAACATTCCTCCTAAAGGAAATCTTAAATAATCTAATTGTTCCCTAGTTGTATTGAATAAAAAATAACTTTGATCTCTATTTTCATCAATTGCTCTATACATGTTTGTAGTTTTATTTTCTGTTATACTTTTTACATAATGACCGGTAACTAATGCATCGGCTTTAAGTTCTTTTGATACCTCGAATAAATCTTTAAATTTAACTGTTTGATTACACTGAACACATGGAATTGGAGTTTCACCTTTTAAATAACTCTCAATAAAATTATCAATGACTCCTTGTTTAAACTTGTCTTGATAATATAAAATTTTATGCTCTATACCTAACTTATGCGCAACACGTTTTGCATCCATGATATCTTGACCTGAACAACACTGCTTTGATGCAGCTACCTCTTTGCCATCGTCATAAAGTTTTAAAGTTATTCCGATTACATTATAACCTTCTTTTTTCATGATACCTGCAACGGTGGAAGAATCTACTCCACCAGACATTGCGACAACTATATTAGTATCTGAAGGTTTTTTATCTAAACCGATAGAATTTAAATCTTTATTCATAAGGTGGTATTTATACTTATTTACAATATAAGTTAAATTAAATGATTTTAGATTATGAACCAGGCGACAAAGTCACTAATCCTCAAAAAAAAGAATGGGGTATAGGGCAAGTACAATCTATAATTAAGGATAAAGTGACTGTTAATTTTGAAAATGTAGGAAAAAAAGTGATTAACGCGAAAAATATTGAACTAAAAAAACTAGGAAAATAAAGGTGAACCTAAAAAGTATAGTAGAAAATTTAATAAAAAATTTTTTAGAAGCAGGCGATTTGGCTATTAAATTAAGAGAAAAAGGTTTAGTAAGAAAAATAAAATCAGATAATACACCTGTGAGTAATGGTGATTTGGAAGTAAATAAATTTTTATCAAATAAAATTTCTAACATAACACCAGATATACCAATAATTTCAGAAGAGACTTCAGAAAATAAAGACAAACTAAATCTAAAAGATTTCTGGCTTATTGATCCTATCGATGGAACTTATGATTATATTAATGATCTGGAAGAATTTACTATTAATGCTGGGTTGATAATCAATAATAGACCCGTTGCTGGATTAATAAATGCTCCTGCAAAAAAAAGAATGTTTTACTCTTATGAAAAAGGTAATGCATTTGAATTTAGTAACGGCAAAATAATAAATTTAAGTAATATACCTGTAAGGAAATCAGAAAATTTAAAATTTATTTCTTACTCAACTAAAATAAAACCTGAAATTCAAAAAATTTATGATGAACTAGGCGTTAAGGAAAATATTAGGATGAAAAGTTCACTTAAATTTTGTGTAGTGGCTGCAGGTGAATATGATGGATATGTTGCGGAACCTAGGGCATACGAATGGGATATTGCAGCAGGTCACGCAATT
>CACJBA010000023.1 GCA_902591535.1 uncultured Pelagibacteraceae bacterium | reverse complement strand
TGAAACTGTATCTGGTTTTACTTCAACTGGATTTACTATATTTAATAATATTAAGCACTTAGATCAGGGTTTAATTTTATGGAGATCATCAATACAATGGATTGGAGGTTTATATTTTTTATATTCTATAATTTTTCTTATTGATATTTACGATGAAAGTTTAAAAAAATCTTTAACAAATTTTTTATCATTCAATAGTTCAGAAGTTCTGAAACAAGCAATCAAAATTTTTTTATTATACTCAGGTTTAACTATTTTTATTTTTATAGTTTTAAATATTATTGGAATTAGATCTTTTAACTCTTTAAATTTAGCAATGACTATTATTTCTTCTGGTGGTTTTCTTCCAGTAAATGACCTTTCGTCAGTATTAATTCACAATTCTCAAATAATAATTTTTTCTTTTTTAATGTTAATTTCTTTTTTTAGTATTTTTTTTTATTTACAATTTAGTTTTCTTGAAAAATAAAAATCTTAATTTTTTTTATGAAGATTTTCATTTGTTTTTATATTTAATTATTGTGTTAAGTATATTTTTTGTTTTTTTTAGCTATGATAATACTTTTACATACACCTTTTTATCTCTTGCAAGTAGTATTTCTAACATTGGTTTATCTTTGAATATTGATCAACCTAATTTATATTTTATTTTTTTATTATTAGTTATTATTGGTGGTTCATTTTTTTCTACTAGCTCAGGATTAAGATTTTTAAAAATCTATTCGTTGACAAAATATTCTTTAAATCAAATTCTTTCATTTAGTAGACCTAAAAATGTTTTTATGAATAAATTATTACTTTCAAATATTAATTTCGATAACAACGACATAAATAAATATTTTTTGACAGTAATTGTATTTATTTTATCTCTTTTTACTTTGATGATTTTACTTTCTTTAAGTGATATTACTTTTGCTAATTCTTTTAAACTTTCTGTTTTAACCTTAATGAATACTGTTAATTCTTCAGCCTATGGAATATCAGAATTTGATTTTTCAAATTTACACTTTTTAACTAAATATTTTCTTATCTTTTTCATGATAATAGGTAGAGTTGAGCTTATAACGTTGTTATTAGTTGCTAAAAAATTTCTTTTTAAAAATTAATTAAGTATTATATATGTAAATAAATTTTTGCGCCCTTAGCTCAGCTGGATAGAGCATCGGTTTTCTAAACCGAGGGTCGGAGGTTCGAATCCTCCAGGGCGCGCCATTTCTTCATTTTTCTATTGCTATTATTTAAATATTTGTTCTTGACTAGAATTCATCAAAATTGGATTTTACTAATTAATTTTTCTTGAAGAGTATTTTCTTACATGCTTAAATTAAGAATATTCAAAAGTAATTTTGAATTATTTGTTAACAAATAAAAATAACATAAAGGAAGAATAATGTTTAAATACTTAAAACAATTAACTTCTTTAGTTGCTATGGTTGCAGTGTTGTTTACTTTTACAACAGAAACTATGGCTGCTAAAAAATCTAAAACACTTAAAAACACTCAAAAGAAGGGTTTTGTAAGATGTGGAGTATCTCAAGGTCTTCCAGGATTTTCTAACGCTGATGCTGCAGGAAATTGGACTGGTGTTGACGTTGATGTATGTAGAGCGGTAGCTGCTGCAGTATTAGGTGATGCAAACAAAGTTAAGTTTACACCATTAAGTGCTAAAGAAAGATTTACTGCTTTAACTTCTAATGAGATAGATATCTTATCAAGAAACACAACTTGGACTCTTTCTAGGGATGCCGACATCGGACTTACTTTCGTAGGTGTAAACTTCTACGACGGTCAAGGTTTTATGGTTAGAAAAAATTCAGGAATTTCGTCAGTAAATGATTTTAAAGATGGTGTTTCTGCTTGTACTAACCTTGGAACAACAACTGAGCTTAACATGAGGGATTTCTTTAATTCAAAAGGAATCAAATATGAGCCAGTAACTTTTGAAAAAGCTGACGAAGTTGTTGCAGCATACGATGCTGGTAGATGTGATACTTACACAACTGATAAATCTGGTTTAGCTGCTCAAAGAATTAAATTGAGTAATCCAGATGATCATATGGTTTTACCTGAAACGATTTCAAAAGAGCCACTAGGCCCTGTTGTACGTCAAGGTGATTCTGTTTGGGAAGATATCGTAAGATGGTCTCTAAACACTATGATTGAAGCAGAAGAGTATGGTGTTAGTTCTGCTAATGCAGACTCAATGAAAACTTCAGATAACCCAGCTGTAAAAAGATTAGTTGGAGCTGAAGGTGAATTAGGAGCTGCTTTAGGTCTAGATAATGATTGGAGTTTAAGAATTATCAAGCAAGTTGGTAACTACGGTGAAAGCTATAAAAGAAATATTGCTGACACTGGAATTCTACCTGACAGAGGTCCAAATGAATTATGGACTAAAGGTGGAATACTTTATGTACCACCAGCAAGATAATTTGTATCTTTAAATAAAACTTAAAAAGGGCTAGATTTTTCTAGCCCTTTTTTTTATAAGTCTTGAAATACTGTGAATATTAAAAAAATATTACCCCAATTACTTACACTTCTAGTTGTAATTTTAATATTCGGATTTTTTTCATATAACGCGCAAGTCAATATGGAGAATAGGGGAATTACTTTTGGTTATGGCTTTTTATCTCAAGAATCTTCATTTGATGTTCAATTTTCTTTAATTGAATATGACGGTTCTCATTCTTATTTTAGAGCTTATTTAGTAGGATTATTAAATACCATTTTAGTTTCTGTTATTGGAATTATTTTTGCAACAATTATTGGTGTTGTAGTTGGGATTGCAAGATTATCAAACAATTATTTAATTGAGAGAACAGCTGCAGTTTACGTAGAATTTTTTAGAAATATTCCTTTATTATTACAAATATTTTTTTGGTATTTTGCTGCCTTAAGAGCTTTACCATTACCGCAAGATACAGAACCTATGTTTGGAGTTTTTTTTCTAACTATAAAAGGTTTTTTTGTTCCTGCTTTTGTTTGGAATAATTTAGATATTTTTATTTATTCAATAATTGCTGCAATAATTTCTATTATTTTCATTAGAATTTACGCTAGAAAAAAACAAGAGAACAAGGGTATTCAAACTCCAGTTTTATCAATTTCAATAGGGCTATTAATAATTTTACCATTATTAAGTTTTTTATTTGGTGGTGTTGATGCAACAGTTGAAGTACCAGTTATTAAACAATTATCTCAATCAGGTTTCACTTATGAAGGTGGAATTAAGCTACCACCTGAATTAATATCTCTTGCTTTAGCTTTATCATTATATACAGCAACTTTTATTGCTGAATGTGTTCGAGCAGGTGTTCAAGGTGTAAGTAAAGGTCAAAAAGAAGCTGCGGCCTCTATAGGATTAACTCCAAATCAAGTGTTAAAACTCGTTGTAATGCCTCAAGCTTTAAGGATTATAATTCCTCCTACTACAAATCAATATTTAAACTTAACTAAAAACTCATCACTTGCAGCTGCAATTGCTTATCCTGATTTAGTTCTAGTATTTGCAGGAACTGCATTAATGCAGACTGGTAGAGCGATAGAAATTGTTTCTATAACAATGTTAACTTATTTATCTTTAAGTATATCAATTTCAATATTTATGAATTGGTACAATAAAAAAATAGCAATTAAAGAAAAATAATGAATAAACTAAATTTTTTACAACCAGATAAAAATAATCTTAGTACTTATCTATATACAGGTGTATTTTTAGTTGCACTAAGTATATTTATAGTTTTCTTAAATTCATTTTTTAATAAAGATTTAATTTCTTTTTTACCTGGAACAATTAGTTTCTTTTTACCATTAATTTTAGGTTTCATAGGACTTCATTTAATTAGAATTGATTATTCAGGGTTAAAGTTTTTAGATAAAGTTAATAAAAATATCAATACCAACAATTTTAATGCTTTTTTATCATTATTAATTGTATTCGTGATCATTAAATCACTACCACCATTATTAAGTTGGTTTATTTTAGATGCAAATATTGCTGGAGATTCAAAAGATGTTTGCACAGGTAGTGGCGCTTGTTGGACTTATATTAAAATTTGGTTTAACAGATTTATGTATGGAATGTACCCAAATGCTGAGCAGTGGCGTATAAACCTATCTTTTATAGCTTTAGCTTTTCTTGGTACTATTGGTTTCTTTGCTACAGAAAAATTTAAAAAATATTTGACTCTTTATTATGTAGTTATTTATCCTGTAATAGCTTTTTTCTTTATTTTCTTTTTTATATCAGGCGGTCCTATATTTTTTGATTTCTCATATGGAATTATCGCAGCTGTAATTTCAATTATAATTGGTTTTTTTATTCCTTCAAAATTTAAAATGTACTATTTTATTATAGTTCCAATCACGCTCTATATATTGCTAAAATATGTATTTTTTTATGAGGAGCTTATTGAACTTGGTAAATTAGAAGCATTAGAGTGGGTAGAAACAGGCGCTTGGGGAGGTTTATCTTTAACTTTTATAGTTTCATTTTTTTGTTTGATTTTCTGTTTTCCTATAGGTTTGTTTTTGTCTTTGGGCAGAAGATCTGATTTTCCAATAATTAAATATTTTTCAATAGGAATGATTGAATTTTGGAGAGGCGTTCCATTGATTACAGTATTATTTATGTCCTCAGTAATGTTTCCAATGTTTTTGCCTGAGGATATGTTTATAGACAAATTAGTGAGGGTAATTATTGCAATCTCATTATTTGAAGCTGCTTATGTTGCTGAGGTTATTAGAGGTGGTTTGCAAGCATTACCTAGAGGTCAATACGATGCTGCTAAATCTTTAGGAATGGGTTATTGGAAGATGCATATTCTTGTGATTTTACCACAGGCACTCAAGCTTGTAATACCGGGAATTGCTAATACTTTTTTAGCCCTTGTAAAAGATACGCCTTTGATATTTGTTGTAGGACTTTTAGAAATAGTTGGAATGCTTAATCTAGCCAAAACTAATCCAGAGTGGCTCGGATTTGCGATGGAAGGTTATGTATTTGCATCAGTTTTATTTTTTATTATTTGCTATGCAATGAGTAAATATAGTTATAATTTAGAACAAAAATATAAAACGGAAAGATAATGTCAGATAAAATAATACAAATCACTGAAATGAATAAATGGTTTGGTGATTTCCAGGTTTTAAAAGACATAAATTTAGAGGTTGAAAAAAATAAAAAAATCGTCGTTTGTGGTCCATCAGGTTCAGGAAAATCAACTCTAATTAGATGCATAAACAGATTAGAGGAACATCAAAAGGGTTCAATAATTGTAGATGGAAATGAATTAACAGAAGATACAAAAGATATTGAAAAAATTAGAGCTGAAGTTGGAATGGTATTTCAGCAATTTAATTTATTTCCACATCTTTCTATTTTAGATAACTGTACTTTGGCACCAATTTGGGTAAAAAAAATGCCAAAAAAAGATGCTGAGGAATTAGCGATACAACATTTGGAGAAAGTACAAATTGCAGATCAAGCGAACAAATACCCTGGACAATTATCAGGTGGCCAACAACAGAGATGTGCTATTGCTAGAGCTCTATGCATGGAGCCAAAAATTATGTTATTTGACGAACCAACATCAGCTTTAGACCCTGAAATGATTAAAGAGGTTTTGGATGCTATGGTTAATTTAGCAAAAGCGGGTATGACAATGATAGTTGTAACCCATGAGATGGGATTTGCTAAAGAAGTTGCAGATGAGGTTATTTTTATGGATGAGGGAATGATTGTTGAAAGAGCAGAAACTAAGGAGTTTTTTGCCAATCCGAAGAGCGATAGGACTAAGCTGTTTTTAAGTCAAATACTATAAAAATATATAAATTTAATGCAATAAATTTAAACTAATTCAATCTAAATATGTTTATTTTGTATTGAACTAATGCTTGACAGTGTTTTGATTATTTCAAATTATTTAAGAAAAAAATAAATTTTTCTATTGCAGTAACATTAATAAATAGGTTGAATAGACTTTATAAAATTTAATTAAGAGGGGTCTTAATGGAAGATAATTTCAATAAACACTTAGGCAATAAGCTTAAGCTAAGAAGATTAGCTTTAGGTTTGACACAGACTAAAGTTGCAAAAGCAATTAATGTAACATTCCAACAAATACAAAAATATGAGAAAGGTACTAATGGAGTAAGTTCAATTAGATTACTTCAACTTGCGAATTATTTAAAAGTACCAATTAATTATTTTTTTGAAGATTTTTCAGAATATTTAGTAAATCTAGAAAAATCTCAAGAAGGTCACATGAATGTTAATTATAATTTTTTGGTAAAATTATATTCAGAGCTTAATGCTGATCAAAAATTAAAGTTTAATAAATCCTTACAAATTTCAGGATCAGGAATATCAAAAGCAGTTTAAAATTAATTTATATCTGACCCCAAGTTAATTTTTAAACTGTTAATTATTTTTTTTGGCTCCTCGGGCAGGACTCGAACCTGCGACCAATTGATTAACAGTCAACTGCTCTACCAACTGAGCTACCGAGGAATGTAAAAAAGCAAACTTACTTTTTTTTATAACTAAAACAAGATTTTTTTTGGAGGCAACGCCCGGAATCGAACCGGGATACAAGGATTTGCAATCCTCTGCGTAACCATTCCGCCACGTTGCCATCTTATTTTTAGCTAATAGCTACAGATGCCTTTTTATAATAAATTTTTTCTATTAGTCTATTAAATAACGATCCAAATTGATTATTGTTAATTTAGATTATTAAATTATAAACTTTAAAATCAATGAGTAGCGATAAATATATACATTCTGATGTAGAAAATAGAATTTATTCTTATTGGGAGAAAAATGGTCTTTTTAAACCTAAAGAAAATTCAAAAAAATTCTCAATTGTAATTCCTCCACCAAATGTAACTGGAAGTTTGCATATGGGTCATGCATTAAATAATTCAATTCAAGATTTGTTAGTTCGTTATCATAGAATGAATAATTTTGAAACTTTATGGCAACCTGGCACTGATCATGCAGGTATTGCTACACAGGCTTTAGTTGAGAAAAAATTAACTTCTGAAAAAATTGATAAAAATGAAATTGGTAGAGAAAAGTTTATTGAGAAAGTATGGGAGTGGAAAGATCAATATGGTGACATAATAATAAATCAATTAAAAAAACTTGGATGTTCCTGTGATTGGTCAAGAAATGCTTTTACAATGGATGAGAATTTGTCAAAATCAGTTGTTAAGGTATTTGTTGATCTTTATAACAAAGGTTTAATTTATAAAGATAAGAAATTAGTTAACTGGGATACAGTTTTAAAAACAGCTATTTCTGATCTTGAAGTAGATCAGAGAGAGGTAAATTCTAAAATATATTACATTAGATATCCAATAGATGAGACTGAAGAATTTATTACAATTGCAACCACAAGACCCGAAACAATGCTTGGCGATACAGCGATTGCAGTAAACCCAAATGATGATCGATTTAAATCCTTTGTTGGTAAAACAGTCAAAATTCCAATTGTTGGAAGAAAAATTAAAATTATTGAAGATGACTATGCAGATCCTGAGCAAGGAACAGGAGCATTAAAAATAACACCAGCCCATGACTTCAATGATTATGATGTTGGTCAAAGAAATAATCTTGAAATAATAAATATTTTTACTGAAGCAGGTAAAATTAACGATAACGCTCCAGAAAATTATGTAGGTCTTGATAGGTTTGAAGCTAGAAAAAAAATTTTAAAAGAACTTAAAGAAAAGGAATTTTTCGTAAAAGAAGAAAATATCAAAAATAAAGTTCCTTATGGAGATAGATCTAATTCAATAATTGAACCTTTTTTAACGGAACAATGGTTTGCTGATGCTGGTAAATTATCAGTTAAAGCGAAAGAAGTTGTTAATGCAAAAAAAACAAACTTCTTTCCTGAGAATTGGTCAAAAACTTACTTTCAATGGATGAATAATATTGAGCCATGGTGTATCTCAAGACAGCTTTGGTGGGGACATCAAATACCTGCTTGGTATGGTCCTGATGAAAAAATTTTTGTTGCAGAAAATGAAGACAATGCAAAACAACAAGCTAAAAAACATTATGGTAAAGATGTTGAACTAACTCGTGATCCAGATGTTTTAGATACCTGGTTTTCATCCGGCTTATGGCCTTTTGCAACACTAGGTTGGCCTGATGATAAAACATACGTAGATAAATTTTATCCAACATCAGTACTAGTTACAGGTTTTGATATTATATTTTTCTGGGTTGCTAGAATGATGATGTTTGGTACTGAATTTTTAAATAAAGAACCTTTTAAAGATATTTATGTTCATGCATTAGTTAGGGATGAGAAGGGACAAAAAATGTCTAAATCGAAAGGTAATGTAATTGATCCTTTAGATTTGATTGAAAAATATAGTGCAGATGCACTTAGATTTACTTTGTTATCAATGGCTTCACCAGGTACAGATGTTAAACTTTCTGAAGATAGAGTAAAAGGTTATAGAAATTTTTTAAATAAATTATGGAATGCGAATAATTTTTTAATCACTAATGAGTGTGATCTTAAAGATATAGATAAAGTTCCTAGTTTAAATGTAAATATTAACAAATGGATTTATTCAGAACTAATCGAAACCAAAAATAAGATAGAAAAAAACCTTGAAGATTATAGATTTGATGAAGCAGCTAAAAATGCTTATCAATTTGCATGGCATTCATATTGTGATTGGTATTTAGAACTATCTAAAACAATACTATTTTCAGAAGATGAAAAAGCTAAAGCAGAGGTTAAAAAAGTATCATCTTATGTATTCAAACAAATTTTGATTTTGCTACATCCTTTTATTCCTTTTGTTACTGAAGAAATTTGGCTTAAAAACAAATTTGACAATGATGGTAGTGATTATTTGATGCTTAAAAATTGGTTATCTGGTGAAATAAATAGGGATAGTAGCACCAAACAAGTTGAAAATATTATCAATATTATTTCAGAAATTAGATCATTTAAAAATGAGCTAAATGTAAGCCCAGGATCATTTATTGATGTATCAATAAGTAATATTAATAAAAATCAAAAAGACTTTATTAATACAAATGAAATTACTCTAAAAAAACTAGGCAGAATAAATAGTATACTTGATAAAGATTTGGATAAACCAGCTGCGACAATGGTTGTTTCTGGTGATTTGTTTAAAATTTATTTTGATAAAGATGTAGATTTAAAATTAATTAAAGAAAATTT
>CACJBA010000022.1 GCA_902591535.1 uncultured Pelagibacteraceae bacterium | reverse complement strand
AAAATATATTCAAGCATTCTTTGATAAAATAGCAAATACAATTTTTCAATACAGAGTTCTTAAAAAAGATGAAGCAAGAAGGCTAAAATTAGAAAAGCTAGAAAAGGAAAGATTAGAAAAAATTGAAATTGCAAAAGAAAAACAAAAAGAAGTAGAATTAAAAGTTAAATTGAAAGAACAAGCTTTAAAGGATGAAATTAGGCTTGAAAAACAAAGAACAAAAGAAATAAAACTATTTTTAAGAAAAGAACAGGCTCTTCTAAGGATTGAACAAGCTGAAAAACAGAAAAAGTTTTTACAACAATTAAAGCTGGATAAGCAAATTGAAAAATTTAGAGTTAGAGAGGTTAAAGAATTAGAAAAATTAGAAAAAATTTCATTAAGAGAAAAAAGAGAAGATTACGCTGGTTTACAACAAAGAATTGAAAAATTAAAAGAAAAATATCGAATAATAAGAGACCAAAAAATAAGAGAAAGAGTAGAGGCCTTAGGTGTAAAAATTCAAGGTGATGAAGATAGAGAAACACTTTTACAAAAAGAAAAAGAATACACTTTAGCTAGACAAAAAATCGAGTTTGCTCTCGAAAGTTTTTATAGAAGTGCGAGCAGTCTAGTCTTTCAACTAAACAAAAGACATATTACAAGACATATGTCTATTTTTAGATGTATTGATAGGAGGTTTGAAACAGGGGAAATATTTGTTAAATGGGATGAAGCCTCGGATGATGAATGGCTTTTGTTAATCTATATTAAAAATAATTCTCCAGATGAAGGAATTGTTATTGAAGATAAGACTAATCCTGAAAAAAATATTTCTCATGAGTTTAAGAATAATGAAATATTTAAAGCTTCAGACACCATGGTAGATGCGCTTACTCAATTAATTGCAAGAAAAAGAGCCAAAAATATCAATTAAATTATCTAAGATAATTAAGTAATATTGTTCATGCTTTACGGAACAATTACTATGGTAATTCTATATATAATTTTGAAATATATTCTTGCTTGGATAAGATATTTTAACAGTTTAGATACAAGATTAGGTCAATCTACATGGCGATGGAGCTACGACTATCCTGTTGTTGGAGAAAGAGATGTATCTGACTTAGATGATAAAAATTTTGTAAGATTAAGAAGAAAAAGAAATAGAATTATTACTCTGATGTATTCTGTTATTCTAATAATGTTTATTTTATCTATGTCTTTACTAAGTAAATTTATGATATTTTTTTTAGCTTAACTTTTAAGCTGTTTTTTATTTTTTAAATATAAAATAAATGCAATCGCTTCATAACCATATTTAAAAATTGTAAAAATTATTGGTAGTTTAAAAAATTTATATAAAAATTTATATTTCGGAATTTTTTTCCAAACAAAAAGAAATGCTTCTGCTCCTTCAATAATTTTACCATTTTCTTTAACATGTAATCTTCTCAATAATTCTTTATCATTTTTTAAAGTTTCTTTTTCAGCTTCAGAATTGTCTGTTATGTCTACCCAGTCAATTTCTTTAATATTTTCTTTTTTATATAGATTAATTTCTGATCTGCAGATTTTGCATGAGTTGTTAAAATATACTTTCATATAATAATAATTATAGGTTCAAACTATATTGTACATGTGTAAAATGATCAGTTGAAAAATGTTGATAAACCACTATCTAAGGTGAATGAGTAATTTCTTTAATAAATCAGACTTAACAAGACAAGATGCTGATAAAATAGTATCTGAAACATTAAAAAACTGTGATGATGGTGAGTTATATTTAGAGGAGTCTAAATCAGAGTCTATTTTATTAGATGATAATAAAATTAAGAGCTCAAACTATAGTTCTGATTTAGGATTTGGATTTAGAGCAATTTCGGATGAGGTTGTTGCTTATTCTTACTCAAATGAAATATCAAAAGACTCATTAAAAAGCTCTTCAGAAAACCTTAAATCAACTCTGAAATCTATTAAAGGCATATATAATCATGAAATACCAAAATCTAATAAGAAATTTTATAAAGATATAAATCCAATTGAACAAAAAACGTTAAATTCGAAATTAGAGGTTTTAAACAAAGTAAATGACTTTTTAAGAAAAAAAGATGGATCAGTAAAACAAGTTACAGCTAGTTTTTCTGGTGAGCAAAAATCAATTGAGATTATTAGATCAGGAGGAGAGTCTCTTACTGATGTACGTCCATTAATTAGGTTTAATGTATCTGTAATGTTAGAAAAAAATGGAAGAAAAGAAACAGGAGTATATGGCATTGGTGGCAGACAATCTTACGATGATTATTTAAAAAATGATAATTGGAAAAATGTTTGTGAAGAAGCCTTTAGAATTGCATCAATAAATTTAGAGAGCAAACCAGCACCTGCAGGTGAAATGAAAGTAGTGCTAGGTCCTGGTTGGCCAGCCATTCTAATTCATGAAGCAATTGGTCATGGCCTTGAAGGAGATTTTAATAGAAAAAAAACATCGGCTTTTCATGATCTAGTGGGCCAAAGAGTTGCAAGCGAGGGAGTAACTATTGTTGATGATGGTACGATAGATAACAGAAGAGGAAGTCTAACAATTGATGATGAGGGAACACCTACAGAAAGAACAGTATTAATTGAAAATGGTATTCTAAAGAATTTCATGCAAGACAGACATAATGCAAGATTAATGAACACAAGATCTACTGGATCTGGAAGAAGAGAAAATTATAGACACATCGTATTGCCAAGAATGAGGAATACAATGATGTTAAGTGGCAATCATACTCAAGATGAAATGATTAAATCTGTTGATAAAGGTATTTTTGCAGTAAGTTTTGGAGGAGGTCAAGTAGATATAACTTCAGGAAAATTTGTATTTAACTGTACAGAAGCATACGAAATTAATAACGGTAGAATTGGGTCTCCTATAAAAGGAGCAACATTAATTGGTGATGGGCCATCAATACTTAAAGAAGTATCGATGGTAGGAAACGACATGATGTTAGACCCAGGTATAGGAACTTGTGGAAAAGCTGGTCAAGGTGTTCCTGTGGGGGTGGCTCAACCCTCAATTTTAATTGACAAAATGACAGTTGGTGGAACAAAACTTTAATTTATGGTTAAAGATCAAGAATTTCTAAAATCAAAAGCTTCTTATTGTTTAGATTTAGCAAAAAAAATGGGTGCAACAGATGCAAGTGTTACAGTTGGTCATTCAATTTCAGAAACTGTTAATTTTAGAAATAAATCTCTTGAAGCCTCAGATAGATCTGATGGATTAGCCTTAAGCATAGAAACCTATTTGGGTAAAAAAAAATCCTCAATTTCTTCGTCAAACTTATTAGAAGAAAATATAAAAACCTTAATTGAAAAATGTTTTGAAATAACAAAAATTACACCAGAGGATGAATTTAATTCTTTGCCCGATAGAAATTTGTTATCAAAGCAAATTAGTAACCTTAATTTGAGTGACGAGACAAGATTTGAAAACGATAAAAAAATTAATTACTTAAAAGATCTTGAAGACTCTGCTTCGGCGGAAAATCAAATTGTAAATACAGAATCCAGCTTTACTGAAAATAAGTCAAATTTTATCTTAGCTAATAGCGATGGTTTTTGTGATGGTTATAAAACTTCTTCATTTACTGCCTCTTGTGTGACTGTTGCAAAAGATGAAAATAGCATGGAAAGAGATTATGAGTTTTCTAGCAAACGTCATTTATCTGATATTAAGCAGCCAGCAGATCTTGGAGTAAAAGCTGCCAAACAAACTATTAGAAAGTTAAGCCCTAATAAAATTGGAAGTGAAAGGATTAATATAATTTTTGACAGAAGAATTTCAAAAGGAATGTTGAGTGTTTTTGCAAGCGCAATATCTGCTTCTGCAATTGCCAGAGGCACTTCATTCTTAAAAGATAAAATTGGTCAGCAGGTTTTCTCTAAATTAATCAGTGTAATTGATAAACCAGATATAATTAAAGGAATGGGTTCTCAAAATTTTGATTCAGAGGGTGTAAACTCTAAAACATTACAACTTGTAGAAAATGGAGTGCTTAAAAATTATCTTGTAGACACATACAATGGAAAAAAATTAAATTTGAAATCAAACGGCAGAAGTGGTGGAACTACTAATCTATACTTTGAAAATGGAAACATTAGTTACGAGGATCTTATTAAAAAAAACTCAAGAAGTCTTTACATTACAGAAACTATTGGTCACGGATCTAACCTTGTAACGGGAGACTATTCAGTAGGCGCTACTGGTTTTTTAGTTGAAGATGGAGAATTTAAACATCCTGTTAATGAAATTACAATTGCAGGTAATTTTAAGGATATGTTTAAAAATATAATTTTAGCTAATGATCTAGAATTTGAATATTCGGCTAATTCACCAACTATGATGATAGAAGGTATGACAGTTGCTGGAAAATGAGTAACTATTGTGTAATTGGCTCTGGAATTTCAGGAGCAACAATCGCCAATCTGTTAAGTAAAAAAAATTCTGTACATATATATGATAAGGCCAGAGGCCCAGGTGGTAGATCGTCTTTTAAAAGATTGAAAAAATCAAAAGGTTTTGATCATGGCGCTCAATATATTTCTCCCAAAACAATTCAATTTAAAAAATTTATTGAAAAATTATGTAAAAAAAAAATTTTAAAAAAATGGGGTGGAAAACATATCTATCTAAATAAAATTAAAAAAGAGAAAAAAAATCATGTTAAAGTAATTGGTCGTAAAGGTAATAACGATATAAGCAAATATTTAATTAAAAATATTTTATGTAATTTTCAACATGAGGTACAGAAAATTGAATTTATAAATAATAAATGGAAATTAGATTTTCAAAACAGTAAAACAAAATATTATGATAAATTAATTTTAACATGCCCTTTCCCACAATTAAGAAAATTGTCAAAAAAATTTATTAAAGAATCTTTCATTAAAGAAAAAATTAAAATGGATGCAAATATAACTGTGATGATTGAAATAAACAAAACTAATAAAAATATATCTAGCTATTTATTTAATGATAAAATTTTAGGATGGGCCGCCAAAGAAAATAGTAAAAAAAGATTTAACAGCACTAATGATCTATGGACTTTGCAAAGCACAAATTTATGGGCAAACAAAAAGATTAATAAAAATAGAGAAAATAAAGAAAAAAATTCAAAAATATTAATTGATCAATTTTTTAAACTAAGTGGAATTCAAAAAACAAAAATATTATTCTCATTAAATCATGGTTGGAAATATTCCTCAAATTCTAGACCTTTAAAAGTTAAAAGTTATTGGAATGCTAAATTGAATTTAGGTGTGTGTGCTGACTGGTTTGTAGGTCCCAGAGTAGAAGCTGGATGGATAAGTGCAAATGATCTTTTTAGTAAAATAAATAAGTAAATTTATTCAATCTTTTTTAAACGATATTCCCAATTTCCCATTCTTTCATATGTAACTTTGACTATAACTGAAGTTTTTTTATCAAGCCAAATATCAAAATTTAGTTTTTTATCATCAGGAAGAGTCATGTCTTTAGATTTTAGTTTAAAATGATCTGTTTCATATTGTTTTCCATTAATTGTAATATTTTCCCTACCAATAAAAGAAACTATTTGTTCTTTAATACTTCCAGAAATAGGACTTATTTGGCTTTCTGCCTGTAAAATTTTGTGACTCCACCAATTTCCAATTATATATTTTATAGATGCCTCACCTGAATATGAAGAACCTTCGATATCAAATTTTTTGTTTTTTTTATTTAATTTTAAATTTACAAATTTCTCTTTTTTATTTTGAAGTGTCTTTGATTGAAAAGAGATTAAATTATCCTCTAAATATATTTCTTCTCCATATCCCTCTAATTTAAATATTGTTGCTGATAATAATTTTACTACAAATTTATATTGATTTTTTACTGTTGTTTTTTCACCTTCTCTTTTAAAAGAATAATTGTTATATCCAATTACTTCATCGTTTCTTAAGACTTCCATTTCAATTTTATTAAATTTTTTATAATGACCTACATGAGCTAAAGAAATAGTCGAAAAAAATATAAGAGACAAAATAATAGTAATTTTTTTCATTTAATAGTTACTTTAGTAGACTTTGTATTTAATATAAATAAATTATTTAAAATGTTTTTAAAAATTAAAAAAATTCCAAAAGTAAAATGGAGCTCTGATAAACCTTATAATTTTAGACCAAAATTTTCTACGTTCTTTTTTTTATGTTTTGGTTTAACTTTATTTGGTTTAGGGGAAGGTTTGTTAATTGTTTCATTTACAGGTGCATCACCGTGGAGTGTTTTAGCCCAAGGTATTTCTTTAAATATTAATTTAAGTATTGGTACAATTACTCTTTTAATAAGTTTAGCGGTTTTGGTTTTGTGGATACCGCTTGGTCAAAAACCAGGCATGGGAACAATTTTCAATGCTTTGATAATTGCAATTATGATTGATCTGTGTATAAAATTTGTACCAACTCCATCTAATTATATTCATCAATTAATTTTAGCTATAATTTCAGTGATCACTGTAGGAATTGGAGGTGGAATTTATTTAGTTTCAAATTTAGGTGCAGGTCCAAGAGACGGATTAATGATAGGATTACAAAAACTAACTAAATTACCAATTGCTGTTGTAAGAGCAGCTTTAGAGATTTCTGCTGTTAGTGTTGGTTGGTACTTAGGCGGTACAGTTGGTGTAGGAACATTATTATTTGCGTTTGGTATAGGTCCTTGTGTTGCTTTAGGATTATATTTAGTTGATAAAATATTTGATTAGGCTGCTGCTATTGCCTTTTCACTTTTTTTTCTTTCATGAGGATCTAATATAGCTTTTCGTAATCTACATGAATCAGGTGTAATTTCTAACGCTTCGTCAGTATTAAGCATACTCAATTGCTCCGCAATCGACATCTTTCTGACTGGTGTAAGCACAACATTTTCATCAGTGCCTTGAGTTCTCATGTTTGTTAGTTTTTTACCTTTCATAACATTAATAATCATATCGCCAGGTTTAGGAGAAAGACCAACAATCATTCCAGGGTAAACCGAGTCGTTATGGGTTACAAACATTTCTCCTCTTGCTTGTAAGTTAAATATAGCAAAGGCGACAGCTTTTCCTTGCTCCATCGAAATCAATGCACCATTTCTTCTACCTTCCATTTCACCTTCGAAAGGTCCATAGCTATGGAATATTCTATTAATCACACCATTTCCTTTTGTAAGTGTAAGAAATCTACTTGTATATCCCATTAAACCTCTAGTTGGCGCATGAAAAATTAATCTTTTCTTATTTATTCCTGTATCTTTTAATTCTATTAGTTTGCCTTTTCTTCTATTCATTGAGTCAATTACTTTTGACGAATGTTCTTCATCAAGATCCATTGTAATTTCTTCAATTGGCTCAAGTTTATTTCCACTTTCATCAGTTTTATATAAAACTTTTGGTGGGCTAACTGTCATTTCAAAACCTTCTCTTCTCATTTGAGTTAAAAGAATCTCTAACATTAATTCTCCTCTTCCACTTACAACAAAAGAGTCTTTTCCCTCATTTTCAGTAAATGAAATTCCAACATTATTTTGTGCTTCTTGAACTAATCTATCTCTTATTTGAGTGCTGGTAAGTTTTTTACCTTCAGTTCCAGCTAATGGTGACGTATTTACTGTTATAGTAATAGACATTGTTGGCGGATCTATTGGAGTTGCAGGAATAGGATTATCTACTTCTAGGTCACAAATTGTATCTGCAACATTTGCTTTTTCTAATCCAGAAATAACAACAATATCTCCAGCCTCTCCGACTTCTATGGGAACTTTCTTTGTACCTTCATATCTAAAAATTTTAGTTAATTTTCCTTCATCAACTTTTACACCATTTAGATTTATTGCTTTAATAGATTGATTAGCTTTTGCAGTTCCTTGTGTAATTCTCCCAACTAAACTTCTCCCTAAAAAACTGTCTGCATAAAGTAGCGTTGACAACATTGCAAAAGGTTTGGTTTTATCAAGTTTTGCAGGGTTAACATGATCTACAATTAAATCTAATAAAGGATTTAAATTCTTTCTAGGGCCATCAACTTCATGGTCTGCCCAACCTGATCTTCCACTTGCATATAAAACTGGAAAATCTAATTGTTCTTCATTTGCATCTAAGCTTACAAATAAATCAAATGTTTCATCTAAAACTTCATTAGCTCGTTGATCAGATTTGTCCAATTTATTTATAACAACAATAGGTTTTAATCCTTGTTTAAGAGCTTTTGATAATACAAATTTTGTTTGAGGCATGACACCTTCTGCAGAGTCAATTAATAGCAAAGCTCCATCTGCCATACTTAAAACTCTTTCGACTTCAGCAGCAAAATCTCTGTGGCCAGGAGTATCGATAATATTTATTCTTGAATTATTCCAATTGATTGAAGCAGGTTTTGCTAAAATTGTAATTCCTCTCTCCTTTTCAAGCTCCCCTGAATCCATTAATCTTTCATCAACAACTTCATTCTCTCTAAATGAACCACTTTGTTTCATTAGATTATCAATTAAAGTAGTTTTACCATGATCGACATGGGCTATGATTGTGATGTTCCTAATATTATTACTCATAAATCCTGGCTCTTATACATATTTAAAATGATATTAAAACTCAAAAAAAGTCATAACTGGCTTGAATAATTTTAAAAATTTATCGTTAATTAGTCTTTTTTTGCTTATCTTTTTTAACTTTTCTTTTTTCTTTAAAACTTAATTTTGGTTTTTTTTTAACACTAGAGTCCTTAAACGATTTTCCACTATATCTTTTCGACATAATTAATTTTCACATAAAAAAAAGGCCATCTTGAGATGGCCTTTTAAATATTGTTCTAGAGAGCTGGGTATTACATTCCCATTCCGCCCATTCCGCCCATGCCGCCCATTCCACCAGGCATACCACCAGGCATTCCGCCAGCAGCATCTTTTTCTTCTGGTTTGTCAGCAATCATTGCTTCTGTTGTTACTAATAATCCAGCAATTGAAGCAGCATCTTGTAAAGCAGTTCTTACAACTTTAACTGGGTCAATGATGCCTTTAGCAAACATATCGCAATATTCTTCGCTTTGAGCATCGTAACCGTGAGTTTTTTTCTTTTGCTCTAATAGTTTTCCAACTACTACTGAGCCATCCACACCTGCGTTTTTAGTGATTTGTCTAATTGGAGCTTCCAATGCTTTTCTTACTAGATCCACCCCAGCTTTCTGGTCATCACCTTTTGCTTTAACTTTATCAAGCTCTTGAGCAGCATAAAGAAGAGCACATCCACCGCCGGTTACAATACCTTCTTCAACGGCAGCTCTAGTAGCATTTAAGGCATCCTCAACTCTATCTTTTCTTTCTTTAACTTCAACTTCTGTTGCACCACCAACCTTGATTACTGCAACTCCACCAGCTAATTTCGCAAGTCTTTCTTGAAGCTTCTCTCTATCATAGTCTGAGGTTGTTTCTTCAACTTGTTGTTTAATAGAAGCACATCTAGCTTCAATATCAGATTTTTTACCACTACCATTTACTATAGTGCTGTTATCTTTATCAACTTTTATTTTTTTACAAGATCCAAGATCATCAAGTTTAACATTTTCAAGCTTGATACCTAGGTCTTCAGATATAACTTGACCTCCTGTTAATATAGCAATGTCTTCAAGCATAGCTTTTCTTCTATCACCAAATCCTGGAGCTTTTACAGCTACAACTTTCAAACCACCTCTTAGCTTGTTCACAACTAAAGTGGCCAAAGCCTCACCTTCAACATCCTCAGAAATTATCATTAGTGGTCTACCAGCCTGAACAACAGCCTCTAAAAGAGGAACCATTGGCTGTAAGTTAGTTAATTTTTTTTCGTGTAAAAGAATGAATGGGTTCTCTAACTCTGTAGTCATTTTATCACTGTTTGTGATGAAGTATGGTGATAGATATCCTCTGTCAAATTGCATACCTTCTACTACGTCTAATTCAGTTTCAATACCTTTGTTTTCTTCAACAGTAATTACTCCTTCATTTCCAACTTTTTGCATTGCTTTTGCAATCATGGTTCCAATTTCTTTATCACCATTTGATGAAATAGTTCCAACTTGAGCAATCTCGTCACTATCTTTTACTTTTTTTGCAGATGCAACTAAACTATCTCTTACTGTTTCTACAGCAGCATCAATTCCTCTTTTTACATCCATAGGATTCATGCCAGCAGTTACATATTTCACACCTTCTTTAACTATTGCTTGTGCAAGAATAGTTGCAGTAGTTGTTCCATCACCAGCTTCATCGTTGGTTTTACTAGCAACTTCTTTAACCATTTGTGCACCCATGTTTTCAAATTTATCTTCAAGGTCTATTTCTTTAGCTACAGAAACACCATCTTTTGTAATTCTAGGTGCACCATAAGATTTATCCATTACGACATTTCTTCCCTTTGGACCTAAAGTTACTTTAACAGTATCAGCTAAGATGTTTACACCTCTAATCATTGCTGCTCTTGCTTCAGCATCAAACTTAACAACTTTTGCCATTATATTTCTCCTTTACTAATTATTTACTTGCTTGAAATACCCATAATGTCTGACTCTTTCATTATGCTATATTCTTTACCATCTATTTTGACTTCAGTTCCAGACCATTTACCGAATAAAACCTTGTCTCCAACTTTAACATCCATTGGAATTTTCTTTCCATCTTCTGTTTTTGCTCCGCCCCCTACAGCAACAACTTTTCCTTCTTGAGGTTTTTCTTGAGCTGAGTCTGGTATAATTATTCCACCGGCAGTTTTTTCACTGCTATCCAGTACTTCAATTAAAACTCTGTCATGTAACGGTTTAAATTTCATAATATCTCCTTAATAAATCTTTATAAATATGAGCTTCATATAGATATTTCGCTGTCTATTTCAAGATGAGTCTCATACAGATCTATTAAAAAGCTAGTAAATTAGAGATTTTATGGTTTATACCTTAAAAATATGACTAAAAAATTAGATTTAACAGGACTGCAGTCAATAGCTGATCATTATGATCTTTTCTACATAGATTTGTGGGGGGTAATTCATAATGGGATTAAATTACATGAAAAAGCAATAACTGTTCTTAAAGAACTTTCTAAAAAAAATAAAAGTTTTGTACTTTTAACAAATGCGCCAAGACCAAATGAAACTGTTAAAAATTTCTTAGAAAAAATGGGTATGGATAAAGATTTAAGAGATCATGTATTTACTTCAGGAGAAGCAGCACTAAGTTATTTAAAAAAAAATTTTCTATCAAAAAAATTTTATCATATAGGTCCACCTAGAGATTTTGATTTATTTAATTTATTTGAAAAAAACAAAAGTGAGAACATTAAAGAAAGTGAGTATTTATTGTGTACTGGTTTATTTGATGATTTTGACAAAGACTTGACTTATTATAAAGACTTATTTGCTAACCATTTAAATAAAAAAATGATTTGCACAAATCCAGATTTAATTGTTGATCGTGGAAACAACAGAGAGTTGTGTGCAGGCTCGGTTGCTATGGTTTTTGAAAAAATGGGTGGGCAAGTAGTTTATTTTGGAAAACCTCATCCAGAAGTTTATAATCAATCAATTAATAATAATAATAAAAAAATATTAGCAATTGGTGATAATTTGAACACAGATATAAGAGGAGCAAATCTTTTAAATTATGACTGCTTGTTGATTTCTAATGGAATTCATAAAGATGAAATCAATAATAGAGGCATTGAAAAAGTTGCAAAAGAATACGAGGTGATAGTTAATTTTATTCAGTCAGATTTAAAATGGTAAAACATTACTCTAATTTTAATATTCTAAAAAAACATAAAGGATCGATTGTTTTAATAGGTAATTTTGATGGACTACATCAAGGTCATCAAAAGTTATTTAAATTAGCACAATCCTATAAAAA
>CACJBA010000021.1 GCA_902591535.1 uncultured Pelagibacteraceae bacterium | reverse complement strand
TGATAATAAAAATAATATTTATAAAATTGTTTTTAACGGATCACGAAATAAATTTTTACGGACAATGAAAAATTTAAACTACGAATTTGAAACTAATAAGAAAATTTGGATTGTAAAATGAAGACTTTAAATCAACTAATACTAAATTTCGATTATGATCAAAATTTTAAAGATCAAGATTTTTATGTTTCAAAAAGTAATGAAAATTCATTTTTACTTTTAAATAAATGGCCCAAATGGGAAAAAAATTTTATAAACATTATCGGAGATAATTTTTCTGGAAAAACTCATTTAGTAAATATATTTCAGCAAAAGTTTAAAGGAATTAAAATAAGTTGTAATGAAATAGACAATCATTTTTTAAAAAAAATCAAAATATACGAAAATATAATCATTGAAGATTTGACTGAAGAAGTAAGTGAAAATTTATTTTTTACTTTATTAAATATTACTGAACAAGATAATAAATACTTAATAGTAACATCTACAAAGCCGATTGTTGATTTTAATTTTAAATTAGAAGATCTTAATTCTAGATCAAAAAATTTTCTACTTTCATTTATAAATAAACCTGAGGATGATTTAATGTATGCATTGATATTAAAGAATCTTTCTGATCGACAAATATCTATAGAAAAAAAACTGATTGATTTTATTATTAATAGAATAGATAGATCTTATGGTAAAATATCTGATTTCATATATAAGATCGATAAAATTAGTTTAAAAAGAAAGAAACCAATCGACTTTAAAATTATAAGAGAAGCTTTAGGAGAGTAATTGAGCAAATATAGAACACATAAATGTAACGAATTAAGAAAAGAAGATGTGGATAAAATTGTTTCATTATCAGGATGGATAAATAAAAAAAGAGATCATGGTAATTTATTATTTATAGATCTAAGAGATAATTATGGGATTACTCAATGTATTGTTGATAAAGATAATCAATATTTCTTAGAATTAGAAAAGACCCAACTTGAAACAGTTATTAAAGTTGAAGGTAAAGTTGTTAACCGTTCTCATGAAACTATAAATAAAGAGATAGAAACAGGAGAAGTTGAAGTCGCTATAGATAGATTTAAAATTTTAGGTACTTGTAAAGAACTACCTATGCCTGTCTTTAGTGATCAAGAATACGCTGAAGAAATTAGACTAAAGTATAGATTTTTGGATTTAAGAAGAAAAAAAATTCATGAAAATATTATTTTAAGATCAAAGGTAATTTCATTTATAAGAAATGAAATGACAAAATTGGGTTTTTTAGAATTTCAGACGCCTATTTTAACTTCGTCAAGTCCTGAGGGTGCAAGAGATTTTTTAGTTCCAAGCAGACTAAATCCGGGTAAGTTTTATGCTTTGCCGCAAGCTCCACAGCAATTTAAACAATTAATTATGGTTTCTGGGTTCGATAAGTATTTTCAAATAGCACCATGCTTTAGAGATGAAGATGCAAGAGCCGATAGAAGTCCAGGTGAGTTTTATCAGCTAGATTTAGAGATGTCTTTTGTTGAACAAGAAGATGTTTTTAATGTTGTTGAAAAATTGATGGTAAACACATTTAAAAATTTTTCTAATAAAAAACTTTTATACGATAAATTTCCAAAAATTTCATATAAGGAGGCTATGCTTAAGTATGGAAGCGACAAACCAGACTTAAGAAACCCTTTAGTTATAAATGATATTACTGAAGTCTTTAATAGAAAAGATGTATCATTTGAAATATTTAAAAAATTAGTAAAATCAGGGTCAAAAGTCAGATGTATTGTTACAAAAAATACAAAAAATAAACCTAGAAGTTTTTTTGATAATATTGATAAGTGGGCAAAGGAAGAAGGAGCTTCTGGTTTAGCTTATTTTACCTTAGAGCAAGATAAAACTATTTCAGCAAAAGGACCAATAGGTAAATTTTTTTCAGAGGTTTCATTAATGGAAATTATGAAAATTACCAAATGTGAAGTGGGGGATAGTATTTTTATGGCATGTGGTAAGCAAAGCGAACTAGAAAAGATTACAGCCTTGGCCAGAGATAAAATTGGTAGAGAATTAGATCTCATTGATGATAATATTTTTGCTTTTTGCTGGATAGTAGATTACCCAATGTTTGAGAGAGATGAGATTTCAAATAAAATTAAATTTAGTCACAATCCTTTTTCTATGCCTCAAGGTGATTTAACTGAAGAGAATTTTGAAAACCCATTAGATATACTTGCGTATCAATATGACATTGTATGCAATGGAATTGAGCTTTCTTCAGGAGCAATAAGAAATCATAAACCTGAGCTTATGTATAAGCTTTTCTCTATTGCAGGCTATGATAATAGCCAAGTTGATGAAAAGTTTAGCGGAATGATTAATGCTTTAAGTTATGGTGCACCACCCCATGGTGGTATTGCCCCAGGTATTGACAGAATAGTAATGTTATTAGCTAATGAAAAGAATATTAGAGAAGTTACTATGTTTCCAATGAATCAAAATGCTCAAGATTTAATGATGAACGCACCTTCGAAAGTAAATGCAGACCAATTGAAAGAACTTAATCTTTCTGTAAAAAATAAAAAATAAAATCTATTTTTTACCTTTTAAGCTGATTTTTACGTCAGAAAGATCAACAAGATTTTTTTTGTAATTATTTCTAACAAAACCTTTACTTGTTATATCTTTTACAATTTTTAATAATTGGCTCTGATCCTCTGAATTATTTTCTTCTAAATTATTTTCGTTTCCGCCAATAGCAGGGGTATGTGCAAGGTCTTCTCTATTTTGATATGAAATTGCTAATTCTCTGAAAATATAGTCTAATATAGATGTAGCACTTAGAATTCTATCATTTCCATAAACTTTCCCAGAAGGTTCAAATTTTGTACCTACAAACGCACTAATAAATTCATCTAATGGTACTCCATATTGAAGTCCAAGTGATACAGCAATAGCAAAATTGTTCATTAAAGCTTTAACAAGTTCTCCCTCTTTACTGGTATCTATAAATATTTCTCCAATTTTTCCATCTTCATATTCACCTGTATGTAGATAAACTTTATGATCACCAATAGTAGCTTTTTGAATATAGCCTTTTCTTCTATCAGGCATACTAAATCTCTTACTATTTTTATCGTTAATTTTATTTATATTTGTTACGATTCTCTCATTATTAATCGAACTATTGTTGTTTTTTTCACCTGATATTTCAATACTTTTGTTTTCAACAACTTTATTATTATTAGGATCAAGATTTTTTGTTTTTCTATTATCTAATTTAACGTCTAATACTTCAAATTTTCCGTCATCTCTTTTTTCTAAATTTTTTAATTCTTTTTCATTAATATCTTCTAAATAATGATTTACTTTAAAAGTACAGGTGTAATAAGTTTCAACTAGATATTTTGCCATTTGACCTCAGTTTAAATTTTAGTTTGAATAATGAATCAATTAATTTATATACTTATTCATATTTTAGTCTAATTTAAATTTTACAATTTTTGATTGAATAAATAAAAAAAAAATATGTTGACAGTTATTAAAAAAATTTTCATTTGGTGGAATCAAGATACTTTTGGTACAAGATTAAAAACTATTTTCTTTGGGAAACTTGTTGGCTCAGATGAATTTGGTAATAAATATTATGAAAGCAGAACTGGAAAAAGATGGGTCATTTATTCTAATACGATTGACGCATCAAAAATTCCAGTTGAATGGTATTCATGGATTCATTTTACTCCTAATAGAATAGAAAATAAACATACTTTTGAAAAATATGAATGGCAAAAGCCCCATCAACCAAATCTGACTGGAACAGAAAAAGCGTATTATCCTAACAAAAATAAAAATGCTATTAAAAAAAAATATTCTAGCTGGAAAGAATAATTATAAATTAATCTTAGTAGTTTGTTTTTTTTATTTTAACACACTGATTAATTCTTATTCACAGAATACTCCAGAAGTATCTTTTACAGATATAAAAATTTTAGATAAGATAAGTTCTAAGAATACTTTAGTTAAGTTAAAAAACGGTGATTCAAAAAAATTTAATAATTTATTAATAAAAAGTTTAAAGTGCAAAAACTCTGAGTTTGATGATAATCCTGAAATTACAGCATATTTACAAGTAAAAGATTTAGCAGATAAAAATAATAATGAGGTATTTGTGTTTAATGATTGGATGTTTTCATCTAGTCCATCAATAACACCATTTGATCATCCTGTTTATGATGTTTGGTTAGTCGCTTGTTATTAAACAATATTATCTTTATCAAGCCAACTAACATTAAAATCTGAACTGATAAATTTTTTATGATTTAGTAATTTTTTATGGAGCGGGATTGTAGTTGTGATCCCCTCGATTACAAATTCATCTAATGATCTATTCATTCTCTGTATAGCTTCAGTTCTATTTCTTCCATGACAGATTAATTTACATATCATGCTATCGTAATAAGGTGTAACTTTATAGCCTTGAAATATAGCTCCATCGACTCTCGTTCTAAATCCAGAGGGTTGATGACACATTGTTATTGTTCCTGGAGAGGGTTGGAAATTTTTACTAGCATCTTCTGCATTTATTCTGCATTCGATCGCGTGTCCTCTAGGATTTATATCACTTTGTTTCAAAGCTGTTTCACCTGAAAAAGCAATCCAAATTTGCTCTTTGATTATATCAACACCTGTAACCATCTCGGTTACAGGATGTTCAACCTGAACTCTTGTATTCATTTCAAGGAAATAAAATTTCCCATCTTCATATATAAACTCAACTGTCCCAGCTCCCATATAACCTATTTTAGCTACCATTTTTACTGTTCTTTCAAATAAATCTTTTCTTATTTCATCATTTAAAACTGGACTTGGTGTTTCCTCTATTAATTTTTGATGTCTTCTTTGAACCGAACAATCTCTTTCATGAAGGTGAACTGCTCTATTTTTTCCAGCTAATATCTGAACCTCAATATGTCTTGGATTTTGAAAAAATTTTTCAATATAAACTTCGTCGTTACCAAAGTATTTTTGTGCTTCTGATTTTGCAGTTGAAAACAACGTTTCAAATTCTTCTTCCATATAAACTATTTTCATACCTTTACCACCACCTCCGCCTGAAGCTTTGATTAAGACAGGAAAACCAATTTTTTTACAAAGTTCTTTTGCTTTTGAAACATCTTTTACACCTCCTTCAGACCCATCAATCACAGGCAATCCATTTTCTTTAGCTATTCTTTTTGCTTGGATTTTATCACCCATCATTTCAATATGTTTTGATGAGGCTCCAATAAAATTAATTTTGTTTTCTTCTAAAATTCTTGCAAAATTTGCATTTTCGGAGAGAAAACCATAGCCAGGATGAACAGCGTCAGCATTTGTTAGTTCTATTGCCGACATTAATGCTGGTATATTTAAATAACTGTTTGCTGGTTGATGAGAACCAATGCATACGCTTTCATCAGCCATTCTTACATGCATGCTTTCTCTATCTACATCTGAATGAACAGCCACAGTAGAAATTCCCCATTCTTTACATGCTCTAATAATTCTAACTGCAATTTCCCCACGGTTTGCAATTAAAATTTTTTTAAACATTATTTATTCTAGGATGATAATAGTTTGACCAAATTCTACAGGTTGGCCGTCTTGAACACAAATTTCTTTTACGACACCATCTGCTGTTGAAGGAACATGATTCATTGTTTTCATTGCTTCAACAATCATTATTGTATCACCTTTTTTAATTTTTTTTCCAACCTCAACAAACTTTTTGGCTCCAGGTTCTGGAGCATGATATGCAGTCCCAATTATAGGAGAGGTGATCTCAGTTCCAGATATAACCTTTTGAGCTGGAGTAGAAGCTACATTTGTTGTAGCAGGAGAATGTGAAACCACTTGTGGCTGATTACTTATAGATACATTATTTTTTGAAACTTTAATTTTTGTGTCTTTTTCAGTTATTTCTATTTCAGTAAGATTAAATTCTTTTAAGTAGTCACTTAATTCTTGAATTATTTTTTTATCTATTTTCATTTTGGAAAGTCTTTTGTAATGAAATTATGGCCAAAATATATCCTTCAGCACCTAATCCAAAAATTCCTCCAGTTACAACATCACTTATTAATGATTTGTGTCTAAATTCCTCTCTTTTGTAAATATTTGATAGGTGTAGCTCAATTATTGGTTTTTTGAATAAATCTAGAGCATCTCTAATTGCTACTGAAGTATGAGTGAATGCGGCAGCATTAATAATCATACCATCAAATTTTTTCCTAGCATCTTGGATTATATTTACCAATTCTCCCTCAATATTTGATTGAGCAAAATCTATTTCAAGACCAACTTCTTGTCCTTTTTTAGAACAATTTTCTTTAAGTTTTTCATACGTTGTTGATCCATATTGTGATTGTTCTCTTTCTCCTAATAGATTAAGATTTGGACCATTAATAATAATTATTTTATTGTTCATTCAGCACTTATATACGATGAAAAAAATAAAAAAAATAAAAATTAAAATAAATGGCAAAATCAAATCTATAAATCAAGATTCTTACCTTTTTGTAGTGTTAAAAAATCTAAAAATTCCTTTAAATAAAGTAGCTATTGAGCTTAATGAAGAAATAATAGATAAAAAAAAAATTAATAAAATAAAATTAAATAACAATGATAAAATTGAAATAGTTCATTTTATTGGAGGCGGTTAATTTGAAAAAAGATAGTTTGATTATTGCGAAAAAAAAATTTAATTCCAGATTAATTGTAGGCACTGGAAAATATAATAGTATGTCAGAGTGTGCTAAAGCAATTAAACTTTCAGGAGCAGAAATTGTAACAGTTGCGGTAAGAAGGGTCAATATTTCAGATAAAAATAAGCCTTTACTGATGGATTATATTGATCCAAAAAAAATTACATATTTACCCAATACTGCTGGATGTTTTAATTCAAAAGAAGCTTTAAGAACTTTAAGATTAGCTAGAGAAATAGGTGGTTGGAAGTTAGTTAAATTAGAAGTTTTAGGAGATAAAAAAAATTTATTTCCTGATATGATTGAAACTTTGAAGTCAACAGAAGTTCTTGCCAAAGAAGGATTTAAAGTTATGGTTTATTGTAATGACGATCCTTTAATGGCAAAGCGTTTAGAAAATTCAGGTGCTGACGCTATTATGCCTTTAGCTGCACCAATTGGATCAGGACTAGGAATTCAAAACAAAATTAATATTCAAATAATTAGAAAACAAACCAAACTTCCATTAATTATTGATGCTGGTTTAGGTCAAGCATCAGACGCTACAATTGCAATGGAATTAGGATGTGACGGAGTTCTGGTTAATACCGCAATTGCCAAAGCAAAAAAACCTTTTGAAATGGCACTTGCATTTAAAAATGCTGTTATTGCAGGAAGACAATCTTATAAATCTGGAAGAATAGATAAAATTTTAATGGGTAATCCGTCATCTCCATCAAAAGGAATTATTTAGTTTTTTTATAATATCTTTTTTTTTTAAAAGTTTTTTTATTAATTTTTTTCTTCTCTTTATTTTCTGCTAACTTGCTTTCCTTATTTTGTATTTCCAAATTTTTCAATTTTTCATAATATTCAATTAATTCTAGAGTTTTCTTAGATTTATTTTGTATTTTAATAATATATTCTGGAATAATTAAAGTATTGTCACTAATTATATCTATAGTCATTTTATTCTTTTTTTCAAAATAAGTTAAATCTTCAACAAAGTTTTCTTTCAAAAAATCTGAGATTTTTTCGCAAACTCTTAATTCTACAAATTTGGCTTTGTTTAAAATTGCTTTTAATTCTACAATTTTAAGTAACTTTTGAGCAAAAGATTCATCTGTTAAAGTTACTTTCCATTTTATAGCACTTTCCCTTAATCTTTGCCTAGACATTTCCAAAAGACCAAAATTACTTATTCTTCCAATTTGAATTCTTGCTCTATCAGCTCTACATTTCTCTTTCAGTTTTCTTTCAACTAATCTACGATTTCCATAACTGAGCATATCAATGAAATCTATTATAATTAAACCAGATAAATCTCTTATTTTTATTTGTCTTGCAATTTCTTCAGCTGCTTCGATATTTGTATCTAAAGCTGTACTCTCGACATTTTTACCTTTAATTGAACTTCCTGAATTTATGTCTATTGAAACTAGAGCTTCTGTTGGGTTGATTACTAAATAACCACCAGATTTAAGCTTAACTTCCGAATCAAATATTTGATTTAACTTTTGTTCAATATTTTGCTCAATAAATAATGGAACTTTACCTCTATATTTCTTCACTCTTTTCACATTTGAAGGCATCATCGTTTTCATAAATGATTGAGCTTTTTTGTATCCATCATTTCCTTCAACGACTATGTTTTTAGTATTTTCATCAAACATGTCTCTTAATGTTCTTTTAATAATTTCACTTTCTTGATGAATTAATGCTGGTGCAATAGAATTTATCGCGTTCTCTTTTATTTGATCCCAAATTTTTATGAGAGAAGATAAATCATTATTTATTTCATTTTTAGTTTTATTACTACCTGCGGTTCTGACAATTAAACCCATTTCTTTTGGAATTTCTATGTCATTTAAAATCGTTCTAATTTTTTTTCTATCAGCAGGATTGAAAATTTTCCGAGAAATTCCTCCACCTTTAGGAGTATTTGGCATGAGTACAATATATTTTCCAGCTATTGAAATAAAAGTACTTAGTGCTGCACCTTTTTGACCCCTCTCATCTTTCAATACTTGAACAAGAATTACTTGATTTGGTTTAATTACTTCTTGAATTTTATATTTTTTAAATTTGAATTTATTTTCTTTCTTTTTTTCTACTCGTTGCTCTCCAACCAGGTTTTCTTTATCATCAATAATTTGTTTTTCTTGAATATCTTCTTCTTCAATTTTTTCAATTGGATCGTCTATTTCTAATTTTCCTTCTGCAATATTCTCCTCTTCTTTTGCTTCCACTTGTTTTGACAGTTCCTCTCTTGCCTTTTCCTCTTCCTCTTTTATCTTTTCTAGATCAGCTTTTGGTATTTGGTAATAATCTGATTGAATATCATTAAAAGATAAAAAACCGTGTCTTTCTCTACCAAAATCAACGAATGCCGCTTGTAGAGAAGGTTCTATTCTGCTTACTTTTCCTAAATAAACATTATTTTTAATTAAGTTATTTTTTAGACCTTCGTACTCGTAATCTTCGATATTTTCACCTGATTTAAGAACGACTCTGGTCTCATTGGGATGCGTAGCATCAATATATAAATTCTTTTCCATAATATTTTGATTTTTATTTTCATTAATTTTTAGTTTTTAATAAATTTTGTTTAATTCTAATGCCATATCTTTAACAAATTCCTAGATATAATGGAATTAAAATGAACAAGTTTTTTAAAAGTTTTCTGGTTGTTTCAATATCTTTTGTTCTTTTATCGAGTATTTTATTAGTTGGAATTTTGTGGAATTATTCAAATGATTTACCAGATTATAAGTTTCTAAAAAATTACAAGCCACCGGTTTCAAGTAAAGTGTATTCAGGAAATGGAGATTTAGTTGCAGATTTTTCTCAGGAAAAAAGAGTATTTGTTCCTTTCAATTCTATACCAAAAAATGTAATTAATGCTTTTTTATCAGCAGAAGATAAAAATTTTTTTTCTCACCCAGGTGTAGATGCCAAAGGAGTGGTAAGAGCATTAATTAATAATATTTCAAATATTCTGTCATCTAGAAGATTGGAAGGTGCTTCTACAATTACGCAACAAGTAGCTAAAAATTTTTTATTGTCCAATGAAATAAGTTTAAATAGAAAAATAAAGGAGGCAATACTAGCTTTTAGAATTGAAAGAGCTTTAACAAAAGAGAGAATACTAGAATTATATTTAAATCAAATTTATTTAGGCAGTGGTGCATATGGAGTGGCGGCTGCAAGTTTAGAATATTTTGATAAATCAATTAGAGATTTAAATCATACTGAGGCCGCTTTGTTAGCAGCATTGCCTAAAGCTCCAAGCAAATACAATCCTTATAGAAATATTGAGCTTGCAAAATATAGAAGAAACCTGGTTTTAAAAAATATGTTTGAAAATAATTACATTAATTTTTCTTTGTACAATAAACTTAAAAATGAGGAAATAAATTTAAATAAAAATAAAAAAATTTATTTAGAAGATGCTCAATATTTTGTTGAAGATGTAAGAAAGAATGTAATTCAAACATTTAGTTATAACGAAATTTATAAAAAAGGCTTTAATATTAATACTCCTATAAATTTAGAGTTTCAAAAAAAAGCAACTGCTTCTTTACGAAATGGATTAGTTGCATATGATCAAAGAAAAGGTTGGAGAGGTGTTTTATTAAATAAAGCTGTAAATAAAAATTGGAATAAAAATTTAGAGAAATTTAAATTAGAAAAATCAATAAATTGGTACTTAGCAATTGTTAAAGAGGTTAATAAATTTTCAGCTATTATAGAAACAGAAGATAATCTCGAAGGCATTATAGAATATAAAGATATTTCATGGACAAAAAAAGAGTTTGCGGATTTGCTTAAACCAGGAGATATAATTTATGCAAAATATTTAGAAAAAAACAAATATAGCTTACAGCAGTTACCAAAAATAAATGGAGGAATTGTTGTAATGGATCCTTATACTGGTAGAGTTTTAGCTTTAAGTGGTGGTTTTAGTTTTAAAAAAAGTGAATTCAATAGAGCCACACAAGCTATGAGGCAACCAGGTTCAGCATTTAAACCATTTGTTTACGCTTTGGCGCTAGAAAATAATTATTCTCCAAGTTCTTTAGTGCTAGATGCTCCTATTGTCTTAGACCAAGGTGAAGATTTAAAAATGTGGAAACCTGAAAATTATGGTAAAAAATTTTATGGACCTTCAACTTTAAGAACTGGTTTGGAAAAATCTAGAAATTTAATGACTGTAAGAATAGCACAAAATTTAGGACTTGAAAAAATTGTTAATTTTTCTCAAATTCTTAAAATTTATGAAAATCCAGAAGAACTTTTATCTATATCATTAGGATCTGAAGAAACTACATTGCTAAAACTTACCTCAGCATACTCAGCTTTTGTAAATGGTGGAAAGCTTGTAGAACCAGTTTTAATTGACAGGATTCAAGATAGTGAAGGAACAACTATTTACAATAATAATCAAAGAAAATGTCTAGATTGTAATCAAATTTCATATTTAAGTAATGATTTTCCTAAAATTAAAAGTAATTATAAACAAATTTTTTCTCCTGAAACTGCTTATCAAATGACTTCTATTCTTGAAGGTGTTGTTCAAAGAGGAACAGCTAAAAAACTTAGGGACTTAAAATTAAATATTGCTGGTAAAACTGGTACAACAAATAAAAACACAGATACTTGGTTTATAGGTTTTACATCAAATTTATTAGTAGGTGTTTATGTAGGTAATGATAACCCTCAGCCATTAGGAAAATATGAAACTGGATCTAAAACAGCACTTCCAATATTTAAAAGCTTTATTAAGAGCGCGATAAAAAAATCAGAAACGAGACCTTTCAAAGCCTCTAAAGGCACTATTATGATGGTGGTAGATTCTAATACAGGCCAAAAAGCTAAATTTACCTCAAAAAATACAATTATTGAAGTATTCAAAAAAAGTAATGTAAAAGATGGAAAAATTCTTCATTCAAATTCAGATAGATTCAACACAAATAATATATTAAAGTTTTATTAATGGATGATAATTTTCAAAATTATAAAGAGGAAATAAATAAAATTAATTACCGAATTAAGGAGTATCTTTGAAGAAAACAATATCCAATCGAAACTTGAATCTCTAAATTCAAAAATGTTAGAAGCCAATTTTTGGCAAGATAAAAATAACTCACAAAAAGTTATTAAAGAGAAAAGGTTATATGAGAATTTAATAAACTCTTTAAATGGAACTATTGAAAAATTAAAAGACATCGATGACTTAAATCAATTGGCCTTAGAGGAGAAAAATATTATTGTTCAAAATGAAACACTACAAAATATTAAAGAATTAAAAAAAGAAGTTAAAAAGAATGAAATAAAATGTTTTCTTTCAAATGAAGCAGACACCCTAGATTGTTATGTTGAAATCCATGCTGGAGCTGGTGGTACAGAGAGTCAGGATTGGGCAGATATGCTTAGAAGAATGTATTTAAAATGGTCAGACAAAAAAAATTTTAAATCAAGTTTAATTAGTGAGCATAAAGGTGATGAAGCAGGAATAAAATCAGCAACAATTAAAATTGAAGGAGATTACGTTTTTGGTTGGTTAAAAAAGGAATCAGGGATACATAGATTAGTTCGCATATCACCATTTGATTCTGGCGCAAGAAGACATACAAGTTTTGCAAGTATTTGGATTTACCCAGTAGTTGACGAAAATATTAATATAGAAATTTTGGACAAAGATTTAAGAATCGATACTTATCGTTCAAGTGGTGCTGGAGGACAGCATGTTAATACAACAGACAGTGCTGTTAGAATTACTCATATACCTTCAAAAATTGTTGTTCAATGTCAAAATGAAAGATCACAACACAAAAATAAAGAAACTTGTATGAATATGTTGAAAGCTAGGTTGTATGATTTTGAAATTAAGAAACGTGAAGATAAGAATCAAAATACAGAAAATAACAAAGCTGAAATAGGTTGGGGTCATCAAATAAGATCCTATGTTCTTCAGCCTTACAGATTAGTTAAAGATAATAGAACAAGTTTTGAAAG
>CACJBA010000020.1 GCA_902591535.1 uncultured Pelagibacteraceae bacterium | reverse complement strand
AAAGATTGAATAGTATTTCAATAATGAAACTATCTAATGATGGTACTTCAGTTACTGGAAATAAAATTTCTATTTCGTGTGATTGCTTAGGAGTTGCTGGTGGCTGGACACCTGCTGTACATTTATATACACAATCAGGAAGCAAACTTAAATTTGATGAAGAAAAAAAAGTTTTCTTACCAAATCAGAATACATCTGAACAAATAAGTGTAGGATCTTGTGGTGGAGATTTTAAAATTGATGAAATCATTAAAAATTTAAATCAAAAGCTTAAAGATACTCTAAATATTAATGAAACAGATTTGGATAGTATTAAAGTTGAGATTGATCAGGAAAATTCAAAAAGAAATATTTGGTTACTACCTTCCGATAAACCTTTAGGCAAAACTAAACCATTTGTAGATTATCAAAACGATGCAACTGCTAAAGATATAAAATTAGCATTAAGAGAAGGTTTTAGATCTATTGAGCATGTTAAAAGATACACGACTACCGGTATGGGAACTGATCAAGGTAAACTAGGAAATATGCATGCGTTAGGAATAATTGCAGATACTGCCGGCGTTAAAATGGGAGAATTAGGAACTACTACATTTAGACCTCCTTACACACCATTAACATTTGGAACTATTGTAGGTCGAAATGTAGGAAAGTTTTTTGATATTTTTAGAAGAACGCCAATGAATGATTGGCATATTGAAAATAAAGCTGAATTTGAAAATGTCGGTCAATGGAAGAGAGCATGGTACTACCCTATTAACGGAGAAACTATGCATCAAGCAGTTCAAAGAGAAAGTAAAGCTGCTAGAGAAAGTGCTGGTATATTAGATGCTTCTACTCTTGGTAAAATTGATATTCAAGGAAGTGATGCTTCTGAATTCTTAAATAGGGTTTATACAAATGCTTGGTCAAAATTAGCTATAGGAAAATGTAGGTATGGCCTAATGCTAAATGAAGATGGAATGGTTTATGATGATGGAGTTACAACTAGATTAGATGAAAATCATTACATCATGACCACAACAACTGGTGGTGCTGCAAATGTTTTAGGTAAACTTGAAGATTATCTTCAAACAGAATGGCCTGAGCTTGATGTTTACTTAACCTCTGTTACAGATCATTATGCTACAGCTAGTTTATGCGGACCTAATAGTAAAAAAATTCTTAAAAAAATAATTCCTGATTTAGATTTGTCAGATGAAAATTTTCCTCACATGTCATTCAAGAAGGCTAATATTGATAATATACAATGCAGAATAATGAGAATCAGTTTTACTGGAGAACATAGCTACGAAATCAATGTTCAAGCAAGTTATGGAAAAGATTTATGGGAAAAATGCATTGAAGCAGGTCAAGAGTTTAACATTACTCCTTATGGAACTGAGACAATGCACTTATTAAGGGCAGAAAAAGGTTTTATCATTGTTGGTCAAGATACAGATGGAACAATGACTCCTATCGATCTTCAAATGGATTGGATAGTAAGCAAGAAGAAATACGATTTCATAGGAAAAAGATCTCTTTATAGATCTGATACAATGAGAGAAGATAGAAAGCAATTAGTAGGTTTATTAACTGATGATCCAAATATTGTTTTAGAAGAAGGAGCACAAATAGTTTCTGAGTTAAATCAAAGTCCGGTTGAAATGCTCGGACATGTAACATCAAGTTATTTCAGTCCAAACCTAAAGAAATCAATAGCCCTTGCGGTAGTTAGAGGTGGAAAAGATATGATGGGAAAAAAACTTTTTGTGCCCATGGAAAATAAAAATATTAATGTCACTGTTGCGAATCCAGTGTTTTATGATGAGAAAAATGAGAGGTTAAATGCTTAACTATAATTCAGTTATTAAAAATGAAATTAAACAAGAAAGTATTTCTGTAAAAGAAATCTCTCCAGTAATAAAAATTAATTTGAGAGGTAAAAAAAGAGAATTTTTAACAAATGTTGGTAAAAATCTTAATATGATCTTGCCTACAGAAGCAAATACTTCAACAACGAGTGATAAATTAACAGCAATATGGCTTAGTCCAGACGAATGGATGATAATCTCAAATGAGCTGGCAAGTAAAGACACTAACAAATCCGATCTATATGAAATTTTATTTAATAGTATTTCAAAAACAAATTTAGGTGCTGTTATAGATGTAACAGATCAATTTGTTCAATTAGAACTTAAAGGTGAAGATGTCTATGAAATCTTTTCAGCAGGATCTCCCTTTAATTTTAATGAATTTAAAGAAAAAAAAGGATCAACAACTCAGACAGTTTTAAATCATATAGATGTAATTCTGCACCATAAAGATGAAAATATTTTAAATCTGTTTGTTAGAAGATCTTTTGCTGAACATCTTTGTTCTTGGATTGAAGACTGTGCTTCAAGATTATAAACTTATTTTTTTCTTCTAAAATCCCATGGCATTTCAAATTTACCTTGCCAAAGGCCTTTTTTTTCATTTTTAGCATTAATTTCGTTTGATATATATTTTTTTGAGTATTTTCTATAAGCTACTGCATAACCGTTTGAAACTAGCCAAGAATTCAGATTTAAATTTCTTTTATAGCACTCTCCAATTAATCGTTTATATCTGTCAATGTCCAAAATTTTACAAGTTATTACTTGGTTATTTATTTTTTTTTGTAATTTTTGTGTTGAAATTTTTCCACATGGATAATCTTTAGTAAAAGTAAAAAAAATTATTGTTAAATAAGGTTTTTTACACATTTGCTTGAATTCAGGTGCATCAATTCCATACAATCTTATTTTTTTTGAATTTATTTTTATTGTATCACCATCAATAATTTGAGCATTTCCAGAAATTTCTTTTATCTCTTCGGACTTAACATCATTATATGTAAGAATAAAAAATAACGAGCATATTATAATTAAAATTATCGCTTTCCTTTTTGTAAAAAACATATTTAAAAAATATTAAATATTAGCTAATTTATGTTTAATATAATATTTAACATAAAATATTAACATCAATGATATCAACCATTGAAAGATAGCCCAAATATAAAAAAAAGTTTTAAAATCTGCATTTAAATACTTTGCAATATAAAAAGATAAAACTGGTACTAAAACATTTCTGGCAATATTATTCACCATTGCTTTTTCAGATTTTTTTAAAGCCATAAAAAATCCATTGGATAAGAAAAATATTGGATAAGCAGGTAAAATAAATGCAGAAATCTTAAGGTACATCGAGCCATGCATAATTACATCTGGATTTGAAGAAAAGAATTTAGGAACAATGTCAGCACTTATAAAAATAACTACACCAGCGATTAACATTATAAATAGACCGTATTTTATTGAGGTAAAATAGGATTGCTCCACTCTATCGTAATATTTTGCTCCAATATTTTGCGCTATTATAGAAATTATTGCTGTATTAATTCCTAATATTGGTAACAAAACTACTTGCTCAATTCTTGTGGCAGATCCATACCCTGCTACAGCATATTCACCAAATAACCCAACATATGTAAAAACAATTGTTGCAGCAATAGAATACCCTAATATGGCAATTGTAATTGGCATTGATTGAAAAAAAATATTTTTTAAGAAAAAAAATTTAGCTTTGAAATGGTCTACAGTTATTTGTTTAATTCTTTGATTGTTTAATATTTTTATCAAAATAACCAACAAAGATACAAATTGAGCAATTATAGTTGCTATCCCAATACCTGTTATTCCTAATGGTGGTATAAATAAAAAACCAAATATAAAAATTGGATTTAAAATAATGTTTAAGAAAAAAGAAAATATTAAAACATTTCTGTAAGTTTTAGTATCTCCTTCTGCGTGTAAAAATGAATTTAAAGCTACTACTAAAATAAATAATATCGCACCTAAAAAAATTACATTTATATATTCGAGTCCAAGAATTGTTACTTCTTGAGAGGAATTCATTAATAAGAATATCTTTTCACCAAAAGCAAAGCCTAAAATTGATACAAGTACAGAAATAATAATTGCATAAATGATGACATTTCCAAAATAACTTAAAACGTTTTTTTCGTTTTTTTCTCCAATACTACTTCCTATTAAAGATGTTCCAGCTACTGTAACCCCAATAGAAGTTGCAATAATTAAAAAATATATCGGAAAAGACTTACTCAAAGCAGATAATGCTTCAGGAGATATTTTTCCTGCATAAAAAGTATCTACGATTGTGTAAAGTGTTTGGAATAAGGTTCCTACACTTGCTGGTACAGCAAGTTTTCTTACTAACAACGAAATTTCATCTTTTAATAAATTCATTAATTAAAGATTTTTTAATACTCTTTTTGGAAGATATGTCTTTTTCCTGCTTCTTTAGCAAGATTAATTTGTTTTTGTCTCATTCTAAATCTTGATTTTTGATGATCTGTTAGATTATCGTGACAATTTGGACATGAAACACCCTCTTCATATTTTTTTGATTTTTTATCCTTACGAGATACAGGCTTCCTGCAACCACTGCACATTGAGTATGAACCAACTTTTAGACCATGTTTTAAACTAATCCTGTTATCAAAAACAAAGCATTCACCTTTCCACAAACTTTTTTTCTTATTTGTCTTTTTAAGATAATTTAAAATTCCACCATTTAACTGATAAATGTTATTAAACCCTTTATTCTCCAAATATACAGATGCCTTTTCACAACGAATTCCACCAGTACAAAACATAGCTATAGGTTGATTTTTTTTTAATTTTTTTAAATATTTTGGAAAATCTCTAAAGTTATCAACATCAGGATTGATTGCTCCCTTAAAAGTTCCTACATCGTATTCAAATGGTTTTCTCGCATCTATGAGAACAGTATCCTTTTCTTTAATCAGCTTATTCCATTTGATTGGATCTACATGGCTATCTTTTTTTTTTATTCTTTTATTTAAAATTAAGTTCATAGGAACAACCTCGTTTTTAATTTTCACTTTAGGTTTTTGAAATGGTTGGAATGAGCTTTTAGAGACATTACTGCTGTTAAATTCTTTAAATTTAAGGGCTCTTTTTAAATTGTTAATTGTAAATTTAATATCTGCAGCTTTACCAGAGATAGTTCCATTTACACCTTCTTTGGATATAATTATTGTACCTCTAATATTTTTCTTTTTTAAAGTTTCTAATAAAACTTTTTGATTTTTCTTTAGATAAGAAATTTTAACAAATCTATAAAAACCAATTACTTCAAACATTATAATTTTCTACAAACTGTCATTCCATCTCCTAGAGGAATTATTAATTTTTCAACCCTTGTATCCTTTGAAATATGATTATTAAAATCTTTAATATTTTTAGTAAATTTATCAGTATTGTTTTCATTAACAACTTCTCCATACCATAAAACATTATCAATGATTACTAGACCCTTTTTGTTCAATAATTCTAAAGAACGTTCATAGTATTCAATATAATTCATTTTATCAGCATCGATAAAAACTAAATCAAACTTCTCATTTTTAATTTCATCTAAACTTTCTAAAGCAGGTTTAATTAATGTTTTTATTTTATGGTCTTGATTAGCTTTTTTAAAAAAATCTAGTGCAACTTTATTAGTTTCTTCATTTTTATCTAAAGCAATTATTTTGCCATCATTTGATAATGCCAAAGCCATAGATAACGTACTTAATCCTGTAAATGTACCTATCTCTAAAACTTTTTTGATATTTGAAATTTTTATAATTAAATGCAGAAATTGACTTTGTGAAATTGATATTTGCATTCTTTTAATATCACCAAGAGATGCGTTATAATCAATTATTTCCTTTTGGACAGGATGTAAATTAAATCCATGACTTAAAATATACTCTTGGAGTTCTTTAGTTATATTTAGGTCTGAACCCATAAATTCTAAAGTTTTTTCTTTAAAATCTCATTGACTAATTGAGGGTTTGCTTTTCCACCAGAAACTTTCATTACTTGGCCTACAAAGAAACCAAATAATTTAACTTTACCTGATTTATACTCAGTAGCTTTATCCCTGTTATCATCAATAACCTTGTCTATCAGTGCCTCGAGTGCTTTTGGATCGCTTTCTTGTTTTAAACCTTTTTCTTCAACAATTTTTTGAGGATCTTTGTCACCTTCCATCATTTGTTCAAAAACTGTTTTTGCTATTTTTCCAGAAATTGTTCCGTCTTTAATTAAATTAATTAATTTTGATAAGTTGCCTGCGCTTATAGGGCTTTCAGTTATTTCTAAATTTTTTTCATTTAAGGCTGCAAATAATTCTCCTATTATCCAATTTGTTGCAAGTTTTACATCCGATTTCTTAATTACATTTTCAAAATAATTTGATGTTTCAATATCAGAAACTAAAATGTTTGCTTCGTAAGATGATAGTTTGAATTTTTCTATAAATCTTTTTTTCTTTTCATCTGGTAGCTCTGGAATTTCTGATTTTAATTTTTCAATAAAATCATCTGAAACTTCTAATGGCAACAAGTCTGGATCTGGAAAATATCTATAATCATGAGCATCCTCTTTTGATCTCATTGATCTAGTTTCATTCTTTTTAGTATCAAAAAGTCTTGTTTCTTGATCAATTGTTTGACCATCCTCAATTAAATCAACTTGTCTATTAGCCTCGTATTCAATTGCCATCTGCATGAACTTTATTGAGTTAACATTTTTGATCTCACATCTGGTTCCAAACTCTTTAGAACCTTTTTTTCTAACAGATACATTTACATCGGCTCTCAAAGATCCTTCCTGCATGTTTCCATCGCAGGTACCTAAATATCTCATTATAGATCTTAATTTCTTAATATATGCATTTACTTCATCTGGAGACCTTAGGTCAGGTTTACTTACGATTTCCATTAAAGCAACACCTGATCTATTTAAATCTACAAAAGTATTTTTAGGATCTAAATCATGAATACTTTTACCGGCATCTTGCTCCAAATGTAATCTTTCTATACCTACCTCTTTTTGACCATCTGGCATATCAAGTATTACTTTACCCTCACCTACAATCGGATCTTTGAATTGTGAGATTTGATACCCCTGAGGTAAGTCTGCATAAAAATAATTTTTTCTATCAAAGACAGATCTCTTATTAATTTTAGCTTTTAAACCAATTCCTGTTTTAATAGCTTGTTTTACGCAATATTCGTTTATTACCGGCAACATTCCTGGAAATGCTGCATCAACTAAACTTACTTGAGTATTTGGCTCAGCTCCAAATTTTGTCGCAGACGTTGAGAATAATTTTGACTCCGATGTAACTTGTGCATGAACTTCTAAACCAATGACAACTTCATATTGATTATCATGTCTATTAATTAGATATTCAGATTTGTTCTTACTCACTAAATCCACCAATCACTAATATTGTTTTTAAAATTAATTTTTTCTTCCATAGCATATGCAATGTTTAAAATATTTTGTTCATCAAAAGCTTTACCAATTATCTGTAATCCTAATGGATATCCTTTAGCATCATGGCCTGCAGGTATAGAAATTCCTGGTAAACCCGCTAAATTTACAGGAACAGTAAAGATATCATTTAAATACATTGAAACTGGATCATTTGTTTTTTCGCCAATTTTAAATGCTGAACTTGGAGTTGATGGGGTTAGAATTGCATCTACTTTTTTATAAGCTTCATCAAAATCATTTTTAATTAGTTTTCTTACCTTTTGAGCTTTAAGATAATAAGCATCATAATATCCTGAAGACAAAACATAAGTTCCAATCATTATTCTTCTTTGAACTTCAGCACCAAATCCTTCAGATCTAGTTTTTTCATACATATCAATAAGATTTTCTCCTTCAGCTCTAAAACCATATTTAACACCATCGTATCTAGCCAAATTAGATGAGGCCTCTGCTGGTGCTACGATATAATAAGTTGGTAGTGCATAATTGGTATGAGGTAGAGATATATCGATTATCTCAGCACCACAATCTTTTGCATATTCAATGCCTTTTTTCCACAGGTCCTCTATTTCCTTTGGCATACCATCAACTCTATATTCTTTAGGTATTCCTATTTTTTTACCTTTGATATCTTTTGTTAATTCTTTGCTGTACTCATTTCTTTTAAAGTCTATCGATGTAGAATCTTTTTCATCATAAGTGCTAATAATTTCATGTAGCAATGCACAATCTTTAACATTTTGCGCCATTGGTCCAGCTTGATCTAGAGATGAAGCAAAAGCTACAATTCCATATCTAGAGCAACTACCATAAGTAGGTTTTAACCCAACAGTTCCAGTAAATGAAGCAGGCTGTCGTATTGATCCACCCGTATCTGTTCCAATAGTTATTGGTGTTAATTGAGCTGCTACTGCTGAAGATGATCCGCCAGAAGATCCTCCTGGAACTAAATTTTTATCAATTGGATTTTGTACATTGCCAAAAAAACTGGTTTCATTAGATGAACCCATTGCAAATTCATCACAATTTAATTTACCCATTAGGATAGCTCCTTCATTCCAAATGTTTTGCGTGACAGTTGACTCATAAGTTGGAACGAAGTTATTTAAAATCTTACTACCTGCCGTAGTTCTTAAATTTTTTGTACAAAATAAATCTTTTACAGCCATTGGAATACCAGGCAATTTCAGATCAAGATTAGGTTTTTCATCAAACTTTTTTGCTTTATTTAAAGCATTTGTATAATCTTCAGTTATGTATGCATTTAATTCTTTTGATTTTTCTGATCTTTCAACGAATGCTTTAGTAACTTCACTTGAAGAAAGTTTTTTACTTTTTATATTTTCTACTAACTCAGATAATGCTTGTTTAGTTATATCTGACATTATTCAATTACCTTTGGTACTACAAAATAATCTTCATTTTCCCTAGGAGAATTTTTTATTACTTGATCTCTTAAATTTTTACTTTTTACTTCATCGGCTCTTAATTTAAGGGTTGTTTCGGCAACAGAAGTTAATGGTTCAACATTATCAGTTTTTAATTTGTTAAGTTTTTCAATAAAATCAAAAATTGAATTCAAATCTCCCACAAGTTTCTCTGCTTTTTTCTCATCTACAGAAATTCTTGATAGTTTAGATATATGCTTTATTGTTTTAAGATCGATGCTCATATGGTATTTAAATATGTCGCAAACTATCACTTAAGTTTAAAATATACAATATGATCACTATTGAAGAATTCAAAAAAAAACAGTCTGAAACCTCTAGATTGATTGGTTTAGATCTAGGTTCAAAAAGAATCGGTGTATCTATTTGCGACGAAAAACAGTCAATAGCCACACCTTTTAAAACGATCAATAAAACAAATAATGAAAATCTGATAAACGAATTAATAAAAATAATAGAGGAAAACAATATTAAAGGAATTATCATTGGATACCCAATTAACATGGATGGTTCACTGGGTCCTTCTGCTCAATCAGTAAATGATGTGTCTAAAAATATAGACCAAAATGTTGATGTGGATGTTTGTCTTTGGGATGAAAGACTTTCAACCGTTGGTGCATTTAATCTATCCAGTCAGCTTGATGTTAATGTGTCAAAGCGTGAAAAACACATAGATCAAAATGCAGCTGCATTTATTCTTCAGGGAGCTATAGATTATTTAAATAATTAATCCTTGCCATTTAGGGTCTTTATAGCTATAGAGTTAATTTTAATGGCAATTAAAACCAATAAAGCTATTAAAATCTCACAAAAACATCTGTTAGGTATCCAAGATTTATCAGTTAATGATATTAATTACATCCTGGATGAGTCAGAAGCTTTCATAAAATTAAATCAGAGTAAAAATAAAAAAATTGATGTGTTAAGAGGTAAAACACAAATAAATTTATTCTTTGAGCCATCAACTAGAACTCAAAGCTCATTTGAACTTGCTGGAAAAAGACTTGGTGCAGATGTTATGTCAATGAATATGGGTAACTCTGCAATTAAGAAAGGTGAAACTTTGATTGATACGGCAATGACCTTAAATGCAATGCATCCTGATATAATTGTGATTAGACATCAAGACTCTGGTGCATGTAATCTACTATCTCAAAAAGTTAATTGTGTCGTATTAAATGCTGGTGATGGTAGACGCGAACACCCTACCCAAGCATTATTAGATGCATTAACAATTAGAAATCGAAAAAAAAAAATTCAAGGATTAAAAATAGCAATATGTGGAGATATACTTCATTCAAGAGTAGCTAGATCAAATATTTATCTTCTTACAATGTTAGGGGCTGAGGTTAATATAGTTGCTCCATCTAACCTGATGCCAAAAGAAATTGAAAAATTTGGTGTAAATACTTTTACTGATATGAAAAAGGGCCTCAAAGATTGTGATATTGTGATGATGCTTAGATTACAAAATGAAAGGATGACCAGTTCATATCTTTCATCGAACAGAGAGTACTACGAATATTATGGATTAACGCCAGACAAGCTTGATCATGCAAAATCAGATGCGTTAATTATGCATCCTGGTCCAATGAATAGGGGAATTGAAATTGATACGAGATTAGCAGACGACATAAACAAGAGTGTGATTAAGGAACAAGTTGAATTAGGAGTTGCTGTAAGAATGGCATGTTTAAAAATATTTTGTGAATAAATGAAAAAACAATACTTTATAAATGCAAATATTATAGATCCACATAATTCTCTTAATGAAAATGGAGGATTAATAATTGGAGAAGATGGAAAGATAGAAGCAATAGGAAAAAAGGTAAATACAAACAATTTACCAACTAGGGAAAAACCTACTGATTTAAAAGGCAAATATCTATTTCCTGGGTTAGTAGATATGAGAGTTTTTGTAGGCGAACCAGGATATGAATATAAAGAAAATTTTAGGACTTTAAGTAATGCAGCATTATCTGGTGGAGTTACTTCAGTTGTAACAATGCCTAATACAGATCCGATTATTGATAATGTTTCAATTGTAGATTTTCTAAAAAGAAGAGGACGCGACAAATCAAAAATAAATATCTTTCCTTGTGCCTCATTAACTCAAAACACAGATGGTACTAATATGACTGAATTTGGTTTGTTGGCTAAAAAAGGAATTATTGCTTTTACTGATGGAGTAAAAACAATTCAAAATACAAGGTTGATGTCTAGAATTATGAATTCAGCAAAAGATTTGGGATGCCTTATAATGCAACATGCTGAAGATTACGATTTAGCTAAAAATGGAATGATTAATTCTGGTATTATTGCAACAAAACTAGGTTTATCAAGCATACCAGATTTTGCTGAAAGAATTATAATAGAAAGAGATCTTACCCTTTTAGAGAGAGCTAAATGTCGATATCATATATCTCAACTTTCATCTAGAAAATCTGTAGATATAATTAAGGAACGTAAACAACATGTTAAATTTACTTGCGGTGTATCAATAAATAATCTCTCATTAAATGAAAATGATATTGGAGATTTTAGAACATTTTTAAAATTATCACCTCCACTGAGAAGAGAAGAAGATCGAGAAACTTTAGTTCAAGGATTAAAAGATAAAACTATTGATGTAATTGTTTCTGATCACAAACCAGAAGATGAAGAGTCTAAAAGATTAACTTTTGCTCAGGCTGCAACAGGTGCATCTGGTATTGAAACATTGTTATCTTTAAGTTTAGAATTATTTCATAATGGATCTGTAAAACTTGAAACTATCATTCAAGCCTTAACCTCCAACCCAGCGAAAATATTAAATATTAACAAAGGAAATTTGTCTATAGGTAATGATGCAGATTTTTGTATAGTAGATATCGATAAACCTTGGATTGTAAAAAAAGAAAATTTAATCTCTAAATCTAAAAATACTTCAATTGAAGACAAGAAACTTCAGGGAAAAGTAACCAATACATTTGTAAAAGGTATAGAATTATTTAAAATATAAAAATGGAACTTTTTATAATAGGTATAATCTCATACCTGATGGGATCAATTCCATTTGGATTAATTTTAACCAAAATATTTTTAAATAAAGATATTAGAGAAATAGGTTCTGGTAATATTGGTGCAACAAATGCATTAAGAACTGGTAACAAACTAATTGGTTATTCAACACTAATATTTGATGTGTTAAAAGCAGTAATACCTGTTCTGTATGTAAAAATTAATTTCCCTGAAGCAGTCTATATATCAGCTTTATGTGCTTTTATAGGTCATGTATTCCCTGTTTGGTTAAAATTTAAAGGTGGTAAAGGTGTAGCTACATATGTTGGAATACTTTTTTCTTTAAATATTATTTTTGGTTTAGTGTTTGGTGTTTGCTGGTTAATAATCTTTTTTATTTCTAAATATTCATCTTTAGCATCCTTGACAGGATCACTTTCCATACCTGTTTATATTTTTATTATGGAAGATTCAGAAAGTATATTTTTTTACATAATAATGGTTATTTTAATATTTTTTACCCACAAGGAAAATATTAAACGCTTGAAAAATAAAGAAGAAACTAAGACAAAAATTTATTAATTTGACTATCAAACTCTTTTGAGTAGTTTGTTATTTTATGAATCTAGTCATAGTTGAAAGCCCTGCTAAAGCAAAAACAATTAATAAATATTTAGGAGATAACTATACTGTTTTGGCTAGCTATGGTCATATCAGAGATCTTCCTTCAAAAAATGGATCAGTTGATCCTGATCAAAATTTTAAAATGGAATGGGAAGTTGATAGCTTTTCAAAAAAATATTTAAAAGAAATTACTGATGCTGCAAAAGATTCTTCAAAAATAATTCTTGCTACAGACCCAGATCGTGAGGGTGAAGCAATAGCCTGGCATGTTAAAGAATATTTAGATGAAAAAAAACTTTTAAAAGACAAAGAAATTGAACGTGTGGTATTTAATGAAATAACAAAAAAAGCTGTCACACATGGCATTGAAAATCCAAGACAGATAGAACCATTATTGGTCGATGCATACATGGCTAGAAGAGCGCTAGATTATTTGGTTGGATTTAATATATCGCCAATACTGTGGACTAAATTACCTGGTTCAAAATCTGCAGGTAGAGTTCAATCAGTTGCATTGAAATTAATTACTGAAAGAGAACATGAAATTGAATTATTCAAGCCTGAAGAATTTTGGACTTTAAGTATTAATTTCCAAGATAAAAATAAAAGCATCATTACAGCAAGTATTGCTCAACTTGATGGAAAAAAAATTGAAAAATTCTCGTTTAAAAATAAAGAAGAAATTGAAAAGGCAATTGATAATATTAAGAACAAAAAATTTAATTTAACTGATATTTCCTCTAAAGTTGTCAGTAGAAATCCCTCAGGGCCATTTACAACTTCAACACTTCAACAAGTTGCATCTAGCAGATTAGGCTTTGGTGCATCTAGAACAATGCAAATTGCACAAAAACTTTATCAAGGAGTAGAAATTGAAGGAGATACAGTTGGGTTAATTACTTATATGAGAACTGATGGAACTAACTTATCAGCTGATGCAGTCTCTGATTTCAGAAATTTTATCAAAAATGAATATGGAAACGAGTATTTACCAGAAAATCCAAATAATTACTCAGGAAAAAAAGCAAAAAATGCCCAGGAAGCTCACGAAGCTATAAGACCCACTGATATCAATAGAAACCCAGATTCTGTAAAAAAATATTTAAGTTCTGATCAACAAAAATTATATAATTTAATTTGGTCTAGAGCTCTTTCCTC
>CACJBA010000019.1 GCA_902591535.1 uncultured Pelagibacteraceae bacterium | reverse complement strand
CATCTTGATAAACAATTTCTACAGAAACCTGCCAAGTTCATAAGATCGATATTTTGAACATCTTTTCTTTGATCCAAATGCTCTAATAATCTCTCAAATGCAGCCGATTGAAGTTCTTTTTTTTCATTATCGTTCATTTTTAAAATATTAACCTCTTAAATAATAAGAACAAGATAAGATTTTAGATAAATATGAATTTTAATTTTTATATTTTTCTGAAACAAGTTGAGCAACAATTGATAGAGCTATTTCTGATTGAGATTTTCCACCTAATTTAATACCTATAGGTCCATTTATTAATTTAATTTCTTCATTTTTAAAACCAGCCTCAATTAATCTTAAACACCTTTTTTCATGTGTTTTTTTACTTCCTAGAGCACCTATATAAAAAAATTTATTCTTTAAAGCATACTGCAAAGCTGGGTCGTCAATTTTTGGATCATGAGTTAAAGCAATTAATGCTGTTTTTGAGTTAGTCTCAATCTCATTGAAAGCTTCATTTGGCCATTTATTAATTATTTTTGTGTCAGGAAATTTTTCTTTAGAAGTAAAAAAACCTCTAGGGTCTATAATTATTATTTCAAAATTTAAACTTTTTGCGTAGTCGATTAAATATTCTGCTATGTGTACTGCACCAACTATAATTACTTTTATCGGATTTTTACATGTTTGGATAAATATTTTATCATTTTCCAAAATACCATTTTTATTAGATTTATAAATTATTTCAATTTCATCTAAATATTTTGAAAATTCTCCTTTTAAAATTTTATTAGGTATAAATATCTCACTATCACCATTTTTTAAATTTGTGAGAATAGCAAATTCTTTTTTTGATGATTTATATTTTAAAATTTCCTGTAAGGTTTTTATTTTCATTGAGTTATTTGTTCAATATAAATTGATATATCACCTCCACATGCTAATCCTACTTCCCAAGCATTTTCATTTGAGACTTTGAAATCTATTATCTGCGAGATTTTATTATTTTTTATTAATGAAATACACTCCTCAATAACTTTAGACTCGACACAACCTCCAGAAACAGATCCTAAAAAATTTCCATTTTCGTTAATTATCATTCTGCTACCGACTTCTAATGGGGATGAGCCCCATGTTTGGATAACTGTTGCCAGAGCTACCTTTTGATTGTTTTCTATCCAATCATTTGCTTTTTCAAAAATTATTTTTTCAGAAAAATCTTTCATTTGTAAAATATAGTTTTTATCAAGAATGCATCAATATTTTTTTAATATAACTTAAATCATAAGAAATTATTTAAGATAAATTATCTTGTTTTTGAAATTATTCTTTTAAAATTTATTCTTAAGATCAGTAAAAAAATGATTATAATCAAATATATTAAGGGCTTAAAGTAGATTGTTTTTGATAACCATATAAAATGCAGTGATCCAAATATAGCAATTATATAGATTAATTTATGTAACCTTTTCCAATTATGTTTTAAAACAATTATCATTTTTTGAGATGAGGTTAATACAAGAGGTATTAATAATAACCAAGCTGCAAAACCAATAAATATAAATTTTTTTTTTACAACGTCGTCAATTATTTGACTCCAATCAAGTCTATAGTCAATAACCACATAAGTTAGTAAGTGGAGCGTTGCATAAAAAAAAACAAACAAACCTAGCATTCTTCTAATTTTTATCCAAAATGCGAAATTAGTGAAACGCTTAAGAGGACTCATTGATAAAGTTATGCAAATAAAAATCAATGTCCATTCTCCTGTAAAATGAGTAATTTCTTTTACAGGTTCAGGTCCCAGTTTATTAAGGAAAATTTTGTATGTAATTATAAAAAATGGAATTAAACATAATGTAAAAACACCTGGCTTAAAAATGCTTTTCATTAAAAATATTTTTTTAAATCCATACCAGTATATAAATTAGCTACCTCATCGCCGTATCCATTGAACATTGTTGTTGGAATTCTTGGACTAATAATTCCACCACCAATGACCCTTTCTGTAGCTTGTGACCATCTTGGGTGATCAACTGTAGGGTTAACATTAGAATAAAAACCATATTCATTGGGAGACGCTTTCATCCATGAGGATGTAGGCATTTTGTCTACTAATTTTATATTTACAATTGCTTTGGAACTTTTAAATCCATATTTCCATGGAACCATTAATCTTAAAGGAGCTCCATTTTGATTTGGTAATTTTTTTCCATACAATCCAGTGACTAAAATAGTCAAATCATGCATAGCTTCGTCTATTCTTAAACCTTCTTTGTAGGGCCAATCTAAAATTGGAAATCTTTGTCCAATCATTTGTTCTGGATCTAGTACAGAAATAAATTTTACAAATTTAGCTTTATTTGTTGGTAAAGCTTTTTTTAAAATTTTATTTAGCGGAAATCCTAGCCATGGTATTACCATTGACCAACCTTCAACACATCTCAATTTATAAATTCTTTCTTCTGATGGAAACATTTCCAAGATTTCATCCATTGATATCTTAATAGGATTTTCTACTTCTCCATCAATTACAACATCCCAAGGAGTGGTTTTAAATTTTTGTGATCTTTCAACTGGATTAGATTTACCTGTTCCAAATTCATAATAATTATTATAAGTTGTAACATACCTATAATCAGTCAATTTTAGTTCTTCCTTGTTTGTATTAGCATTAGCTGAGGTTACCAAATTTTGGCCTATAAACATTGACCCTGCTGCAAGACCCATATTTTTTATAAATTTTCTTCTATTTTTATAAATATTTTCTGGTGTAATTTCTGAATATTTAAATATTTTCATGAACCAAGGGATTTCCTTTCAACCAGTCACTTTTGTTATCAATGTAATGTTCTTTTTTCCAAATAGGAGATCTTTTTTTAACTTCTTCTATAATATATCTAGATAAAATATATGCTTCATCTCTATGTTTACATGCAACTGCTATGATTATACTTATTTCCTTAAGATTTAAATAACCTTTAGCATGTTCAATGAATACAGCTTTATTTTTAATATTAAGTTTTTTCTCAGTCTCGTTGTAAATTTCATTAAAACTTTTTAGGACAAGTGCGTCGTGACTATCATAAGTAATACCTATTACATTTTTATTATTATTTTGATTTCTTACTGTGCCTGTAAAAATTATTGAGGCACCATAATTTGCAGATGCAATAAACTTTTCAGCGTCTTTAATTGATAATTTTTTTTGTTTAATATCTATTATATCTTTATGAAGCATTAACCTCCTCCGATGGGGGGTATAATACCAATTTTTTCATTTTCTGTTATTTTATAATTGTCGCTTACTATGTTATTGTCCTCAGAGCAAAAAGCAGATGATTTAACAATTTTTTTGTAATTTTCATTTCCACTAAAATTTTGATCAAGGTATTTAATCATTTCTGCTCTAATATCTTTTATTTTAGAATTATTGCTAACATTAAACTCAATTAAGTTATTTTTACTAAATTCCCGACTAGCACCAAAAAGTTCAATTTTAATTCTCATTTTAAAATAATTCTTTTAAAAAATTTGGAATACCATCTGGATTTTTCCATAAACCACTTTTTCCACCTTCTTTAATTAATAGTCTAATATTATCAATTTTAAGATTAGCATTTACTATTTTACTTAAATCATAAATTGTTATGAGGGCTGCATTAACTCCCATAATCGCCTCCATTTCAACACCAGTTTTAGAATAAGTAGAAACAACACAAAATACTTCTATTGAATTGTCATCTTCATTCATTACTATTTTCGTAGCAGTATGATCAATTGGTAATGGATGGCACAAAGGTATTAATTCGCTTGTTTTTTTTACCCCTAAAACTGAAGCTACCTCCGCTAAAGTCAAAGGGTCACCTTTAGGCATTTTTTTATTTTTAATTAAGTTAAAAACCTCTTCACCAACAAATATCTTACCTGAAGCTAATGCTCTTCTAAAAGTCTCTTTTTTAGAAGAAACATCAATCATATGAAAAGAACTATCTTTAAATATTTCTTTAGCCCAGTCCTTTAACGTTTCATGGTTAACCACTTTAAGTTTCACAATTATCCTCCAGTTTTAGATAAATTTTTTGTTGATCCAGTATCACCCAATTCTAAATGATGAGATTCTTTTTTAAATTTCATTTGATTTAATATTAAGTTTTTTAATTCATCTAATTGATCATCTTTTTGTAATAAATGCCTTAAATTTATTCCTGTATTACCAAACAAGCAAAGTCTTAAATCACCTCTTGATGTAATTCTTAATCTGTTACATGACTTACAAAAATCTTTTGAGTATGGAGCAATAATACCAAATTTACCTTTAAAATTCGGATTTATATAATTTAAAGCTGGTCCAGCATTCTTGCCAAATGTTTGATAAATCCATTTGTTTTCATTTAAATATTCTTTAAATGCATTTGACGAAACATGATATTTTTTAAAATATTCTAAATTATCACCGGTCCTCATTAATTCTATATACCTGAAATCAACTTTGTTTTTTTTAATATATTTAGCCCAAGTATTAAAATCATTTATCGATGAATTTATTCCATTTAAAAGAACAGCATTAATTTTAATATTTTCAAAACCTACGTTCAATAAATTTTCTATTCCATCTAAAATTTCTGGCAATCTATCATGACCAGTAATATTTTTAAAAGTTTCTCTATTTAAACTGTCTATACTTATATTTATTCCAGTAAGTCCACTGTTAACTAACTGTTCTGCTTTTTTATCCAATTTGTAGCCATTAGTTGTGATAGTTACATTTTGAATACCAGCCTCAAATTTTAAAACTTTTACGATATCAAAAAAATCTTTTCTTATTGTTGGTTCACCACCTGTAATTCTGATCTTATTTACACCCAACTCAGAAAAACATTTTGCAAGTCGTTTTATTTCATCTAAATGAAGAAATTTTCTGTTATCGCTTTTATCTATTTGATATCCATTAGGCAAACAGTATCCGCATTTATAGTTACATACATCAGAAATTGACAATCTGATATATGGAAATGTTCTACCAAAGCTATCTTTAAGAATATTCATACGAGATAATTTATATTATATTCTTATATGAATAATATGAACAAAATTCTTACTCAAGATGAGGTAAAAAAATTTAGAGAAGATGGTGCTGTTTATCTTAAAAATAAATTTGATATTCAGTGGATCAATAAACTTCAAACAGGAATTGAAAGAGATATTGCGAATCCAAGCCCCAGGTTTAAATCGCACACTGTAGAAAAGGGCGTTCCTGCTTATTTGGAAGATTATTGGACGTGGCATTTAGTGCCTGAATTTAAAGATTTTGTTTATAATTCTCCATACGCTCAAATAGCGTCTGAATTAATGTCAGCTAAAAAAATCAATCTAGTAATGGACAATTGGTTCTTAAGAGAAGCGGGGTCAAAGTCTTCAACTCCATTTCATCATGATATAAGTTATTTTGATATGGATGGAACTATGTGTGTTCTATGGCTACCCCTACAAGCAACCAAAAAAAATGAGGGTGTTGTTTGGGTTAAAGGATCACATTTATGGAATAAATTTTTTTTAAGAGTTTTGTTTAAGGATGGACATAAAGTTGAGGGCAATGAATGTATTGTTAATGGTAAAAAATATGAATTACCTCCAGATATTTTAGGAAACAAAGATAAATATGAATTCTTACAATGGGATTGTGAATTAGGTGATGCAGTGGTCTTTGACATGAGGACACTTCATGGAAGTTTAAATGAAATCGTACCTGATAAAACCTTAAGCCGATATACTTTAAGAGTTGCTAAAGAAGATACAAAAATAAGTTACGATGGAGATTGGACAAGTTTTAATTATAGAAAAGCAATGCAAGAAGCTGGTTATAAAAATGATGATCTTGTTGAGGGTGAAATGTTTCCTACGCTGTATCAAGCTACAAATTAATTATTAATCCTATTCATTTCTTCCAGTTCTACTTCTAGTTTATCAAGCTCTTCACCACCAGCCATCATTCCAAGCAGTTCTTCACGACTAATATCTTTTTTATTAAAGGTTCCTAAACTTTTTCCTCTGTTTAACACCGTAAAGCTATTTCCTACTGGATATGCATGATGTACATTGTGGGTAATTAAAATCACAGCTAATCCTTGTGAAGCAGCTTTAACAACATATTTTAAAACCATTGATGCTTGATGAACACCAAGTGCAGAGGTTGGCTCGTCTAAAACTAAAACTTTTGCCCCAAAATATATTGCTCTAGATATTGCCAAACATTGTCTTTCACCTCCAGACATTGTCCCAACTGCTTGAGATGGATCTCTTACATCGATTCCAATTTGACCCATTCTTTCCGCTGCAATTTGATTTGCTTTTTCAATATCAAAAGTTTTAAAGAAAGGCAGTCCTTTTAAAGGCTCTCTTCCCATAAAAAAATTTCTTGTAACGCTCATTAATGGAACTAACGCTAAATCTTGGTAAACTGTTCCAATCCCAATATCTAAAGCATCTTTTGGTGAGTCAAAAAATGTTTTCTTACCTTCTATTACAATTTCTCCTTCATCAGGCTTATGAACTCCTGCTAAAGTTTTAATTAATGTAGATTTTCCTGCTCCATTATCACCAAGTAAACACATGATTTCACCTTTTTTTAATCTCATAGTGACATTCTTAAGAGCAATTACTTTTCCAAAAAATTTACTAATATTATTAAATTCAATTAAATTCTCTGACATTACTTGCTTTCTGTAACTCTTTTTCTGATATAGTTATTAAACACTACTGCTATCAACATCATTGCTCCTAAAAATACTTTAAACCAATCAGTATCAACATCTGTATAAAATATTCCCATAGAGACAGTTCCAAATATTAATGCTCCAAAAGCTGCACCAATTGCTGAACCGTATCCTCCAGTTAATAAGCAGCCTCCTACAACAGCTGCAGCTATTGCCTCCAACTCTTTTAAATTTCCTCTCATGGTATCTGCAGAACCTGCATCTAATACTTGAATAGTAGCAAAAATTGTAGCTGCAACTGCAGTTCCTATAAATAAACTTATTTTTACTCTCCCTACAGGTACTCCAACGTTTGTTGCACCATTTTTGTCTCCTCCTGATGCAAAAATCCAGTTTCCATATCTAGTTTTCATTAATATCCATGTTGCAAACAGAGTAGCTGCAATAAACCATATTACTGAAGGAGGAATTCCAGTTGCTAATGGAGTTCCATCGGTTCTTAGAGCTATTAAATTCATAGAGCCCAACCAAGTAAACAACCATTTGAATGTGTCAGTTGCAAACATCCATGCGATTGGATCGTTCTCAATTAAAACTCTTAAACCTGGAACTTGAGTTCTTCCTGTAATTAATCTTGTAATTGCTAAAGTAGCTCCTCTTAAAATAAATAACATTGCAAGAGTTACTATGAAAGATGGAAGCCCAGTTCTAACTACTAAAATACCATTGAAATAACCAACCAGTACCGCCATTGCAAAAGCAAAAATTATACTTAACCATAAAGGCCAACCCCAATAAATAGCAGGAATTGCTATGCATATTCCTGCAAAGCCAATCATAGATCCAATTGATAAATCAAATTCTCCACCAATCATTAGCATTGCTGCTGCAATTGCAATTATTCCTAAGTTTGCTGAAACATCTAAAAAGTTAAGAGTTCCATAAGCACTGAACATTCCAGTGTCACCTGCTACTATTCCAAAAAATATGAATACTAAAACTGCTCCACCAACAGCACCTAGTTCAGGTCTGTTTAAAAGTAGTCTTAATTTAGAAACCTCTTTGAGTCTCTCATCTTGACCTGAAACTTTTTTTGATTTTATGCTTTTTGCTTTTTCAGACATTAAATTTTAAATTTTTTAAAAAAAAAGGCCTAACTAAAAGTTAGTTAGGCCTTTTAAAGTATTTTTTATCTGTAACCTTGAGCTGCCCACTTAATTACTTTAGCAGCATTATCTGGAGTTACGAAACCAGGACCAGTCATAACTACACCAGCTGGCATTGTTCCGTATCTCATGTACTGACCAAAAATAGCTATTGGCAGGTAACCTTGTAGGTATTGTTGTTGGTCAATTAAAAACTCTACTTTACCTGCAGCAGCAGCTTTTAACATATCTGGTGACATATCAAACGTACCTAATTTAACAGAACCAACTTTTCCTGCAGCCTCTAAAGCTTTAAGAGCAGCTTCACCTGCAAGACCAGCACCTAAAGTTAGGATAGTGTCGTATCCACCACCTAATTTAGCAGCAACAGCTTTTTGAATTTCTGTTGGGTCATTTGAAGTTCCCAAGATATCAACAGATCCACCAAAACCTTTTTTGAATCCAGCACATCTTCTGTCTAGCGCAACGTTTCCAACTTCATGGTTAACACATAGTGCTTTTTTACCACCAGCAGCTTTCATTTTTTGTCCGCCACCAACACCGGCTTCAAATTCAGTTTGTCCAACGTGAGCACTGATACCTAGTGATGCAAAGTCATCTGAACCAGAGTTCATTGAGATCACTGGGATACCAGCAGCGATAGCAGCTTTAACTGATTTACCTAAAGCAGCTGCATCTGGAAGAGTAATCACAATACCTTTTGGTTTTTGTGAAACTGCGTTGTCAATTAATTTAGCCATTTCAACCATGTCGAAAGTAGCAGGCGCAGTGTACTTACAAGATATTCCCATATCTTCACATCCTTTATCTACACCATTCTTAGCAACAGACCAAAACGGGTCATTAGCTTGTCCATGTGATACAACAATCACGTCTACCGCTAAAGCAGACACTGAAAGCATAACCCAAGCAACAAAAGCTAATATTGATTTGTATAATGTTTTCATTTATTTCCCTCTCGTTTAAATAAAAGTTAACTTTTAAAGCGCGAACGTTATCATAAAAAAAACTAGGTTGTAAAGGTGTCAACTAGTAATATGTATAGAAAATATACATATATTAGAATAATTATAATTTAGAATTAATATTTAATTTTTATTTGTTTTCTTAGTTTTAATGAGTGTGAAGCCGCATTAGCAATTATTAAAGCTCTTCTTCCATCTTCAAAACTTGATATCGGCATCTTTTTTTTTCTTGAATAATTAGCTAATTCATCAAGTTGAAGTCTATAAGCGTCAACGTATCTATCTATAAAAAAATTTAAAAGTGGTTTTTTTTGTGAAGTATTATTTCTTGTAAAAATTTCTGTTTCATTTTCACTTTTATTTCCAGATATAAGCATTCCTTTTGAGCCAAACAATTCTACTCTTTGATCGTAGCCGAAGCTGCAATGTCTAGAATTCGTAATTATACACTGTACCCCATTTTTTGATTTTAAAAGACAAGATGCTAGTTCATAATCTTTAATCTTGATAAATCTTTTATCTGAAATATTGCTTGCTGTAGTAAAAATATTTTCTATTTCATCTTTTTCTAAATAAAACCTTAATAAATCAAAATCATGTATCATCATGTCTTTAAATATGCCTCCAGAGACTTTTAGATAACTTAATGAAGGAGGGGCAGGATCTCTGCTTGTGATTATTATTTTTTCAAGTTTTCCAATTCTTCCTTTTATAAGCTCCTGCTTTATTGAGCTATGTCCTGGATCATATCTTCTGTTAAAACCTAATTGGATTTTAGGTTTATACTTTTTGATTTCTCTTAAACATTTATTAACTTTATCAATATTTAAATCTAAAGGTTTTTCACAAAAGATTACTTTTTTATATTTAGCGGCTTCTTTAATAAATTTAACATGAGTTGAAGTGCTAGAGGCAATAAATATTAAATCTATATTTTTATCTCTGAAAGCTTTTTCAGGATTGCTAATATTAATTGAATTGAATTTTCTTGAAATTCTTTGTGCTAAATTTTTGCTGATATCAAAGGTATATTTTAGATTGAAACTTTTATGATTGATTAAGTTTTCAGCATGCATTTGACCTATTCTACCTAGGCCAAGTAATGCAACGTTTATTTGATTTTTACCCATTTTTTACTTTTTGATGAAAGTTTACATGCATTAATAAATTTTGCAGTTTCAAAACCCTCATCCTCATTTGGATAAAAATATCTTTTATTTGATTTACTTTTTAATGATTCTGCAAATTCCTTATAAATATTTGCAAAAGCATCTAAATATCCCTCTGGGTGACCAAATTTTATTCTAGAAAAATTTTTCGAAAAATCTGCATCATGAAAACCTCTTTCGAGAAGTTTAACAGCACCTTTTGAAGGATTTAATTTAAGATAACCAGGATCATTCTGAACCCATTCTAAACTTCCTTTATCACCATAAACTCTTATTCTTAATCCGTAAACTCCACCTCTAGACATTACGCTGGTCCAAAACATACCTTTAGCACCATTATTAAAATTAATCATGACTTGAGCATTGTCGTCCATTTTTATCTTTGGAGAAATCTGTTTTATATCTGCAAATACATTTTTACCTTTTAAACCAGATATATACATAGCTAAATGATATGCATGAGAACCAATTTCATTTAAGACAGCTGACGACCCAACAATATTTTTGTCGATTTTCCATTTCAATTTCTTTTTAGCATTCTTGCTGTTAATTGATGATCCATCAGACCAATCCTGAACATACTCAACATTTATCATTCTTACTTTTCCTAATTTACCTCTTTCCACAAGAATTTTTGCTTGTCTAACCATAGGGTAAGCTGAATAGTTATGTGTAAGTGCGTATTTAATTTTTTTATTATTTTTAATTGATTTAAAAAGTTTTTTTGCCTGCTCTAAATTTCCTGCAAAAGGTTTGTCAGAAATTATGTTTACATTTTTTGAAATAAATTTTTCAGCTATAAGTTGATGACTTGAAGGAGGTGTCATAATAGCAACTACATTAATTCCATCATCTCTTTTAGATTCTTTTTCAGCCATTTCTTTGTAATCTGAGTAGCATCTATCAGCAGTAATTCCTATACTCTTTCCAAACTTAGTAGAGACTTTTACATTTCTAGAAAACACCCCAGCTACTATTTTGTATTGATCATCAAATCTAGATGAAATTCTATGAACATGACCTATCCAAGATCCTGGACCTCCACCAACAATTCCTAAGCTTAATTTTTTAGTTTTATTTGTTTTAAACATTGAATATATCTTAGCAAAAAAAATATTTATGTCAGTAAAATTAGGAATAGCACCAATAGCATGGAGTAATGACGATATGCCAGAACTTGGTGGTGACACATCTTTAGAACAATGTTTGTCAGAAGCAAGTCAGGCAGGATTTATAGGAATTGAATCTGGAGGGAAATTTCCGAAAAAATCTGAAGAATTAATTCCAAAGTTAAAAGAATTTAATCTGAACCTTTGCTCTGGATGGTATGGCGCAAATCTAAGAAAAAATTCTGTCGAAGAAGAAAAAAAAATAATTAAAGATCAGTTAAAATTATTTAAGGATTGCAACTCTCCTTGTATGGTTTTTGCTGAAGTTTCAGGTTCAATTCAAGGAGATCCAGATCGAAAACTTTCAAGTAGACCAAAAATGGATACAGAGGAGTCTAAAAAATATTATGAAAAAATCTCAGAAATGGGCAAGTATTTAGAAGGTGAGGGTATGCCGCTAGCTTACCATCATCATATGGGTACAGTAATAGAAACACAAGAAGACACCAAAAGATTATTAGAAAACACACATGAAAGTGTGAAATTAACCTTGGACACTGGTCATATGTTGTTTGCAGAAGGTAATTCTCTAGATATTTTAAAAAATTTCAGCGATAGAGTTATACACATTCATTGTAAAGATATTAGAAAGAATGTTTTAGAAAAATCTTTAAATGAAGATCTAAGTTTTAGAGCTGCATTTTTGGAAGGCGCTTTTACAGTACCAGGTGATGGCTGCATTGATTACAAGCCTTTATTCGATGTATTAAAAGAAAAAAATTACTCAGGATGGTTAGTGGTTGAAGCAGAACAAGATCCTGCAAAAGCTAATCCATTTGAGTATGCAAAGATTGGTTATAAATATCTAACTGAGACTTTAAAAAGAAGTAATATAGAAATTTTTAAAAATTAATTATCTATAAATCGAGGTAAGTTCGTTGTTCCCTGCAGCGACACAAGGTGATTTGAAACAAGTTCCAACAATCCATTCAGAACCTGGATCAGGCAAAAAGTTTGAGGACATTACAAAGATCACTCCCATTTCAACTGCTTGACCAGCCTTTCCTTCAGCTTTTATTCTTGGATCAGGATCGGTTTTAACCTTTGAGTCGTCAGAAAATGGATTTTCAATTTTTAAATTTTCATTAATATAATTTACTACTTTATCTGCTATCCATTCACCATTACATGGATCACCCCATATAGTAAATTTACCTTCATCGTTATTACCACATTTGTTTATCTCTTCATTAATTAGATCAACAACTTTATTGTGATTTTCTTTTACTAAATTAGCTTTTGCTTCTACTGCAGGTCTCGTACTCGCTGTCCAAATTAGCATACTAATTACAAAAATTGCAGACGCAGAAACTAAAAATTCTAAAAATCCAAAATTTTTAAAATTAATTTTCATTTATAATTTTACAATTTTAGATTTTTCTAATTTTTCCTCAAAAAAATCAATAATATTTTGAATTGTTTCTTTACCCATCCTTGTCATACATTCATCAGTAAACGCTGCTGTATGAGGACTTAAGTAAACTTTTTCATTTTTAAGAAGTGGGTTGTTATTTTCAGGCGGTTCTTTTTTAAAAACATCAATACCAGCCCCAAATATTAAATTTTCATTTAGCGCTTTATCAAGATCCTCCTCGTGAATAATTCCACCACGTGCAGCATTAATAATTATACAATTCTTCTTCATTGTTTTTAATAAATCATAATTGATTAAGTTTTCTGTTTTGTCTGTTAAAGGCATATGAAGTGATATTACATCCATAGTTTTTACAGCTTCTGAAAGATCTTCTACTTTTTTTCCACCTAATTCTTCAATTTTATTTTTATCTACAAATGGATCATATACAAACACATTCATTTCAAAACCTAAGCATCTTTTAATTAAAGCTTTTCCTATTCTCCCGAATCCCATTATTAAAAAATTCTTTTTCCAGATTTCTATTGTTTTTGGTAATTTATTTCTGTCTTTAAAATTTCCATCTCTCACTGTTTTGTCAAACAAGTCCTTTCTTTTTGCAATATTTAACAATACGAACATCACATGTTCTGCAACAGTAACTGCATTAGCATTAGCCGTTATAGCAATTTTTACATCTTTTTCTTTTGCTTTCTTTAAATCAATATTGTCATAACCAACCCCATGCCTTGAAATAATTTTAAGGTTTTTTGCTTCCTCAATTACTTCACCTGGTAATTTTGCTATTCTGATTGATGCACCATCACAATCTTTTATTTTAGATTTTAAATTTTCGACAGTGACATCATCTGTTACTTCAACATCAAAATTTGGATGGTTGTTAATTAACTCCATTCCCTTGTCATGGACTTTCTGGATAATTAATATCTTTTTTTTGGCACTCATAAATATAAATTACATTTATTGAAGGCATTTTTAATACGAGAATTATCTGACAATGTAAATTAGTTTTTTATAAAAGTTGTAATTATTTAATTATTAAAATAAATTTAATTGTGGATTTAACAATTAAATCTCTTCTGTTTCTTTTTAGCTTTTTAGAGAAAATAAATACTTTTTTTCTAAGAATTGGTAGGCAGTTTGCTTGGATAGCAATACTTTTAATGGTTATTGTTATATTGATACAAGTATTTTTTAGGTATGTATTAAATAATGCACTGCCTTGGCCTGACGAGGTAGCCAGATTTTTGATGCTATGGATGACTGGATTAATTGCTCCTTCTGCATACAGATGGGGTGGATTTGTATCAATTGATTTATTAGAAAGATTTTTACCAAAACTTATTTCAACATTTTTAACTTTATTTTTATTGATCGTTTCTCTTTTTGTTTTGGTTATAGGTTTAGAATTAGGTTTTAAACATATAAATGCTGGATGGATATTTAATTCTTCCTCAATAAAGATTCCTTACCATTTGATTGGTGGAAAAGCTGAACCGATCAAATTGGCTTGGATGTATATGTCTTTACCTATTGGAATTATTTTTTTAATTTCAGTAAATGTAGAATTAATTTTAAGAAATATTCTTACTAAGTTTACTAAATTAGATCTACCTGAAGATTACGATAAACAAAAGCTGGAGACTCAATAATGTTAGTTTGGTTTCTTCCTTTGTTTTTATTATTTTTATTAATTGGTTTACCAGTATTTTTTGGGTTATTAGCAGCACCTGGAATTTTGCTTTGGTTAAATGATCAGGCTAGAGACGGTGCAATGTTGTACAGGAATATCTATAATGGGATAGACAGCTTTCCTTTAATGGCAATACCATTTTTTATGCTAGCTGGTGAATTAATGAACAGAGGAGGAATAACTCATAGACTAGTAGAATTTAGTCAGGCGATGATGGGACATTTAAAAGGTGGATTGGCTCACGTCAATGTATTGACTTCAATGTTATTTGCTGGATTATCTGGTTCAGCTGTAGCCGATACATCGGCAATTGGGTCAATGTTAATTCCAGCAATGGAAAAGCAAGGATATACAAAAAAATTTGCTGCAGCTATTACAGCAGCTAGTTCGGTAATTGGACCAATCATACCACCATCAGGGATTATGATTATTTATGCTTATGTGATGGGTGAGAGTGTTGCAGCTTTATTTTTAGCTGGCATTGTACCTGGTGTTTTAGTTGGAGTCAGTTTGATGATTACAATAAAATTTATGGCAAAGAGATATAATTTTCCAGCAGTAACAGAAAAAACAACTTGGAGCCAAAGAGGGAAGGCGTCTCTAAAAGCTTTTTTCCCTTTAATGACTCCAGTTATAATCTTAGGTGGTATTCTTGGTGGAATATTC
>CACJBA010000018.1 GCA_902591535.1 uncultured Pelagibacteraceae bacterium | reverse complement strand
AGCTCCTCTTAAATCATGTCCCTGGGAAGAAAGATCAATATCTACAACCACAATGCAATTTAAATAAGGAAAGTGAAATCCTTTAGAAATTAGTTGGGTTCCAACTAAAATCTGAGTTTCATTATTAATTATTTTTTGTATTTTTTCTTTCGAATCTTTTTTGTTCATTGTATCACTGGAAAAAATTTCAATTTTTTTATCAGGAAATTTTCTTTTTACTTCCTCCGAAATTCTTTCAACTCCTGGTCCACTAAAAATAAATTCACATTTGCCATCTTTTACACAATCTCGACTTAAATTTGATTTAAATCCACAATAATGGCATAACAAATTATTTTTCTTTTTATGATAAACTAGATTAATTGTACAATTGGGACATGAACAGGTTGTAAAACATTTATTACATAAAACATTTGGGGAGAACCCTCTTCTATTTAAAAAAAATAAAACTTGATCTTTTTTTTCTAAATGAAAATTAACTTTTTCAATAATCTTATTTGATAACCATGATTGCTTTTCAAGTTTTGTATCATTTAAATTAATAATCTCAAAATTGGGTAATGCTGCATTTTTATATCTCTCACTTAATCTAGAAACTTCATATTTACCCTTTTTAATATTTTCAAAAGTTTCTATAGATGGAACTGCTGTAACCAAATTTATGGGAATATTTTCAAAAGCTGCTCTTGAAATTGCCATATCACGAGCATTATATGTTACACCTTCATCTTGTTTAAAGGATTGATCATGCTCTTCATCAACAATTATTATTCCTAATTGCTTAAATGGTAAAAATAAGGATGATCTTGCACCAATTATAATTTTTATTTTACCACTTGAAATTCCACTCCAGATTATTTCCTTTTTTTTCTTTGAAATACCAGAGTGCCAAATTGCTGGGTTAAATCCAAAATATTCTAAAAATTTTTGCTCAAACTGACTGGTCAAACCTATTTCTGGTAGCAAAATTAAACCCTGAAAACCCTTCTCTATCAATGGTTTTAACGCCTCGAAATAAACTAAAGTTTTTCCTGAGCCGGTTGTACCTTGTAAAACGTGAACCCTAAATTTTTTATTAGAACTATTCATTTTTTCTAAAGATTTATTTTGACTAAGCGATAGTTTAATAGAATTTTTTTTTATTTTATTATCGAACGGCTCATAAATTTTTTTTTCCTTTTTTTCTATTGCATTGCTGCTCAATAAAATAAGTTTTAATGCCATCCCTTTTGGAATAAGATTATACTCGGCAAACCAATTTAAAAAATTTATTGTATTTTTTTTTAAAGGTGAAACATCTAATTTTTTTAAAACATTTTTTATTTTAAATTTTTTATTGTTACTTTTTTCAAACTCATCCCAAACAATCCCTGTTATTTTTGATTTTCCAAAAGGTACTAAAACAAAATCACCAACTTTAAGATTAATTTTACTTTCATAGGTAAATGGATGATTAAAAATATTTGGTAAAAGAATCGGATATTTCATATTTTTATAATATGAAAAAAAATTAAGAGTGTATTGCTCTTTTATCTACTGATAAAGCAGCCTCTTTAACAGCTTCAGAAAAAGTTGGATGAGCATGACAAGTTCTGGCAATGTCTTCAGCACTTGCTCCAAATTCCATTGCAACACCTATTTCTGCTATTAATTCTCCTGCATGAGGACCAATTATATGTGCACCTAACACTTTATCTGTTTCCTCGTCAGCTAAAATTTTAACAAAACCTTCTGCATCATCTATAGCCTTGGCTCTCGAGTTAGCCATAAACGAAAATTTTCCTACTTTATATTTTTTATTTAATTCTTTTAATTGTTCCTCAGTTTTACCTATTGATGCTACTTCTGGTGTTGTATAAATCACTCCTGGAATTGTATCGTAATTTACATGTCCTGATTGACCAACTATATTTTCCGCAACAGCTATACCTTCATCCTCTGCTTTATGCGCAAGCATCGGACCAACAATCACATCACCTATAGCATAAATATTTTCAACATTTGTTTTAAATGTTTTATCTGTTTTAATTCTATTTCTTTCATCAATATTTACTCCTATAGCCTCTAAATTTAAACCATCTGTATTGGGTTTTCTTCCTACAGAAATTAAAACGACATCACATTCAAAATTATTTTTTTTACCATCTTTATCTACTGTTGAAACTACTGCGACATTATTATTTTTTTTAATTGATTCAACTTTATTTTGCATATTAAATTTCATTCCCTGTTTTTTTAAAATCTTCATAAATTCAGATGAAATTTCTTTATCCATGCCAGGAGTTATATGATCTAAAAACTCAACAACTTCTACATTTGCACCAAGTCTTGACCATACAGATCCCATCTCAAGACCAATATATCCACCTCCAACAACTAACATTTTATTAGGAACTTTTTCTAATTTTAAAGCACCTGTTGATGAAACTATTACTTTTTCATCAATTTCAATTCCAGGCAAAGAGACTGGCACAGACCCTGTGGCTATAATTGTTTTTTCAGTTTGTATTACTGTCTCTTTATTTTGATTATCCTTAATTAAAATTTCATTTTTAGATTTAAAGCTCCCATGGCCTTTAAAGTACGTAACTTTGTTTTTTTTTAAAAGAAATTCAACTCCTTTTGTGAGAACTGTCACTGCTTTATCTTTGCTTTTCATCATTTTATCAAGATTTAGTTTTACTTCTCCAATCTCTATACCTTTTTTTGCTAAACCTTTTACTTTATGAAATTCCTCTGACAAATTGAGTAAGCTTTTTGATGGAATACAACCAACATTTAAGCATGTACCTCCAAGCGATCCTCTAGACTCTATACATGCAGTTTTTAACCCTAACTGAGCAAGTCGTATTGCACATACATAGCCTCCTGGGCCACCTCCTATTACAACTGCTTGAAATTTTTCTGACATTTAAATATCTAAAAACAACCTTCTTGGATCTTCCAAATTTTCTTTGATCATTTTAAGAAATGATACTGATTCCTTTCCATCTATTATTCTGTGGTCATAAGATAACGCTAGGTACATTATAGGTCTTATTTTTATTTCTCCATCTACAACAACAGGTCTATCAACGATATTATGCATTCCCAATACTCCTGATTGAGGAAGATTTAAAATTGGAGTTGATAACATTGAGCCATAAACTCCACCGTTGCTTATTGTAAAAGTTCCTCCCTGAAGATCTTCAATTGTAAGTTTACCATCTCTTGCCTTTTCAGAAATTTCTTTAATATTTTTCTCAATATCAGCAAAAGATAATTCATCAGCATTTCTTAATACTGGAACAACTAAACCCTTATCGGTCCCAACAGCAAAACTTATATTGTAGTAATTTTTGTAAATAATTTCATCTCCATCAATTTCAGCATTCACAGCTGGGAAATTTTTTAGAGCTACAATACATGCTTTTACAAAGAAAGACATAAATCCTAATTTTATTCCATATCGAGATTGAAAATCTTCTTGATTTTCTTTTCTCATTTCCATTACACGGCTCATGTCTACTTCATTAAATGTTGTTAATAATGCTGCGTTCTCTTGAGCTTGTTTTAATCTTTTAGCAATTGTCAGTCTCAATCTGGTCATCTTAATTCTTTCTTCTTGACCATATTGAATTTTTCTCTCTGATGGTTTTGGATTTGCACCCATCAGTCCGATCAAATCACCCTTCAAGACTCTCCCATCTTTTCCAGTGCCTTGAATTGCATTAACATCTATTTTATTTTCAACAATAATTTTTCTTACTGCAGGTGATAAGGTTTGATTTATGTCTTTTTTAACAGAAGCTTCTTTAACAACCTCCTCGGTTAAAACCAGTGGTTTTTCTTTTTCTTGTTTTTCTGTTGTTCTATTTTCAAAAATTCTTGGTTCTTTTTTATTTGTGTCTAACTTAATTACATTATTTTCATTAGTTTTTTCGTTGGCATTTATGTTGTTTTCTTGCTTTTTAACTACAGGGCTTTCACTAACTCCATCGTCAGATACAGAGCCTAGCAATGCACCAACTTCAACAACTGATCCGTCTTTTGAATTTATCTCTGATAATACTCCTGTAATTGGTGAAGGAACTTCTAAATTTACTTTATCTGTTTCAAGCTCTACAATTGGTTCATCTGCCTCAACAGAATCTCCTGGATTTTTTAGCCATTTTGCAACAGTAGCTTCTGTAATACTTTCTCCAAGTACTGGGACTACTATTTTTTCAATCATTATAATTTATTTAAAAACCTCACTAATTATTTCTTTTTGTTGAGAATTATGCCTTTTAGCATATCCTGTAGCAGGTGTAGCGTCTGGGCTTCTTCCTATATAAGAAATTTTATTATTATTAGCCTTAATAGTATCTAATGTCCATTGGATATAATCTCTAACTGAAAACCAAGCACCCATATTTTTTGGTTCTTCTTGGCACCAGAAAAATTCAGCATTTTTGGCATATGGTTTTAATTCATTGACTAAAGCTTTAGCTGGGAATGGATACAATTGTTCTATTCTAAACATTACCACATCATCTCTTTTAAGCTTTTCTCTTGCATCTAATAAATCAAAATATACTTTACCAGAGCAAAGTATCACTTTTTTAATTTTAGAAATCTCTTTTAATTTTATAAATCCTTTAGATTTAGGATCTATAGCATGATCCCATAAAACTCTATGAAAAGAATTTTTTTTATTGAAATCCTGTAAGTATGAAACACAATATTTATTTCTTAATAAAGACTTTGGTGTCATTATAATTAAGGGTTTTCTGAAGTCTCTATGCATTTGTCTTCTCAAAGCGTGAAAATAATTTGCTGGAGTTGTGCAATTCATAACTTGCATATTATCGTTAGAACATAATTGCAAAAATCTTTCTAATCTAGCAGATGAATGTTCTGGACCTTGTCCTTCGTACCCGTGTGGTAGTAACATAACTATACCTGAGGCTCTATTCCATTTTCTTTCTCCAGATGCAATAAATTGATCAATTACTACTTGTGCTCCGTTGGCAAAGTCTCCGAATTGAGCTTCCCATATTGTTAACGTATTTGGCTCCACAAGACTGTAACCATACTCAAAGCCTAAAACTGCAAGTTCAGATAAAAAACTATCAACCACCTCAAATTGTTTTTGATTTTTCGAAATATTATTCAATGGAACATATCTAGAGTTATCAATCTGATTTCTTAATACAGAATGTCTTTGACTAAATGTTCCCCTTCCAGAATCTTGTCCAACAAGTCTTACCGGATAACCTTCTGCCAACAAAGATCCAAATGCCAAAGCTTCAGCAGAGGACCAATCAATTCCAATACCTTTATCAATACTATCTTTTCTAGAATTAAATATTTTAGAAATAGTTTTATGAATATTTTTATCTAAAGGAATTGAATTTATTTTATCAGAGATATTTTTTAATTTTTCCTCGTCAAATCCTGTAACTCCTCTTTTATCTTTACCTTTTTCTGGTCTATATCTTGACCAACTACCCTCAAACCATTCAATTTTAGGCTTATAATCTTTTGCACTTTTATACTGATCATCTAATAGTTCTTTAAATTTTTTTACATTTTGATCTAATAATTCCTGGGTAATTGACTGTTCAGCGACAAGTTTATTTCCATAAATTTTATAGACACTTGGATGAGACCTAATTTTTTTATACATTAAAGGCTGAGTGAAAGATGGCTCATCTCCCTCATTGTGACCAAATCTTCTATAACAAATTAGGTCTACAACAACGTCCCTATTAAATTTTAATCTAAATTCTGTAGCAATTCTAGTCGCATAAACAACTGCTTCTGGGTCATCACCATTCACATGTAAAATTGGTGCCTCAACCATTTTCGCAACATCAGATGGGTAAGGTGAAGATCTAGCAAATCTTGGGCTTGTGGTAAAACCAATTTGATTGTTCACAATAATATGAATAGTTCCACCAGTATTATGACCAGGAAGTCCAGACATCGCAAAACATTCTGCTACAACTCCTTGTCCGGCAAAAGCTGCATCCCCATGAATTAATATCGGAATAACTTTATTTCTTTGTTTATCCTTATGGAAAAATTGTTTTGCCCTTGTTTGTCCAAGTACAACTGGGTTCACAGCCTCTAGATGTGAAGGGTTATCAGTTAAACTTACATGAACGGAATTTCCATCAAACTCCCTATCAGATGATGCTCCAAGATGATATTTTACATCTCCAGCACCATCTTCTGAGTCCGAACTAATTTCACCAGTAAATTCATTAAAAATTCTTTTGTATGATTTTTGCAAAACGTTTGCCAAGACATTAAGTCTTCCTCTATGAGACATACCAATTTTAACTTCTTTAATTTCATTTTGACCACCAATTTTGATTATTTGCTCAAGAGCCGGTATTAAACTTTCACCACCATCCAAACCAAATCTTTTTGTTCCAACATATTTAGTTGCTAAAAATTTTTCAAAACCTTCTGCTTGTACTAATTTATTTAAAATTGCTTCTTTACCATTTTTTGTAAATTGAAGAGCATTTTTATCTTGTTCAATCCTATCCCTGAACCATTTTCTTTCTACTGGGTTTGAAATATGCATAAACTCATAACCTATTTTTCCACAATAGGTTTTTTTCATAAATTTAAGTATTTCTTTTATATTTGCATACTTACGATTAATTACTCCATTAAGAAAAATTTGTTTGTCATAATTTTCTTTTTTAAAACCATAAAATTCAGGATGAAGTTCGTCTAAATATTCAGATTCTCTCATCTCTAAAGGATCAAGATCTGCTAGTAAGTGTCCTCTAAGTCTATAAGCTCTTATTAAGGCAACCGCACTGATTGAGTCTTTATTTGAGTCCGCCAATAATTGAAAATTAAATTTTTCAGATGAATCAACTTTATTGTTATTAAAGTTATTTTTGTCCTCTTCTTCAATTTTTTTCTGTAATTCGTCAATATCAATTTTATTTTTTTTTGGGCTCCATGAGGGTCCGTTAATCTCATTTGCTATTACATTTATTTCTTCACCAATTCCTTCAAAATAATTTGCCCAACCTTCAGGAAGATTGGGGTCTTTGTTTAAGAACTTTAAGTACATCTGTTCAATAAACGCACTATTTGACTTATTTAAAAATGAAGTTTTTTCGAACTCGAGATTTTTTGATGAAGACATCTTTATATTATTTAATATATAGCCCTAATATTATTTTTCAATTGGACAGTTTATTATATAAAGTTTTGCCAATTATTGATGGTGATTTAGCAACAGTAATGCCACATTCTTCCATTTTTTTAATTTTATCTTCGGCACCACCTTTTCCACCAGAAATTATTGCACCTGCATGCCCCATTCTTCTTCCTGGTGGGGCAGTAATGCCTGCAATAAAGCCAACTATTGGTTTTTTAATTTTATGATTTTTTAAAAATTCAGCAGCTTCTTCCTCTGCTGTTCCCCCTATTTCTCCAATCATTAAAATAGACTGCGTTTCATCGTCATTTAAAAATAAATCTAAACAATCTATAAAATTTGTACCATTTATTGGATCTCCACCTATGCCAATACAAGTAGATTGACCAAGTCCATTTTCTGTTGTTTGAGCCACTGCCTCATAAGTTAAAGTACCTGATCTTGAAACAATACCAACAGTTCCTCTTTTATGAATATTGCCTGGCATTATTCCAATTTTACATTCATCTGGTGTAATAATTCCTGGGCAATTAGGTCCGATCAATCTACTATTCGAATTATTTAATTTTTGCCTTACCTTAAGCATGTCCTGAACGGGTATTCCCTCAGTTATACAAACAATAAGTTCAATTGATGCTTCAATTGCCTCTATTATTGCAGCTGCAGCAAATTTTGCTGGAACATAAATCATAGTTGCATCTGCCCCAACTTCATTTTTTGCTTCTGTTACGCTATTAAAAACTGGTCTATCTAAATGTTTTTGACCACCTTTTTTTGGTGTGACACCACCAACTAAATTCGTTCCATATTTTATTGCTTGTTCAGAATGAAAAGTCCCATGAGATCCTGTAAATCCTTGGCAAATTACTTTTGTATTTTTGTTAACTAAAACTGACATTATTTAATTGCCTCAACAATTTTTTTTGCTGCATCATCTAAATTTTCAGCAGAAATTAATTTCAAACCAGAATTATCAAGAATTTCTTTTCCTTCTTTAAAATTTGTTCCCGCAAGTCTTACAACTAAAGGTACACTAATGTTAATTTCTTTAGCTGCATCAACTACTCCTTGAGCAAGAACATCACATCTCATAATTCCTCCAAAAATATTTATTAGAATACCTTTAACATTTTTATCTGAGAGAATTATCTTTAATGCAGCAGATACTTTTTCTTTAGATGCTCCACCTCCTACATCTAAAAAATTTGCCGGTTCTTTACCGTATAATTTTATTATATCCATTGTTGCCATCGCTAATCCTGCTCCATTTACCATGCAGCCGATACTTCCATCTAATTTAATATAGGCAAGATCATGTTTGCTAGCTTCAATCTCAGTAGGATCTTCCTCATTTAAATCTCTCAATTCAACAATTTCTGGATGTCTAAACAATGCATTTGAATCGAAATTCACTTTTGCATCTAAACAAACAATTTTTTTCTCTTTTGTCAAAATTAATGGATTTACCTCAACCATATTTGCATCAGTACTAATAAACATTTTATAAATTGATTTAATTAATGATATCGCTAGTTTTTGTGTATCATCATTTAAATTAAAAATTTGAATTATTTTTTTACAATCTTTATCGGAAATTTCGTCACCCATATTAACTTTTGTTGTTATAATTTTCTCTGGTGAACTACTTGCAACCTCTTCAATATCCATTCCTCCTTGATCGCTCGATATAAATGCAATTTTAGAGCTAGCCCTATCTACTAGACAGGATAGGTAAAATTCTTTATCTATATTTGAAGATTCTTCGACATATAATCTTTTAACCTCCCTACCTTCAGGACCAGTTTGATGAGTGACTAATGTTTTCCCCAATAATTCATTGGCTGCTATAGTTAATTCCTCTATAGTACTTAAAATTTTTACACCACCAGCTTTTCCTCTACCTCCAGCATGAATTTGTGCTTTAAGAACATATTTTTCAGTTTTTAGTGTTTTTACTTTTTCAATAAGTTCATTAACATTTAGCGCAAATACTCCTTCTGGAACTACAGCACCAAATTTTTTTAAAATTTGTTTAGCTTGATGCTCGTGAATATTCATTATTATTTAGATAAATCAGGATCTATTTTAGATGCAGCTTCCCATAGAGCTTTTACAGCATCTATAGAATGCATAAATTCTTTTTTTTCATTATCATCTAAATCAATCTCTTTAATTTTTTCTACACCATCTTTTCCAATGACAACGGGAACACCTGCGTATACATTTTGTACACCATATTCTCCATTTAATTGAACTGCACAAGGTAGTAATTTTTTATTATCATTTAAATAAGCCTCGGCCATTTGAACACCGGATGCAGCTGGTGCATAAAAGGCAGATCCTTTCTCTAAATATTTAACTATCTCAGCGCCTCCATCTCTTGTTCTTTGATTAATTTCCTCAACTCTTTCTGAAGAAATTGTTCCATCCTTTACAAGATCTAATAATGGTTTGCCTGAGATTTTTGTAAATCTTGGCATTGGTACCATGGTGTCACCATGACCACCCATAACCATTGCATCAATTTCTCTGACTGGCACGTTTAACTCTAGAGATAAAAATAATTTAAACCTCGAACTATCTAAAATACCAGCCATCCCAACGACTTTGTTTGCTGGTAAACCTGAAAATTTTTGAAATGCCATAACCATAACATCCAAAGGATTTGTAATACAAATTACAAAGGCATTTGGAGCATTTTTCTTTACTCCTTCTGCTACCTGTTTGATTATTTTTAAATTGATTCCTAGCAAGTCATCTCTGCTCATTCCTGGCTTTCTTGGGACACCTGCTGTTATTATTATCACATCTGAATCTTTAATATCTTTATAATTGTCAGTTCCATAAAATTTTACATTAAAACCATCCACTGATGATGATTGGGCAATATCCAATGCTTTTCCTTTTGCAATACCACTTGCTACATCAAACAAAACTACTTCATTAACTAATTCTTTTGTTCCTATCAAATGTGCAAGAGTTCCACCTATTTGGCCTGCGCCAATTAAAGATATTTTTGTCATTTGTTTTCCTTATTTCATTGTTGGCATTACAAACTCCGCATTTGAACGGACACCTGAAGGCCATCTTGATGTTACTGTTTTAAGTTTAGTATAAAACTTTATTCCTTCCATACCGTGCATTCCACTGTCTCCAAATAAAGATCTTTTCCATCCACCAAAACTATGGAATGCCATAGGTACAGGAATTGGAACGTTTATTCCTACCATTCCTATTTGAATTTTGCTTGCAAAAGTTCTGCCTGCGTCTCCATCTCTTGTATAAATGCTTACACCATTTCCATATTCATGATCATTAATTAACTTTGCTGCATCCTCAAATGTTTTAACTCTCACAACTGATAGAACAGGACCAAATATTTCTTCCTTATAAATTCTCATATCTTTATTTACATTATCAAATAAGCAACCACCTATATAAAAACCATTTTCGTAGCCTTGAAGTTTTAAATTTCTTCCATCAACAACTAACTTAGCTCCCTCTTCAACACCTAAATCAACATAACTTTTTACTTTTTCCAAATGTTCTTTAGTAACCAAGGGCCCCATTTCAGAAGTTTTATCCATACCTGGACCTACTTTTAAAGCTTCTGCTTTTTTTGATAATCTAGATACAAGTTCATCTCCAATATCTCCAACTGCAACTGCAACAGATTGAGCCATACATCTCTCTCCAGCTGAACCATATGCTGCACCCATTAAACCATTCACTGCTCCATCCAAATCACAATCTGGCATTACAACTAAATGATTTTTAGCTCCACCTAATGCTTGAACTCTTTTTTCATTTTTTGCTGAATTTTCATAAATATATTTTGCAATAGGTGTTGATCCTACAAAACTAACTGCTTTAATATCCTTGTTTTCTAAAATTGCATCAACAGCTTCTTTATCTCCATTTACTACATTAAATACTCCATCTGGAAGACCAGCCTCAGAAAGTAATTCAGCTAATCTTATTGCACAAGATGGATCTTTTTCTGAAGGTTTAAGAATAAAAGTATTTCCACAAGCTATTGCTATTGGAAACATCCACATTGGAACCATTGCTGGAAAATTAAATGGAGTAATCCCCGCTACAACTCCTAATGGTTGCCTAATCGACCAGCTATCAACATTAGTACCAACGTTTTCAGAAAATTCCCCTTTTAATAAATGTGGTATACCACATGCAAACTCAACTACTTCGAGACCTCTTGTTAACGAGCCTCTTGCATCCTCAAAAACTTTTCCATGCTCAGAAACTATCATTTTTGTTAATTCCTCAGAATTTTTTTCAATTAATTCTTTAAACTTAAATATAACTCTTGCTCTTTGAAGAGCTGGTTTTAAAGACCAAGTTTCAAATGCTTTTTTTGCAACTTCAACCGCTTCATCTAAATCAGATTTTGAAGCTAGTCTAACCTCTGACTCTTGTTCTCCAGTTGCTGGATTGAAAACTTTTCCTTTTTTATCTGAAGATCCCGGAATTATTTTTCCGTTTACGAAGTGCTCAATTAAATTCATGGATACGGTGTTTTAGATCAAAATTGCTTAATAGTCTATTTAAACATTTGCTGTTGCAAGCATTTTTTTTATCTCTGCTATAGCTTTTGCAGGATTCAAGCCTTTCGGGCATGCATTTGTACAATTTAATATAGTATGACATCTGTAAAGTTTTAATTCATCAGCAACTTTTTTTAATCTTTCTTTCCTCTCTTCATCTCTACTGTCTATAATCCATCTATAAGCTTGTAAAAGAACTGCAGGTCCTAAATATTTATCTCCATTCCACCAATAACTTGGGCAAGATGTTGAACAACAAGCACACATAATACATTCGTAAGCACCATCTAGTTTTGCTCTATCTTCTTTTGACTGATAAATTTCAGTTGTTTGTTTTGTTGAATTATTTTTTAGCCATGGCTCAATAGATTGATATTGTTTGTATAAACCATCCAGATCTCCAATAAGATCTTTTTTTACTTTTAAATGAGGTAGTGGATAAATATCTATATCACCATCTATTTCTGCATGAGAAGTTGTGCAAGCAAGTCCATTTTTTCCTCCCATATTCATGGCACAAGATCCACAAACACCATGAGCACAAGATCTTCTATAGGCTAAAGTTGGGTCAATTTCATTTTTAATTTTATTTAAAATATCTAAAACTTTTGAGGGGCAATTATCCATATCAACCTCATAAGTATCAATTCGAGGACTGCCGCCAGTAGATGGATCCCATCTATAAATATTGACCTTTCTTAAATTTTTTGATCCGGTTTTATCTTCAAAATATTTACCTTTTTGTACCTCTGAATTTTTAGGTAGGCTTATTTGTACCATTAATATACTCGCTCTTGTGGTGGAAAATATTGAACCTCGTTACTTAAAGTTGATTTATGAACTGGTCTGTAACTGATTCTTGTTTTCTTTCCATCACACCAAGCAAGAGTATGCTGCATAAATTTTTCATCATCTCTTTTTGGATAGTCGTCTCTTGCATGTGCTCCTCTGCTTTCTTTTCTGTGGTATGCAGAGTCTACTGTAGTTACAGCTTGTCTAATCAAATTATCAAATTCTAATGTTTCTACTAAATCAGTATTAAATACCAAAGACCTATCTTTAACTGAAATTGAGTCCATCCCATCATAAGTTTTTCTGATTTCATCAACACCTTCTTTAAGATTTTTTTCTGTTCTAAATACTGCACATTTAGATTGCATTGTTTTTTGCATTGAAAGTCTTAAATCAGCAGTACTATTATCCCCTTGAGCATTTCTAAGTTTGTCAAATCTATCTAGACATTTTTGTGTTTCTAATTCTGAAACCTCTTCGTGTGGTGTTCCTGGTTTAATTAATTCAGCTGCTCTCTTTGCTGCTGCTCTTCCAAATACTACTAGGTCAATCAAAGAATTAGATCCGAGTCTATTTGCACCATGAACAGAAACACATGCCGCTTCTCCTATTGCCATTAATCCCGGAACTGTTTTTTCCGAACCGTTTACTGTTAATACCTCTGCTTTATAATTTGTGGGAATGCCCCCCATATTATAATGAACTGTTGGCACTACTGGAATTGGTTCTTTGGTAACATCTACATTAGCAAATAATCTTGCTGCATCTGTTATTCCTGGAAGCCTACTTTCAATAATTTCTTTATCTAAATGACTTAAGTTCAAATGAACATGATCTTGATCTTTTCCGACACCTCTTCCCTCATTAATCTCGATTGACATCGATCTACTCACAACATCTCTTGACGCCAAATCTTTTGCATTAGGTGCGTATCTTTCCATGAATCTTTCACCTTTAGAATTTGTTAGATATCCTCCTTCTCCTCTTGCGCCTTCTGTTATTAAGGTACCATGACCATATATTCCCGTTGGATGAAATTGAACAAACTCCATATCCTGAAGTGGTAATCCAGCTCTTAAAACCATAGCATTCCCATCACCTGTACAAGTATGAGCAGAAGTTGCTGAGTAATAAACTTTACCATAACCACCTGTTGCAATAATGACCGTATGCGCTCTGAACCTATGAATAGTTCCATCATTTAAATTCCAAGCAATTAAACCCTTACACTCGCCATTCTTCATTATTAAGTCTAAAGCAAAGTATTCAATAAAAAATTCTGTATTATGTTTTAATGCTTGACCATACAGAGTATGCAATATTGCATGACCAGTTCTATCTGCCGCTGCACAAGTTCTTTGTACTATTCCATTTCCATAATTTTTTGTCATTCCACCAAATGGTCTTTGATAAATTTTTCCTTCATCGGTTCGACTGAAAGGAACTCCATATTTCTCTAGTTCTAATACTGCTTTTGGCGCTTCCTTACACAAATACTCAATACTATCTTGGTCACCTAACCAGTCAGCCCCTTTCACAGTATCATACATGTGCCATCTCCAATCATCCTCTCCCATATTTCCAAGAGCAGCTGATATTCCACCCTGAGCAGCTGAAGTATGACTTCTTGTAGGAAATACTTTTGAGATACAGGCTGTTTTTAGGCCAGCTTCACTGAGCCCCACTGCTGCTCTTAATCCTGATCCACCAGCTCCTAGCACAACAACGTCGTACTCATGATCTATGATATTGTATGCTTTCATGTATTTAAGTTAAAAATAACTATTATTGTAATAATTGGAATTGTTATAGCAAAAAAATTTAGTACTTTGTTTGCGGCATTTTTGATTTTAACATCTTCAATATAGTCCTCAAAAACCTCACTTATACTCAATGCTGAAAAAAAATAAGCAAATACTAAAAATAGTCCTATCAAAAACTTAGATGGTTGTGACGTTAAAAAAACAACTATTTCTTGATAGGTTTTATCATAAAAATTCACTAGATTTATTATAAACCAAAACATTAAAGGTAATAAAATTAATGAACTAATTTTTAGGAATAACCATTTTTTTGTAACTGGAAGCATTAAATTATTCCTCTTCCAAATAAGTAAATTAATATGGTCATTATAATTGAACCAAAAATAACTAGTAAACCTGTTATTTTTGTTGTTTGTAATTCAAAACCATAACCTAAATCCATAATCATGTGTCTAATTTCGCTTAACATTTGAAAACTAAACGACCAAGTTATCCCAATTAAAATAAATTTCCCCATAAAAGTTTCTAAAAAAAATTTTATTATTTGATAATTGGTTTCTCCAAGAAGCATAAGAGCAAACCAAATACAAATTACTGTTATCGCAAAAAAATTAATTATTCCTGTAATTCTATGTGAAATTGATACTAATGAAGAAATATGCCATTTATAAATCTGTATATGTGGTGATAAAGGTCTATTTTCCATTTACTTATTTTGAATTAATTATTGTTTCAGCAATTTCAACAGAATTAAGTGCGGCACCTCTAAGCAAATTGTCCGAAACAATCCATAAATTTAATGTGTTTTTTGATGTTTTATCTTCCACAAGTAAATTCATCAGATATAAAAAAAATGAAAAAAAATATTATTGCAAATCCTAATTGTTCTACGGCGCAACTAGTCATTGCACTTAAACCACTTCATGATTTGTTCAAAATAAAAAGAGTCGTAGTTTCAACTTATCAATCTGTTTCAGGCGGTGGGAAGAGCTCAATGGATGAATTGATAGAGCAAACGAAAAAATATTTAGATGGTAAAAAAATAGAGTCTAAAAATTTTACTAAACAAATTGCATTTAATGTTATTCCA
>CACJBA010000017.1 GCA_902591535.1 uncultured Pelagibacteraceae bacterium | reverse complement strand
AAAAAATATCTCGCCACATAATTTCATTGGATGCTGCTATCCTAGAAAAATCTCTTAATCCACCAGCACTATATTTTATTAATCCATAACTTTGTTTTTTTTCAAAATCTTGCGCTGACTTTACCAAATTGTATGCAATTAAGTGAGGTAAATGACTAGTTATAGAGAAAATTTTATCATGTTTTTGAGCACTCATTACAACTACTTTTGATCCAATTTTTTTCCAAAAATTAGTTAAAATTTTTATATTATTTTTATGAGTATTCTTCTCTTTAATTATAATGCACCACCTATTAAGAAACATATTTTCTTTACCATGCTCTGGCCCGCTTACCTCTGATCCAGCTATTGGATGACTTTGGGTCCAGTGAACACCTTTCTTTAAAAATTTTTTAATAATTTTAGAAGTCTCAATTTTTGAGGAACCAATATCAGTAATTAATGTTTTTGATGAAATAAAATTGTTAATTTTTAAAATAATATCTTTGTAAGCACTCATTGGTGTACAAAAAATGATTAAATCTGAATTAATTACACCTTCTTTTAATGATTTAATTATTGTTCCAGGTAATTTTAATTTTTTTATTTTCGCAATATTCGATTTTGATTTTTCATAAATGAATATTTTCTTTGCTATTTTTTTTTTACTTAAACTTCTTATTAAAGATGAGCCTAGTAATCCACAGCCTATAATTAAAATATTTCTCATTTTTTCAATACTTGTTTAACAGCACCAATAAATATTAAGTTTTCTTTTTTGGATCCAATAGTTAATCTTAATTTATTCTTTATATGATAACCATCCTCTGTTGATCTTAATATAATTCCCTTATTTTTAAGTTTTTCATACAAAAATTTTGCTGAATATCTGCATTTTTCAAAATTCAGTAACAAAAAATTTGCTGAAACTGGATTCGAGAAAATATTATATGTTTCGAGAAATTCCTTAATTTTTCTGGAATAGAACAAATTGTGTCTAACTGATTTATTTATAAATGTTTTATCTTTCAGCGACTCAGTTGCAGCTAATTGAGCAATACCATTTATATTAAATGGTGGTTTGATAACATTTAGTGCATCCACTATTTTTTTTGATCCATATCCCCAACCTACTCTTAAAGAAGCTAATCCAAACATTTTAGAAAAAGTTCTTAAGATAAAAACATTGTCTTTATTTTTAAACAAATCTAAACCTGATGAATAATCTCTATTTTTCATATATTCTGCATAAGCGTCGTCAATAACTAATAAAATTTTTTTATTTAATCTTTTTCTTAATTCTAAAACCTCTTTTTTAGTTAAGTAAGTTCCTGTTGGATTGTTTGGGTTAGCTATAAAGACAATTTTGGTTTTTTTTGTTATTTTTTTTAAAATTTCTTTTACTGAAACTTTAAAATTAATTTCTTTAGCAAATACAACTTTTGCACCAACAATTTTTGAATAAATCCTATACATTAAAAAACTATATTCTGGTACTACAACCTCATCTTTTGGGTTTAAAAACAACTGACAGATCATTTGAATAACTTCATCTGAACCTGCTCCACAAATAATTTTCTCCGAATCACATTTATAAAATTTGGATATTGCTTTTCTTAAGTTTTGAGATTTTCCATCTGGATATTTATCTAAATTTAGATTTTTATTTGATATTATTTTTTTTGCCTTAGGACTCATGCCTAAAGCAGATTCATTTGCAGATAGCTTAATTACATTCTTAAGTTTCTTAACTTTTGATTTGCCAGGCTTATAAGCCTCAATATTAAATTTTTTGAAATTTGGAGTTATCATTTTTTTTTAATTTATGTGCTCTTTATAGATAAAATTACAAAATTTTATACAGAATAAGAGGATTTTTTAAAAAATTGACATAATAAATAAGTTCTAGTAAAAAATTTATGCGCTGATTTAACTGAATTGCGAGCGCTTAAAAAAAACCGCTAAAATAGTTTTTTTTCTCACAATTCAAAACAGTCTAAAATTATGAATACTGAGAAAAATATAAAAACTTTAATTGTTAAAAAACCATTGAAATTAGACTGTGGAAAAACTATCAACAATTTTCCAATTGCCTATGAAACTTACGGTTCACTTAATTCAAATAAAGATAACGCAATATTAGTTTTTCACGCCCTAACAGGAGATCAGTTTGTTACTGGAATAAACCCTGTAACTAAAAAAGAGGGTTGGTGGAGTTATGCAGTAGGTCCCGATAAAGCTATAGATACAAATAAATATTTTGTTATTTGCTCTAATGTAATTGGTGGATGTATGGGGTCATATGGGCCAAGTCATAAAGACCCTGAAAATCAAAATATATTTGGAACAAATTTTCCGGTTATCACTATTAATGATATGGTAAATGCACAATATAATTTACTTGAACATTTTGGAATAGATAAACTATTTTCAGTGACTGGTGGATCAATGGGGGGAATGCAAGTTCTTCAATTTATTAGCAACTTTCCCGATAAATCTAAAACAGTGGTACCAATAGCAACTACCTCAAGTCATTCAGCACAAAATATTGCTTTTAACGAATTAGGAAGACAAGCTATTACAGCCGATAGTGACTGGAAAGATGGAAACTATACTTCGAATAACACTAATCCAGGAAAAGGATTGGCCGTAGCTAGAATGGCGGCTCATATAACATATTTATCTAAAAAAGGTTTACAAGAAAAATTTGGAAGAAAATTGCAAGAGCGAGAAGATCTTAAATTTGGATTTGACGCCGATTTTCAAATAGAAAGTTATTTAAGATATCAAGGCTCAGTTTTCGTAGATAGATTTGATGCAAATAGTTATCTTTATATAACAAGAGCTATGGATTACTTTGATTTAGCAAAACAATTCAAGGGTAATCTTTCAGATGCATTTACAAAGACAAAAGCAAAATTTTTTATAATCTCATTTACCTCAGATTGGCTTTATCCAACGCAGGAAAATAAAGATATTGTGATTGCTTTAAACTCAATAGGAGCTGATGTTGGATTTGTAGAAATTGAGTCAGATAAAGGACATGACTCATTTTTATTGGATGTGCCAAATTTTTTAAATGCACTTAAGAACTTTTTAGATAAATCTTACGAAGAAAATTAATTATGAAAAATGAATTTAAAGTAATAGCAGATTTAATTGAAAAGGATAAAAAAGTTTTAGATGTGGGTTGTGCTGATGGTACTTTAATGAAATTTTTAAAAGATAATAAAAATATAAATATAAGAGGATTAGAGATTTCAAAAGAAAAAGTGCAAGAATGTATTGCAAAAGGTTTAACTGTAATTGAAGGAAATGCTGAGAAAGACTTAAAACAATTTCCAGACAAATCATTTGATTATGTTGTTTTAAGTCAAACACTTCAAGCTTTTCTCAATCCTGAACTAGTTTTAGATGAACTTTTAAGAGTTGGAGAAAAAGCAATAGTTACTATTCCTAATTTTGGATACTGGAAAGTGAGATTTCATTTATTATTTAAAGGCACAATGCCAATTACTAAAACTTTACCAGATGAATGGTATAACACCCCAAATTTACACATGTGTACGATCAAAGATTTTTTTCATTTTGTTAAATCAAAAAATATAAAGATTTTTAGGTCACTCGCTTTAAATAATCTCGATACGTCTACAATAAATGAAGGTAATATAGGGGTTAAAAATATGTTTGCAGATCTTGGTATATTTTTGATAGAAAAATAATATGCTTATCAAAATTATACCTTGTCTCCAAGATAACTATAGTTATTTAATAATAGACGAGTCTAACAATACTGCATGCGTGGTAGATCCTAGTGAGTCTGAACCAATAATAAATTTCCTAGAAAATAAAAATATAAAACTAAAATATATTCTTAACACTCATCATCATTACGATCATATTGGGGGAAATAAAGATTTAAAAAAAAAATATGGGTCAGTCGTTATAGGTTTTAAAGGAGACTCGGAACGAATACCAGGGATAGACATATTGTTAGAAGATAATCAAATATGGAAAGCTGAAAACTTTGAAGCAAAAATTATGCATATACCTGGACACACATCAGGACATATTTGTTTTAATTTTTTTAAAGAAAAATTAGTTTTTACTGGAGATACACTTTTCTCACTTGGCTGTGGAAGAATATTTGAAGGCTCTTATGAAGAAATGTTTGAATCTTTGAACAAAATTAAATTATTACCAAAAGAGACAAAAATTTATTGTGGTCATGAATACACTCTTAACAATGCAAAATTTTGTAAAAAATATGATTCTGAGAACAAAGATTTACAAAAAAAAATAGAAAAAATAGAAAAATTAAGAGAAAATGGAATTCCTACCATACCCTCAACTTTAAAAGAGGAATTGGATTGTAATATATTTTTAAGAGCAAAAGATGTAAAAACCTTTTCAAAATTAAGAGATTTTAAGGATAATTTCTAATTAATTCGGCTTGACTAAAGGCTGACTACAACTATATTGCGATAACTTTAAATTAAATCATACTATGTCATACGCAGTAATAAAAACAGGTGGAAAACAGTATAAAGTAAAATCTGGGGAAATTCTAAAGATTGAAAAACTACCAGACTCTAAACCTGAGACTAAAATAGAGTTTAATGAAATTTTGGCATATGGTGATGATAAATCAATTGAAATTGGAACTCCAAATGTTGAGGGTGCAAAAGTAGAGGCTGATTTAATTAAAAATAGTAAAAATAGAACTATTTTAATTTTTAAAAAAAGAAGAAGACAAAATTCAAGAAGAAAAAACGGACATAGACAAGAATATTCTATGATAAGAATTAACAAAATTTTTTCAAAAGATGGTAAAGTGTTATCAGAAGCTGAAAAAATTTCTAAAACTTCAAAAAAAGAAGAAGTTAAGGAAGCAGTAAGCAAATAGTTATTAGGTAAATTATGGCAACAAAAAAAGCAGGTGGATCATCACGAAACGGACGAGATAGTGCTGGTAGAAGACTTGGTGTAAAAAAGTATGGTGGTGAAACAGTAATTCCTGGAAACATAATTGTTAGACAAAGAGGAACTAAGATTTTTCCGGGTGAAAATGTTGGTATGGGTAAAGATCATTCAATATTTTCGGTTGTTAAAGGGAAAGTTGTCTTCAAAAAATCTAAATCAGATAGAACTTTCGTTTCTGTAAAGCCCAATTAATAGTACAACCAATTAAAATAGATGTTGTATTATGAAATTTCTCGATCAAGTTAAAATTTATATTAAAGCTGGAAACGGTGGAGACGGATCTCCTAGTTTTAGAAGAGAGAAATATGTTGAGTTTGGTGGACCAGATGGTGGGGACGGTGGAAAAGGTGGATCAATTATTTTAAAGTCAGAGGAAAATTTAAATACCCTTATTGATTATCGATATCAACAACACCACAAAGCCGAACGTGGAGAAAATGGTTCTGGTCAAAACCGAACAGGAAAAGGTGGTGAAGATTTAATTTTAAAAGTTCCTCTAGGTACACAGGTATTTGAAGAAGATAACAAAACTCTTCTTTTTGATTTTAATAAAAAAGGTGAAGAATATGTTGCAGCTGCTGGTGGAAAAGGAGGTTTGGGAAACACAAGATTTAAAAGTTCTACAAATAGAGCTCCAAGAAAATTTACTAAAGGCACTATCGGAGAAGAATTTATAATATGGCTTCAATTAAAAACAATTGCTGATATCGGTATTATTGGATTGCCAAATGCAGGAAAATCAAGTTTGTTAGCAGCATTAACAAACGCAAGTCCAAAAATTGCAAATTATAAATTTACAACTATTAATCCAAACCTTGGCGTGGCTTCTTACGATGATAAAGAAATTACCATTGCAGATATTCCAGGATTAGTTGAAGGAGCTCACGAAGGTATAGGGTTAGGGATACAATTTTTAAAACATATAGAGAGATGTAAGTCTCTACTACACTTAATTGATGTCACTAATTTAGATCTGAATGAGTCTTATAATCAGGTGAAAAATGAATTAAAAAGTTACAGTGCTAAGTTATTAGAAAAAAAAGAACTAATTGTGCTTAATAAAATCGATTTGATTGATGAAGAAACAGCAAATGAGGTTATAGATCATTTTTCAAAGGGTAAAAATTGTGAGATTATGACAATGACAACTCTGGAAAAAGAATCTGTATCAAAAATTAAAGCAAAGCTTTTGTCTTATGTATCTTAAAAACTCCAAAATAATTGTTGTCAAAATTGGATCATCTCTCCTAGTTGATCAAAATAAAAAAATTAGGAAACAATGGTTATCTAGTTTTGCAAAAGATATTAAAAAATTAAGAGATAAAAATCAAAAAGTAGTTATTGTTAGCTCTGGTGCTATAGCTTTGGGTTGCAAGAAAATGAATTATAATAAAAAAAATATCAAATTAGATAAGAGTCAAGCTATTGCTTCTATTGGTCAAATAGAACTGATGAATTTATTTTCACAAACTTTTGCAAAATATAGATTAAATATTTCTCAGATTTTGCTTACATTAGAAGATACTGAGGAAAGAAGAAGATCTCTAAATGCAAAACGAACTTTTGATAATCTTTTTGAACTTGGTTTTATTCCTGTAGTTAATGAAAATGACACTATTGCAACAAGTGAAATAAAATATGGAGATAATGATAGATTGGCATCTAGGGTTGCGCAAATTACAAACGCAGATACCTTAATTTTATTATCTGATGTTGATGGTTTGTATACAAAAAATCCTAAAATTTTCAAGGATGCTAAATTAATAAAGAGGATTGATGATCTAAAAAAAGATCTCAAACAAATTTATATTAAAGGTGTAAATGAATATGGAAGTGGTGGTATGCATACAAAAATTGAAGCAGCAAAAATATGTCAGCTTGCTGGTACTAGTATGGTTATTGCCAATGGACTATATTCAAATCCTATTTCAAAAATAATTGAAAAAAATAATTGTACCTGGTTTAGTCCAAAAATTTCAAAGTTAGATGCTAGAAAAAAATGGATAATAAGTTCTGTAGCACCTAAAGGAGCTTTAATAATTGATGATGGTGCTAAAAAAGCATTAAAATCTGGAAAAAGCTTGTTAGCAGCAGGAATTAGAAAAGTTTCGGGGAGATTTAACAAAGGAGATCATATTAAAGTATTAGATAAAAAAAATAATGAATGTGCTAGAGGGTTAAGCTCCTTTACTTCTGATGAGGTGACTAAAATTATGGGTCATCACTCTAATGAAATTGAAAAATTATTAGGCTATGTTGCAAAATCAGAAGTTATTCATAAAGATGATATGGTGGAAATTTAAATGATTAAATATATGAATTTAATTGGAATAAAAGCTCGAAAAGCTAGTGAGTATAAAATTACAACTGAAGTAAAAAATAAAGTCTTAAATGATTACGCGAAATTAATTAAGAATGAAAAAAAATTTATTATTAATCAAAATTCAAAAGATATTAATTACGCAAGAAAAAAAGGGTTAAAAGAGAATTTAATCAAAAGACTTCATTTAAACGAAAATAAATTAGATGGAATTATAAATTCTATTTTAAAAATAGCTAAATTAAGGGACCCTATAGATAGCACTTTAGAAAAATGGAAAAGACCAAATGGTTTGAATATTAAAAGAGTGTCAATACCAATTGGAGTTATTGGGGTTATTTATGAAAGTAGACCAAATGTAACTTCAGATGTAGCTAGTCTTTGTTTTAAATCTGGAAATGTAGTGATTTTGAAAGGAGGTTCTGAGGCAATAAATTCAAATAAAGCTTTAGCTAAGTTGTTTAGAAAAGCACTTAAAAAAAATAAAGTTGATGAAAACTTTATACAATTTATTGATTCCAAACAAAGAAGGCTTGTCGATATTATGCTTTCTAAGATGAAAAAATATATCGATGTCATCATTCCTCGTGGTGGAAAAAATTTAGTTAAAAAAGTTTTAGAATTATCCAAAGTACCTATAATTGGGCACTTAGAGGGGCTTTGTCATACTTATATTGATAAAGATGCAGAATTAAAAATGGCTAAAGAAGTTGTCTATAACGCTAAATTAAGAAATACAAGTATTTGTGGTGCGACTGAAACTATTCTTATTCATAAAAATATAGTCAAAAAATTTAGTAATCCTATTTTGCAGAAACTTGAAAATAGTGGTTGTAAGATAATTGGCGATAAGATTTTGAAAAGTTATTACAATGGTCAAATATATCCTGCAAAAGAAAAAGATTGGTCAACTGAATATTTATCATCAATTGTATCTGTTAAAGTTGTTAAAAATTTTGAAGAAGCAATTAAGCATATTAACAAATACGGAACTATGCACACTGACTCCATTATTACAAAAAATAAAAAGACAGCAAAATATTTCCTAAAAAATGTCAAAAGCTCAATTGCAATGCATAATACCTCAACTCAATTTGCTGATGGAGGTGAATTTGGATTTGGTGGAGAAGTTGGAATTTCTACTAATACACTGCCACCAAGAGGTCCTGTAGGTTTAAATCAATTGATTTCATATAAATATGAAATCACTAGTAATGGTAAAATAAGAAATTAAATTGAATAACACAAAAATAAAAATTGGTGTATTAGGTGGATCGTTTGATCCTGCTCACAAAGGACATTTAGCAATTTCTAAGGAAGCAAAAAAAAGATTTAAACTCAAAAAAGTTATTTGGGCAATTACAAAAAAAAATCCATTTAAAATAGAGAGCAAGACATCTGTTGCTGACAGAATTAAATTTTGTAAAAAAATGATTGGTACAAATTCATTTATTAAGATTAAATTTTATGAAAAAATTATTAAATCAAATAAAACCATAAATTTAATCAATCATTTAAAAAAAGATAAAAGCATTGAAATTTATTTTTTAATGGGTGCCGACAACCTTATTAATTTTCATAAATGGCATAAATCTAAATTAATTTCACAAAAATGTAATATTCTAGTTTTTGACCGACATGGGTATAAAAAAAATTCTTTAAAATCAAAGACATTTAAGCAACTTAATAAGGTCAATCTAGAGTTTATTGAGTTTAATAAAGTCAACATTTCATCTTCTCAATTAAGAAAAATTTGATAATCTAAAATCAATTAATGGACAAAATTTCAGACTTAAAAGAAATTGTAATTAACACACTAGATCTCAATAAAGCTCAAGACATTGTAACTATTGATCTTAAAGACAAAAGTTCTATGGCTGATTACATGATCATAGCAAGTGGAACTTCATCTAGACATATCCAGTCCTTGTCAGAACAAGTTTTAGAAAAACTTAAAAATAATGGTGTAAAAGACTCAAAAATTGAAGGTAAAGAAAGTGGAGAGTGGAAACTTGTTGATGGAATTGATTTGATTATTCATATTTTTCACCCAGAAAAAAGAAAATTTTATGAATTAGAGAAAATTTGGTCAGAGCTAATTCCAAAAGAAAAAGTGATGATATGAAACAATTTAAATTTTTATTATTAATTTTTTTCTCTATTTTTTGCTTAAATAAAACAGTAATTTCAGCTGAAATTGATATTTATAAAAAAATTGATCTCTTCGGTGAGGTTTTAGAAAAAATTAATAAAGAATATGTTGATGAGTTCAACCAATCTGAAAGTATGGACTCAGCAATAAATGGACTTTTACAATCTTTAGATCCTTATTCATCCTACATGTCGCCTAAAATATTCGATGAAATGCAAACAGAAACCAGTGGTGAGTTTGGTGGATTAGGAATTGAGGTTAGCATGGAGGCTGGTGTAGTAAAAGTAATTTCACCAATAGATGATACACCTGCATCCAGAGCTGGATTAAAAGCTGGTGATTACATAGTAAAAATAAATGATGTTCAGGTTCAAGGAAAATCATTAAGTGAAGCTGTTGATTTAATGAGAGGACCCGTAGGTTCTGGAATAGAGTTAACAGTAAGACGAAGAGGTGAAAAAAAGGCGTTAACATTTAATATAATAAGAGAAGTTATTCAGGTTCAATCTGTTAAATCTGAAATTATAGATGAAAGTATAGGATACCTCAGACTAACTTCATTTAATGATAACAGCAGTGATCAAATAGAAAAACAAATTAAAAAACTTAAAAAAAATAAAAAATTAAATTCATTTATTTTAGATTTAAGAAATAATCCTGGAGGTCTTTTATCTCAAGCAATAAAAATTTCAGATTTTTTTCTAGAAAATGGGGAAATAGTTTCAACAAAAAGCAGAAAAAAATCTGAAAATAGAAAATGGTTTGCAAAAAAAGGAGATATTACTGATGGAAAAACATTATTGGTTTTAATTAATTATGGTTCAGCATCTGCATCTGAAATTGTTGCTGGAGCTTTAAAAGATCACAAAAGAGCAATTATCATTGGCGAAAATAGCTTTGGTAAAGGTTCGGTACAATCAATAATTCCTTTGAAAAATCGTGGAGCTATCAGATTAACTGTTGCAAAATATTACTTACCTTCTGGAAAATCTATTTCTGAAGTAGGTGTTAGACCGGATATAGAGGTAAATGAAGAAGGTGATGATTTTAGAATAAAAACTGATACTGATAATCAGTTAAATTACGCTATTAAGTTACTTAACGGATAATATGAATAAAAATTTTAAAGATTTACCACTGAGAAGTGGGGTCGGAATTGTGTTATTGAATAAACAAAATAAAGTATTCGTAGCAAAAAGAATAGATAATCCTAAAAATTTTTGGCAAATGCCTCAGGGTGGTGTTGATGAGGGAGAGGATTATTTAAAAGCTGCATTTAGAGAACTAGAGGAAGAAACAAGTATCAAAAACGTAGAACTTATTAAAGAATTAGATGGTACATTAACCTATGATTTACCCGATAGATTACTAGGTATTATATGGAAAGGTAAATACAAAGGTCAGAAGCAAAAATGGTTTTTAATGCGATTTATTGGAAATGATAATGAAATAAATATTAATACATCTAATCCAGAATTTTTAGATTGGAAGTGGATTGACTTAGATTTAATTACTGATGTTGTAGTTGATTTTAAACATCATGTTTACAAAGAACTTAAAGAAAAAGTAAAAAAATTAATTTAGAGTTTTTAAAACTTCAACTTTTTGATCTGCTAAATATTTAGATTGATCGTTAATATCGGTTTTATTAGCCTCTTCTTCTGCCTGTTTAAGTAAATCTTGTTGTTTTGATTTATCCATATCAGCAAGATTAAAAATTGTACTTGTTAAAATAGATAGATTGTTATTTTTGAACTCAACAATTCCATCTTCAACATAGTAATTTTCATCACCTGATTTTGATAAAATCTTAATTATCCCAGGTTTCAAAAAGGAAATAATAGAAATATGATCCTTCAATATTCCCATCTCTCCTTCAAAAGCAGGAACCACAACTTCTGAAACATCATCTTTTACTAAAAAAGATTTTTCAGGATTTACTATTTCAACTTTAAACTCTTCGCTCATTAAGCTGCAGCTTCTTGTTCCATTTTCTTAGCTTTTTCTATAGCTTCTTCAATTGTTCCAACCATATAAAAAGCAGCTTCAGGTAAGTGATCATACTCACCCTTACATATTGCATCAAAACCTTTGATAGTTGAGTCAAGATCAACAAGTTTTCCTGGAGAACCAGTAAATACTTCTGCAACAAAGAATGGTTGAGATAAAAATCTCTGGATTTTTCTAGCTCTTGCTACAACTAGTTTATCTTCTTCAGATAACTCGTCCATACCAAGAATAGCTATAATATCTTGTAGTGATTTATATGATTGTAGTATTCTTTGAACATCTCTTGCTACTCTATAATGCTCATCTCCAACAATTCTTGGATCCAAAATTCTTGATGTAGAATCGAGCGGATCTACTGCAGGATAAATACCAATTTCTGCAATTTGTCTTGAAAGTACAGTCGTTGCATCTAAGTGAGCAAACGATGTCGCTGGAGCAGGATCTGTTAGATCGTCAGCAGGCACATAAATTGCTTGTACAGATGTAATTGACCCTTTGTTTGTAGTTGTGATTCTTTCTTGTAGGTTACCCATGTCAGTAGCTAATGTCGGTTGATATCCAACAGCAGATGGAATTCTTCCTAACAAAGCTGAAACCTCTGATCCTGCCTGAGTAAATCTAAAAATATTATCTACGAAGAAAAGTACGTCTTGACCTTCTTGATCTCTGAAATATTCAGCTACAGTTAACCCTGTAAGTGCAACTCTTGCTCTTGCTCCAGGAGGTTCATTCATCTGTCCATAAACTAGAGCAGCTTTTGAACCAGCTCCTTCTTTTTTAATTACTCCAGATTCTATCATTTCATGATAGAGATCATTTCCTTCTCTCGTTCTCTCTCCAACTCCCGCGAAAACTGAAAAACCACCATGAGCTTTTGCAACATTGTTAATTAATTCCATAATTAAAACTGTTTTTCCTACGCCTGCTCCACCAAATAATCCAATCTTTCCACCTTTTGCATAAGGTGCAAGCAAATCAATAACTTTAATACCTGTTACAAGTATTTCAGTTTCTGTTGATTGATCATTAAATTCAGGCGCAGCTCTATGAATTGGCCAACTTTCTTTAGTTTTAACTTCACCTCTTTCGTCTATTGGTTCACCAATTACATTAATAATTCTTCCAAGAGTTTCAGGCCCAACTGGAACTTGAATAGGAGCATTTGTGTTGGTAACTTCGTCACCTCTTTTTAGTCCTTCAGTAGCATCCATAGCAATTGTTCTAACAGTAGTTTCACCTAAGTGTTGTGCTACCTCTAAAACTAATCTGTTATCACCGTTTTTACATTCCAATGCTGTTAAAATTTCTGGTAGTTCGCCATCAAATTTTACGTCTACTACCGCTCCAATAACTTGTGTAATTATCCCTTTGCTCATAATTATAAACTTTCTGCTCCTGATATGATTTCTATTAGTTCTTTTGTAATTGCTGCCTGACGACTTCTATTATATTCGATAGTAAGTTTGTCAACCATTTCACCTGCGTTTCGGGTTGCATTATCCATTGCACTCATTCTAGACCCTTGCTCGCTAGCTGAATTCTCTAACATTGCTTTAAATATTTGCGTAGAAATATTTTTTGGCAATAAATTGCTTAAAATTTCATCTTCATCTGGTTCAAATTCATAACTTTCTTCTGAACTACTTTCTTCACCCTCATTATTTAAAGGGATAATTTGCTGTGCTTGAGGAATTTGAGTAATTACATTTTTAAATTGATTATAAAAAATTGTACAAACATCAAATTCACCTGCTTCGAATTTTTCAATTACCATTTTCCCAACTTTGTCAGCATCGAAATAATTTGCATTTTTAGATTCTTTAAAAGAAATATTTTCAATTATTTTATCACCATAAACTCTTTTTAATTGATCATTTCCCTTTGAGCCTACTGTAATAATTTTAAGTTCCTTACCTTCATCTAAAATTTTTGCAAAATAACTTTTGGCTTTTTTAATAATATTAGAATTAAATCCACCACATAAACCTCTATCAGAAGTCATCACCACACAAAGGTGAGTTTTTTCCTGACCAGTGCCTGATAATAACTTTGGTGCATTTTCCTTATCAGAAATACCATTTGATAAATTTAAAATAACATTATTCATTTTTTCAGAATAAGGCCTTCCCTTTTCAGCACTTTCTTGAGCTCTTCTAAGCTTAGCTGCTGCAACCATTTTCATAGCTTTAGTAATTTTTTGCGTAGACTTTACGCTAGCTATTCTTTTTTTTAAGTCGTCTAAACTTGCCATAAATTATTAAGATTTAAAATTTCCTTTTAATTGAGTGATTACCTCTACAAGTAATTTTTCTTTGTCTTCCTCAAGTTTTCCTGAACTTAAAATTGACTCTATAATTTCAGGCTTATCCGATTTACATTTTTCAATAATCTTGCTCTCGAAATCAGCAACATCTTTTAAGTCAATATCATCGAGATAACCTTTTACTCCACAGAATACTGATATAACCTGTTCTGCAACAGTCATTGGTGAATATTGTTTTTGTTTTAAAAGTTCAGTTAATTTTGAACCTCTGTTCAAAAGTTGCTGTGTAGATGCATCAAGATCAGATCCAAATTGAGCAAAAGCAGCCATTTCTCTATATTGTGCAAGTTCTAATTTCATTGAACCAGAAACTTTTTTCATCGCTTTTGTTTGAGCAGATGATCCAACCCTAGATACTGATAAACCTACGTTAATTGCAGGTCTTATACCTTGATTAAATAGTTCTGTTTCAAGGAAAATTTGACCATCAGTGATTGAAATAACATTAGTTGGAATAAATGCTGATACATCTCCTCCTTGTGTTTCGATTATTGGAAGTGCTGTAAGCGAACCACCACCATGTTCGTCACTTAATTTTGCTGCTCTTTCTAGCAATCTGCTATGTAGGTAAAATACATCTCCTGGATAAGCTTCACGTCCCGGAGGTCTTCTTAATAATAAAGACATTTGTCTATAAGCAACCGCTTGTTTCGACAAATCATCATAAATTATTAATGCATGCATTCCATTATCTCTGAAATATTCACCCATAGTGCACCCTGTATATGGCGCTAAAAACTGTAAAGGAGCTGAGTCAGATGCTGTAGCAGCAACGATTGTTGTGTACTCCATTGCACCCGCCTCTTCTAAAGTTTTTTGAATTTGTCTAACCGTTGATCTTTTTTGTCCAACGGCAACGTATATACAATACAGTTTTTGTTTTTCGTCACCAGACTCATTGATTTTTTTTTGATTAATAATTGCATCTACCGCAACAGCTGTTTTTCCAGTTTGTCTATCGCCAATGATTAATTCCCTTTGTCCTCTTCCAATTGGAACTAAACTGTCAATTGATTTAAGACCTGTTTGCATTGGTTCACTAACTGATTGTCGAGGAATAATACCAGGAGCTTTTACTTCTACCCTGCTTTTTTTAATACCTTTGTCTAATGGTCCTTTACCATCAATAGGATTTCCTAAACCATCAACTACTCTGCCTAATAATTCTTTTCCAACTGGAGTATCAACAATATTACCAGTTCTTTTTACTACATCGCCTTCTTTAACATTTCTATCATCACCAAAAATTACAACACCAACGTTTTCACTTTCTAGGTTAAGAGCCATACCTTTAGAGCCATCAGCAAACTCTACCATTTCACCAGCTTGAACATTATCCAATCCATAAATCCTAGCAATACCATCTCCAACTGATAAAACTTGACCGACTTCTGTAACTTCTGCTTTATCACCAAAATTTTTAATTTGTTCTTTTAATATTTTTGTAACTTCTGAAGGATTTATTTCCATTTATGCCTCTATCATTCTGTTTTCGATTTGTTGTAATTTATTTTTAATTGAAGTATCGACCATGGTACTTCCAACTTGTACCACCAAACCCCCTATTAAACTTTCGTCATGTTTGTAGTTTAATTTTATTTTTGAACTAAAATTTTTTGTTAACTCTTCTGTAATTTTTGTTATTTCATTACTTGATAATTCTTTTGCAGACTTTAGTTCTGCCTTAAGTTCGCCTCTTTTTCTTGAACAAATTTCAATAAAACTTTTAAGAATACGCTCAATAAAAAAGAAACGTCTTTTTTGAATTAAGAAATTTAGAAAATTTTTAAATAAATGTTCAAATTTATTATTTTCTGCAATTTTATTTATCACTTTTGAAAGATCCTCTTGGTTGGTAGTTGGATCTTTAATCAGACTAGAAAAATCTTCACTTTGATTAATTAAATTTAATACAGATGAAGATTGATCTTCTATCTGGCTTAATAAATTGTTTTCTTCAGATAATTCGAAAAGCGCGAGGGAATACCTCTCGGCTGAAGTAATTGAAAATCCAGTATCTTTGCTCAACTTTGTTCCTATATATTGTTGAAGATTATTTAAAAATCACGCCCTAAATAACATATGACCCTGACCTCTTCAAGTGACTGATTTACAAAAAACGCCAATTTTAAGGGGTTAATTGAAGTTTATTGGATCAACATCAACTGAAAGTTTTATTCCGTTAGAAAATTTATATTTTGGTATTATTTTTGCCAAAGAATTCTGCATTTTCATTGATTTTGGACCCCTTATCAAAAATCTTATTCTAAATTTTTTCTTTAATCTAAACAAAGGTGCATTTACAGGACCCAAAATCTTTCCTTCTATTTTATTTTCAACAAAGTTTTTGAAATTGAAAGCTTCATTTTCTAATTTATTTTCATTTTCTCCAGTTAAAATTAAAGAAATA
>CACJBA010000016.1 GCA_902591535.1 uncultured Pelagibacteraceae bacterium | reverse complement strand
TTTTCCATTAACAGGGTAAAGCTCTAATTTTCTCTCAAAAATATCAAACTTAAAGTTAGATTTTAAACTTTTAGTAGCACTTATCATAATTAGAGTTTTATTGTCATTGAGAAGATAATAAGCAAAATCATCTGGAAATACTGGAAAATTATACTCCTTCAAAATGTATTTAGCTTTTCTAGGAAACCATTCGTAAGAAATTAATGGAGAAGACTCTTGAGTTTTATAATTGTAAATATACAGATCTTTAGGAAAATCATTTATATAATTATTATTTTCACCTCTAGCTAATATAGCTTTTTGTCTAGTTTTAAAATACAAAGAAAAATTTTCGTCGTATGAATCCATTTGATCTATATGAAATAAATTATCAATTGTAAGTAAATTATCTTTAGCATAAGAAAAGTTTATAGAGATAATTAGAATAAAAATAAGTTGAAAAATTTTTTTCATAAAAAAATGTAAAAAAAAAGTTTGAATAATATTTGTTAAGAATATGTCTTAATTTAATCTTTGAATAAATGATTTTAAAGTAAATACTAGCTGATCATCATATTCCATCATATGATCGTCATATTTTGTAAAATATGAATATTTTGGATCATTTGCTAAATTAAAAATTTTTTTACCCATCCAAAAAGGGACTATCTGATCAGCCTCACCATGCATTATTAGTACTGGAATTTTTATATTTTTGATTTTTTCATCATTCTTATACTTATCTTTCAAAATTAAACCTACTGGTATATATGGATAAAAGTTTTTTGCTGCTTCAACCATTGATGTAAATGGGGTTTCTAAAACTAAACCAGCAAAATTTTTGTTTTGTGAAATCTGGGTTGCAATCCCAGTTCCAAGTGACTCTCCATAAATTATAATATTTTCTTCCTCTATACCTTTATTTTGAAGCCAATTTATTGCACTTTCTCCATCCATATAAAGGCCTTTTTCAGATGGATTGCCATTATTTCCACTAAAACCTCTCCAAGCAATAATTAAAAAATTTACGTTTATGTCTTTAAAATGATTAAGTTTATGTATTCTATTTTCAAGTTTTCCTGCATTGCCATGAAGGTAAAGAATAGTTTTGTAATCTTTTAAATTTTTATTATGAAACCACCCTAATAGTTCAATATTATCTTTAGTTTTAATTCTAACTTTTTGTATATCAACTTCTAATTTATCACCAGAATAATTATTCTCTTCTGGATGATACATCAAACTTCTTTGAAATATGAATAGAAAGGCTAAAACTAATAAATAAATTACAACAATACCAAAAATTACTTTCAAAAAAAAATTCCTACTGTTTAATTTCATAATTTTTTTTATTTAATACTAAAAAAAATATATATGAAATAATACTTAAAATTAAGAAAACTGAAAATGCTGATTTAAAAGCAAATATTTCTGAGTGTCCTAAAGTTTTAACAATATCTATTACAAAACCCATCAACCATTGCATAACGAAGGTACCAGCAAAAATTAACAAATTAAAAGAAGTAAGTGCTTTTCCGGCAGAATGACCTGCAAAAGATAAACCCACTGCTGGTTGAGTAACTGATAAAAAAATAGAACTCAAAATAAACATTGTTATATGAAAAGCTCCAGCTTTAGGACCCAGTATAATAATTGTTAACATTACCAAAAAACCGACCGGTAAACCTAGTTTAAGTATTCTCGTTGCACTAAATCCAATACTATTAATTTTTGGCAAAAAATATCCCCATAAAAAAAAAGAGATCAGCATAGTAACGTTAATCCAAAATAATCCAGTAGCACTTTCTAATGGTGTATAACCTGAAACTCTAATCATCCAAGGTCCTGCCCATAAAGTTTGAATGGCCATTAATCCCCCATAATTAAACAAACCCATTGGAATAACGCTTATAAAAAATCTATTTTTCCAAACATCAGATAATGAGCCAGTTTTGTCTGAATTTTCTAAAATTCTATTTTTATTAAAATTCCAATTAGGAATGAATAATAAAATCAATAAAATACTCAAGAATGTTAGTAGAGCAATACCTCCAAAAATCCATCTCCATCCAAAACTAGGTAACAAAAGCTGAACTGGTAATGTAGATGATAAAAATCCTAACGAAGCAACCATCAACATCCAAGAATTTGCTCGCTGTTGTTGATTCTCGGCATACCAAATTCTATAACCAGTCAGTGGAGCCATTAAACACGCACTAACTCCAACTCCAATTAGTATTCTTGATATTAGTAATCCTGAAAAACTTTTAGCAAGTGCAAATGATATAATACCAATCAGTGCAATTAATAAAAAAGATGTAACTATCTTTTTGGGTCCATACTTATCTAATAAGTATCCAAGAGGTATTTGCATGCAAGCAAAACCTAAAAAATAACCACCTGCCAGCAAACCTAAATCAGCTGCTAATAAATTAAATTCTGAAGTTAAAACTGGCGATAGCGTTGCAGTTATAGCTCTTAATAAGCATGATATAAAATATCCAAAAGCGAATACGAAAAAAACACTTATCGCCTGTCTTTTAGGAAGAATATAATTTTCCATTAATTAAAAATTTAAAGATATATCTCTATGAACTGAGTTACATCTTGCAACAAATTTAGCTTGTTCTTTCGTCAATCTTGATTGAAGTCTTAATCCAATATTATGTTTAATAACCTCATTGTATTTTATTAACTCGGGCAATAAATTTTTATTAGCATCTTCTCTCCAAGAAACTTCTTGATCAAATAAAGTAAAAGTTTCAGAGCTTGCAAGTAATAATTTTTGCTCATCGACTTCATCATTATCTATAACAGTTATTAAATCATCTAATTTATTAGCAAATTCTTCAGTGCCTGAAATCTCACTCAATTTTTCAAAAAGATTATCAATTATTGAAATTGAATTTTCATAATCTTTATTATTTATGGAATATTTTAAGTCTTTAATTTCAGCTGAAAGATTTTTTAACTTTTCATGGTCATTTATAAACAATGCTATTTGATCTAAGTTGTCATATGCTTCGTCGACATTCTTTCTGTAACGCTTTGTTCTAGTATTTTTAGCCTTATGAAGTGTTTCAAATTCTTTATTTCGTGATGTCCAAGCTTCAGGTATTTGATTTTTTATTTCAGCAATTTCTAATTTATAATTTTCTATTTTAAGTTCTAATTTATTTTTACTTGATGTATCATCTTTATTTAAATTTCTAATTTCTGATTTTGTTTTTTTAATTTTATTCTCAATTTTTCTAATTTTCTTCTGCTTTTTCCTTACAGAGAAATGAAGATCTCTATAATCCTCTGCAAATAAGTTATATTCCTCTTCGGTTTTTTGTAGTTTTTTAACTATTGCGAAAGTTCCTAGAGCATTATCAAAATGTTCTTCAAATATATCTAATTTATCAACTGGTAAGTTTGAAGGCACTAATTTTTGAAAATTATTTATAGCGTTTTTAATTTCATTTTCGTTATTGTTGTAAATTGCAAATTTATATTCTTGCAAGCAATATTGTAATTTTGGGTTCATCGGTGGAGGAGCTACAGCAGAGGTCAAATATGTTCTTGCTGGTAAATAGTTTACTAATGATGGGTAAAAACCAACAATTCCAAGACCAATAAGTTGAAGAATTATAAAAGGGACAACCCCTTTCCATATATTTAAAGTAGTAACTAATTTTGAAGCAACTCCTTTCAAGTAAAATAATGCAAACCCAAAAGGTGGAGTTAGAAAAGATGTTTGTAAGTTTACTCCAATCATTACCCCTAACCAAATTGCACTCACATTTGCACCTGGTTCAGCTAATAATATCGGTGCAATAATAGGAACTACTACTACTGCAATTTCAATAAAATCAAGAAAGAAACCTAATAAAAAAATTACAGCCATTACAACAACAAACTGTGTCCAAAAACCTCCGGGTAAATCTTGTAAAAAATCTCTTACTAATTCTTCTCCTCCAAAAGCTCTGAAACCAGAGGTTAACATTGCTGCACCTAAAAGAATTATAAATACCATTGATGTAGTTACGCATGTTTCTGTAACAACTTCTTTTAAGACATTGTCGATCTTATAAGATCTCCAAAAGCTCCATACAATTCCAATTAAAAAAGTGAATGTAAAAAAACCTGCAATGAATATTGCTGTTAAATCTCTCGTATCAACAGCTTTAATATTTAAATTATAATTTTTTGCGATAAAAAATATAGGAATTACTGAAATAACTGAAATTATTATTGGGTAGTATGCATCTTTTCTTCCTTTATGAAGACGGTAACCTGCCATCATAGTTGCACCAATCGCTCCAATAGAACCAGCTTGATTCACCGTTGCAATCCCCATTAATATAGATCCAAGCACAGCAAATATTAAGGCAAGAGGTGGTATTATTACCCCAATAACTTTTATCCAAAATTTAAAATCAAAGTTTCCTTTAAATGACACTGGCGGTGCAGCTTTTGGGTTTATTCTTGCATAAACAAAAACATACAACATATATAAACCAACCAAAACCAGTCCAGGTAACAAAGCTCCTAAAAACATATCACCAGCACTAGTAGAACCTACTCTAAACTCTCCAGGCATATTAAATTCGCCTGTTAAAATTTTATAATCCGTCTGTCGAATTGTATTAGCTACATCAGCTGCACTAGCTAATTGATCTGCAATAATAATTAAAACAATTGATGGAGGTATTATTTGACCTAAAGTTCCTGAGGAACACACAATTCCACTTGCGAGACTTTTGTCATATTTATTATTTAACATGGTTGGTAATGAAATTAACCCCATTGCAATAACCGTGGCTCCAACTATACCTGTGGTAGCTGCAAGTAATGCTCCAACAAAAATTACTGAAATACCTAATCCTCCTGGAATTGGACCAAATAGTTGTCCCATCGTAACTAGAAGATCTTCTGCAATCTTAGATTTTTGAAGCATGATCCCCATAAAAATAAATAACGGGATAGCTATTAGAGTATCTGTTTCTACGTCCCAATAATTACTCCTAAAATTTGTAATCCCAGCAGTTAACCACTCTTTAGGACCATCTGTTGCATAATAAGCGCTTACATCTCCCTCAAAAAGATATCCAAAAAAAGCTGCAATCCCTATCGAAATAATTGCTGAGCCAGGTAAAGCAAAAGCAACAGGGAAACCTGATGCTAATGCGCCTATCATTATAATTACAAGTAAAGCTAAAAATAAATGTTCCATATTTTAATTTTTTAAAAGTTTGTCACTACTGCTCATAAAGTAACTTGTAAATTGGATTAACATTGAAACAGCAAATACAGCTAAATATACTGCCATCAAATAAAGTAAATATAAGCCATTAGATCCCTGCTGTGTAATTTCAAAAGAAATAACAGGACCATTAATAATACTTGCTTTTCCTCCCATTCCTAAAAATAAAACTATGAGACATAACGGAATACCTAAAATCAAAGATCCTATCGAATTAGTCCATGCTTTTTTACGTTCACTAAAACCTGTATATAAAACATCAACTCTAACATGTCCTTCATGAATTAAAGCATAAGCGCTTGCAAATAAATAAAGTGCTGAATACCAGAAACGAACTAAATCACCTTGAAAGGCTTGTTCGTACTCAAATATAAATCTAGATAATACTATAAAAAACTCACTAGCTACAACAAGTACTGCCAACCATATAAAACCTACGGATCTTGTATAATATCCAACCACAAAAGAAAGTAAAATTAATGGAAAATGAACAAATGTAATCCTAAAGGCTGGAACTACTAATTTTATTTTTAAATATTCTCCAAGTAGTGGTTCAACTAATTTTTCAACGACTAAAAATGAAATTATTAAATCAGCAATTCCAACAATTAATACAGCCCAAAAAGATGAACGAATTATATATGCAGTAAATTTATTTAAAATTTCTGAGTCTGCTGTTAATGTTTGTTTTATTGATCTATTTACATAAAAAATTGCCAACAATACTGAAATTAAATAAAAGAATAATTGTAAAAAGGCAAAATTTAAAACTGAATCTGATAATGGTTTACTTAATTTTTTAAATCCAAACAAACCATAATGTGAAAATAAATTTTTAACTCCTGGCCAATCAAACCATACAGTTAATACATTGTTAATTAAAAAAACAAATGTAGTAGCTAATATTGAGTAACTAAACACTCTTATAAGTAATGACATTCTGTTTTTTTCGAACATAAGCTACGTGAATTTTGGTAATTATAAAAAGGGCCCTAAACAGGGCCCTATTTAAAAATTTATATAAAATCTAACTTTAGCTAATTCCTAAAGCTCTATTTCTTTGACTAATATACGGTGAGTCTGACAAGTTAGTCCAAGAACCGATCTCTTTTCTAGCTTTCACGAAAGCTGCGTGTGTTCTAGCAGCAAGATCACTGTGTTGTTGAACTTCGTCGTATACCTCTTGCGCACCCTTAGCAAAAGCATCGTAAACTTTGTCATTAAACTTCTCAAGTTTAACACCATTTTCATTTACTAGTCTCGCTAGAGCTGCACCATTCTTAGCATTATATTCAGCCATTGTAATTTCATCTGCCCATGCACAAGCAGTTTTAATTATCATTTGGTCTGATTTTGTTAAGCTTGTGAACCAAGACTTGTTAACACCACATGCTAACATTGAACCGGGCTCGTGCATACCAGGATAGTAATAGTACTTAGCAGCTTCATGGAACTTCATAGCCTCATCATTCCATGGACCTACCCATTCTGTTGCATCAATTGCACCAGAAACAAGGTTTTCATAAATTTGTCCACCAGGTAGTGAAATTGGAGAACCACCAAGTTTTCCTAGTACTTGTCCTCCTAATCCTGGCATACGCATTTTCAAACCTTTAAGGTCGTTAGCTGATCTAATTTTTTTATTGAACCAACCACCCATTTGAACTCCAGTATTACCTGCTATGAAACTTTGAGTACCAAAATCGTCAGTTAATTCATCCCAAAGTTCTTGTCCACCACCATGATGGATCCAAGCATTGATTTCTGAATAAGTGAAACCAAATGGACATGCAGTAAAGTATCCAAATGCTGGGTGTTTTTTAACCCAATAATAGTCAGCACCATGATACATTTGTGAGTTACCTGATGCAACTTCGTCAAATGAGTCAAATGCTTTAACTCTTTCATTTGCAGCATAATAAGTAACTTGAATTCTTCCGTCACTCATATCTGATAATCTTTGTGCAAGTCTTTGTGCACCAGTTCCAAGACCCGGAAAATCTCTAGGCCAAGTAGCTACCATTGCCGCTTCAACTCTTTCTTGCGCAACAGCTGGAGCAGCTAAAGATGATGCGGCTACAGCAGCAACACCCGTTGCGGCAGCAGTTTTAAAGAACTTACGTCTTGAAGGCGATTTAGAAGCCTTCAATGATTTTTTTTCTTTAATCATTATTATCTCCTCTTCTTTGTTAATTAACAAAGTGGAGTTAATTACAAATGGACGTTTAAGTCTAGACTAAAAACGGTTTTAATAAGTTATTACAATCTGAGGTAGTAAAATTTAGATTATTTAATTTTATTTTTTATCGAAAAATGCCTCATACAACATCATTGATATTGCAAGAACCATTAATATATAAACGGGCAGAACATCAAGAAAACCAATCATCATAGATCTTGTTAAAGTAGTGGCTAAACCAACAAGAAAGAATATCGCAAAAGAGAGTCCAATAAATGTTACAAGTTTATTCATTAAATTTCTTACTTTCATTTTCAAGCCAACTAGAAACACCTAAAAAACGGTTATCATCATATTTCTCTCCGATAACTTGAATTCCTAATGGTAAATTATTTTCTCCTTGAAGTAAAGGAAGCGAAATACAAGGAGTACCCAAATAAGTCCATACTTTATTAAAATCAGCTGAACCAGTGCTTTTAAGACCTTTTAAAGCAACACCGGGGCTAGATGGAGATAAAACACCATGATAGTCTTCGAATACTTCCTTATACGAGTCATAACTTCTTTTCATAAAATCTATTGCTTCAGCATATTCTTTTGCGGAATGTTTTCTTCCATTTAAAATAGCATTTTGCATAATTTTGGATAGTTTTGTTTTATAATTTTTATAATAATCACTAAAATTGTTAGCCAAATCAGTCTCATAAATAATTTGATGATACTTGTGTATATCCTTAAAATAAGAAGGTGTGTCATAAACTTCAATATTTTTTTTAAATGACTTTATAAAATATTCAAAAGTTTCCCTAGATTTTTTGTCTATCGTTTTCCAGAATTGAGTTTTGTAAAATATAAATTTAGGTTCATATAAGGGGCCTTTTTTTACTGCTTTGACCATATTGCTTGAAGAATAATAGACAGTGGCAGAGTCGTGAGAATCTTTTTTAATTAATTCTTTTGCAAGATAAGCTATGTCCTCAACTGATTTTCCAAAAACTCCAATGTGATCAAGTTTTTCAGAAGTTTTTAAAACTCCATTTCTTGAAATTAAACCATATGAAGGTTTATATCCAACTACTCCACAATAAGATGCAGGTCTTATAACTGAGCCTCCGGTTTGTGATCCTATAGAAATTGGAGCCATAAATGACGCTATAACTGCTGCGGACCCACTAGATGATCCACCTGGTGTCCTTGAATAATCATGCGGATTTTTAGTTTTCGATGGATTTAAATAAGCTAACTCAGTAGTTACAGTTTTGCCCATTACAATAGCTCCTGAAGAATGTAGTAAATCAATAATTTCGGCATTTTGAGAGTAAGATTTACCTTTTCTTATTGATGTTCCACATTCTGTTGGCATATCTAAAGTGCCAATTATATCTTTTACAGCTACAGGAATACCATGCAGCGGACCAATTGGTTTACCAGATTTTTTATAGTCATCTGACTCTTTTGCTTTTTCTAATAATAGTTCTTTATCAAAAAATGCCCAAGCATTTATATCTTTTTCAAACTTATCAATTCTCTCTATATACGCTTTGCATATTTCGACAGAGGTAATTTGAGAGTTTGAGATTTTTTTTACTAATTCTTCAACGGAAAAATTTATAATCTCATTCATTAAGTTAATTTGCAAATAATTGGTCAGGTAACCACAAAGCTATACCTGGAAATAAATACATTAAAACCATACCCAAAATCACAATTGCTAAGAAAGGCATTATTCCTTTGAATACCTCAATTAATTCAACATTTTTAGATTGTACACCTTTTAAGTAATATGCCGACATAGCCATGGGGGGAGTTAAAAATGATGTTTGCAAATTTAGAGCAATTAACATTGCGAAAAAATATGGATTAACTCCAAAAAATTCTACTAGAGGTAAAAATATTGGTACAAATATAATTAATATTTCAGTCCACTCTAACGGCCAACCTAATAAGAAAATTATAATTTGTGTAATTACCAAAAATTGCCAAGGTTTTATATCCATTGATTTAAAAAAATGCTCAAATACTTCATGTCCACCCAAATATGAAAATACTGAGGCAAATGTCCAAGATCCTATGAATAACCACATAATCATTGCGGTAGTTTTTGCGGTAAGAAAAACTGACTCTTTAAAATTTTTCCATTTAAGAGATTTGTAAAAAAAAGATAAAACTAATGCTCCAAAAGCTCCAACACCTGCTGCTTCTGCAGGAGTAGCCAAACCAGCGAGAATACTTCCTAATACTAAAATAATTAATGAAAATAATGGTAAGAATGAAACTAAAACTTCTTTTAAGATCACTGATCTTGGAGGGATTTCTTCTTTAGGAGGCTTGGGTGCAATTGATGGGTTAAAATAAGCCAAAATAATTGCATATAAAATATATAAACCCGCTAACATCAAACCAGGAAATATTGCTGCAGCAAATAATCTTAATGGAGATAACTGAGCAATTACTGCATAAACAATAAGCATAATACTAGGGGGAATTAAAATTCCTAAACAGCCTCCGGCACATATTACTCCTGATGCAAATTTTTTATCATAACCAGCTTTCACCATTGCAGGCCAGGCAAGCAAACCCATTAAAGTTACAACTGCTCCAATTATTCCCGTTGCTGTAGAAAATAAAGTGCAAGTAACTAAGGCTGCGACTGCCATCGAAGCTGGCAGAGAATGAGATGCAAGTCTTATTGCATAAAACAATCTTGCAACTATACCTGCTCTTTCAACTAAATAGCCCATAAATAAAAATAAAGGTACAGCGGTGAGGACATGGTTATCCATGACAGAGTAGGTATTTGAAACAAATAAATTAAATATCCTATTATCAAGTAGATGATCCATTCTTGACGGATCAAAATATGCGTAATAACCAAATCCTAAACCCATTGCCATTAAAGTAAATGCAATAGGAAATCCTAGTAATACAGCAAACAGAAATATCACCATCATTAAAATTGCAATTTCTGGATTTGTTAGACTAAACAACATCTATTTTTTCTTCCTCTTTAGATTTTCTCATTAAAATTTTCTCTGTTTCTTCTGCACCAGCATCTCTCTCTGGCCAATGTCCCGTTCTAATGCAGATAATTGCTCTAAAAACTTCACTAATTCCTTGGAGAGTAAGAAGTATTCCGGATAAAGGTATCAAGGATTTTGCCATATAAATTTGAATTTGTGCTGGACTATTCCAACTTGTTTCTTTAACCATCCATGCTTTAGCTGCGTATTCATATCCATAAAATGCAAGTGCAATTACACCTGGGAAAAAAAATATGAAATATAATATTAAATCAATCCATCCTTGAACTTTAGTTGGAAACAACCTGTAAATAACATCTCCTCTTACATGAGCCTCTGTTGCTAAAGTATAAGCTCCAGCCATCATAAATATTGCTCCGTACATTTGTAAACTAAAATCAAAATTCCATAAGGTGGGAGCATTAAATGCGTAAGCCATGATTACTTCGTAACATGTTCCTCCCATTAAAATTACAATACACCATGAGAAAGCTTTTCCCATTGAAGAACTTAGTGTGTCTGCAAATTTTATATAAGAGTACATAATTTTCTAGCTTATCTTAATTTTCTTAATTAATTCAATTAAAAAAAAGGGGGCTAAAAAGCCCCCTTAATTTTTTATTTTTTTAAACCTTAGATTTTAACTTTCGCTAACGGACCAAACTCGTTTTCGTAAGCAAGTCTGTAGTTAGGCTGATTCATAAGTAAGTATTTCATTACTCTTTTCGCATAAGCTTTTTGTGAATCAACTATCTTCTTAAAGAATGGATCTTTAGAAGAGAAATCACCTACAACTTTATCCCAACCTTTTAACTGCTCTGCTAAAATTGCATCTGAAGTTTGGTAAACATTTACTTTATGCTCATTCATCAATTTTGATAAATCAGCTGAGTATCTTACCAAAGCTTTAAAGTAGTTAGCGGTATTTGCTGCATACGAAGCGTTTTTTAATATTGCTTGGTTTGCAGGAGATAAACTATTAAACGTTTTTTTGTTAATAGGTATTTCAAACATCTCTTGTGATTGGTGGAAAGATCCTAAGTGGTAGTGCTTAGAAACATCTTGCATACCAAATTGAGAGTCTGAAGTAGGGTTGTTAAACTCTGCAGCTTCAATCAAACCAGTTTTCATAGCTGGCTGAATTTCACCACCTGGTAATTGTCTAACTACCATACCCATTGCAGTAAGAACGTTAGTTGCAAGACCAACTGTTCTATACTTCATTCCTTTAACATCGCTTACTTTAGTAACGTTCTTTTTGAACCAACCAAAAGGTTGAGCTGGCATAGGCATCGCAAAAACACCAACGTAGTCATATCCAACTTTTGCTAATGTTTCTTCATACAATGCTCTTCCACCACCTTCTTCCATCCAAGCCATCACTTCTTGAGATGATAAACCATAAGATGGGCCAGTTCCGAAAAGAGACGCGGCAGGGTTTTTTCCATACCAATAAGCAGTAACCCAGTGACCCATGTCAAGTACACCGTCACTTACTGCTTGACCTATTTCACCAGTTTTTACAACTGCACCAACTGGCTGTAAATCAATTTTTAATTTTCCACCCGACATATCACTGACCATTTTGCAGTAGTCACCAGCCATCTCAAAAAAGATGTTAGCTCCACTAGGCCAAGCTGCTTGCATTTTAAGGGTAGTATGACCATCCCCCAAAGCAAGGTTTGGCATTGCCACTGCTGCTGCTGTTGCTGCACTAGTTGCTGCCGCTGCTTTGAAGAACTTTCTTCTTGAAGGAGTTTTAGAACCCTTCAATGATTTTTTACTTTTAATCATTTTATTCTCCTCTAGTTAATTAACTAGTTAAAATAAAACATAGTTTCAGATTAGAGTCCTTCTAAAAAGAGGTACAGATTGTCACAATGTGTACTCAAAATATAAACTTTTTCAATTTAAGGTTGATTTTAAATTAATTTAATCAATCAATTGGATAGTCCCAAGCACTACCGCCTATAATTTTGGAAATTGCAGAAAAATCTTTGGTGTCATTTCCGTCTTTACAAAATTGATCATAGATTTCCAATGCCATCTTTCCTAATGGGGTTTGGGCATTTACACTTTTCGCACAATCATTTGCAAGTTTAAGATCCTTATTCATCATACCTGCAGAAAAACCTGGACGATAATTATTATTCGAGGGAGTCCCATCAATTAAACCAGGTAAAGGCGGATAAACAGATATAGGCCAACTATTACCTGACGCATTTTTCATAATTTCATGAACTTTTTTAACATCTATATTTAACCTTTTTGCTAACATTAATGACTCTGATGCTGCAATCATTGCTATTCCAAGAGCCATATTATTACAAATTTTAGCTCCATTACCACTACCCAATTCACCAGCATGAAAAATATTTTTTCCCATGATTTTTAAAAGAGGTAAGGCTTTTTCAAATGCTTCTTTTGGTCCTCCAACCATAATGTTTAATGTCGCTTTTTGTGCACCCATTACACCGCCACTTACTGGGGCATCAATCATATCAATTTTTTTTTCTGATGCTTTTTTTCCGATTTCAATAGAAGTTTGAATATCAATTGTTGAACAATCAATTAGCAGGCAGCTTTTTGAAACTTTATTTATTATTCCTTTTTCTCCTAAATAAACTTCTTTAGAATGTTTACCTTCGGGAAGCATTGTAATAACTGTTTCTACATCACCTGTTATCAAATCATTTAAATTACTGACCGTTTCAAGATTTTTATCTTTTGCGATCTGCAACATTTTTTCTGAAACATCAAAAACTTTTACAGCTTTACCTGACTTCATCAAGTTTTCGGCCATGGGACAGCCCATGTTGCCAACTCCAACAAACGCAATTAATTTAGACATTATTAATTAACTTTATTTTTACAGTTTCCAGTCTGGAAAAACTCATCAATATTATCAATTGCTAGATTAGCCATTGCAGTTCGAGTGTCTTTTGTGGCACTACCTAGGTGTGGAAGAATAAATGCACTTTTATGATTTAAATAACCTGGATTTAAATTTGGCTCATTTTTATAAACATCTAAACCAACAGCGTATACTTTTCTTCTATCAAGAGCGTCTATCATTGCTTCATCTTCAACTATGTCTCCCCTAGCAACATTTGTGACTACAGCGCCTTTTGGTAAATATTCAATTGTATCCTTATTGATCATATCCACAGTTTCTTTAGATGCAGGACAACACACTGAAAGTACATCTGAAACTGACAAAAGACTTTTTAAATTATCATGATAAGTTGCGCCTTGCTCTTTATCCTCGCTTAATTTCGATCGATTATGATAATGAATTATCATACCAAGAGATTTTGCAATCTTAGCTATTTTTTGACCTATTCTTCCCATTCCTAAAATCCCTAATCTAGATCCAGTTAATTGTTTACCAATTAAATAATCTGCGGACCATTTCCAGCCTCCTTGCCTTGCACTTTCAATTCCTTCAGAAGCTCTTCTACATGCACCAAGTATCAGTAGAATTCCTATTTCTGCCGTTGCATCTGTTAAAACATCTGGTGTATTTGTTACAGCAATACCTCTATTTTTAGCTGCATCTAAATCAATATTTCCAAATCCTACAGCAAAATTTGATATTATTTTTATACTATCAGGAAGTTTATTTATAGTTTCTGCATCAAGTTTATCTGTTAATGACGACAATATCCCATCACAACCTTGGCTTAATTCAATAAGTTTTTTTTGAGAATAAAGTTCATCATTAAGATTAAAATTAGCCTCAAAAATTTCTTTAGCTTTATCCTCACAAGATCTCAAAAGTCTTCTTGTTATTAATATTTTTTTCATAATAATAGTTAAGATTAATTTAGATCAAAAACTTTTCCAGGATTCATAATATTGTTTGTATCTAGACTTCTTTTAATTGCTTTCATCACGGGAAGATTATCAAGGTGTTCTTTCAAAAGATAATGTTTTTTTTGTAACCCAATTCCATGCTCACCTGTAATGGTGCCCTCAAGTTCTAAGGCTTTATTAATAAGATCATCGCTATATTGTCTTATTTTTTTTTGTTTTTCTTTATCTTGTGGATCATACAATACAATTGAATGAAAGTTTCCATCTCCTACATGGCCAACCATCGGAGCTGTAAGACCTAATTTTTTTACTTCTTGCTCAGCCCATGAAATGCATTCAACCAATCTTGATATAGGCACACATACATCTGTTGAATATACTTTCATATTGTTTCCAAGTGCTTTAACTGAGTAATAAACATCATGTCTCGCTTTCCATAATTTTTTTTGTTCTTCAGGAGACGATGCCCATTGAAAATCACTACCGTTATTATTTTTAGATAATTCTTCAACAATACTTATTGCTTCATTATTTGTAGTTTCACTTCCATGAAATTCAAAAAATAGAGTTGGTGAAGCTTTGATATTATCTAATTTAGAATATTTAATACTAATTTCCATTTGATCTTTGTTTAACATTTCAATTCTTGCAATAGGTACTCCATATTGAATAACTTCTTGTGCTGTTTTTACTGCTGAGTCTAAATCAGGAAAATAACACACTGCACTCATGACACTTTCGGGTATCGGTGAAAGCCTCACTTGAACTTCTGTAATAATTCCAAGTGTACCCTCTGAACCAATAAACAAATTTGTTAAATTGTAACCTGCAGATGTTTTTTTAGTTCTTGATCCAGTCTTAATAATATCTCCATTTGGTAAAACGACAGTCAATCCAGATATCACAGTCCTCATAGTTCCGTATTTAACTGCCATAGTTCCAGAGGCAGAAGTAGATGCCATTCCTCCTAAAGCGGCGTCTGCGCCTGGATCAATTGGGAAAAAAACCCCATCTTCTCTCAAATATTCATTTAACTGCTTTCTTGTTACATTTGCTTGTACTCTGCAGTCAAAGTCCTCAGCATTTACAGATAAAACTTTATTCATTTTTTCAAGCGAAATAGTTATGCCGTTTGAATTACCAACTGCATTTCCTTCTAAAGATGTTCCTGTTCCAAATGGTACTACTGGTATTTTGTTATCATTACATATTTTTAAAATTTGAGATACTTCTTCATTAGTCTCGGGGAATACAACTGCCTGTGATAAAACAGGATCATAAGTGTCTTCACCTCTGGCATAATTTGCCCGCGTAGACTCTGATGTCGAGAATCTACCATTAAAAATTTTTTTTAGCTCATTTTGAACTTGTTCATTCATATTATTAATATTAATAAAGATTTTTTAAAAAATACAGCTTATTTAGTAAGCATTTTCTTAATATTTTCTAACGCATTAGAAATATTATCTTGAGAAGCAGCAAAACTAAATCTCACATAATCTTTACAAGTTTTACCGAAAGCAGTTCCTGGTACAATTGCGACTCCTGCCTCATGCATAGCTCTTTTACAAAATTCAGAACCATCCATTCCAGTATCGATTACTTTTGGAAATGCATAAAATGCACCCCCAGGTAAACTACACTCAACACCTGGTAAACTATTTAAACCTTCATGAATTAATTTTCTTCTCTGAGTAAATTTTTCCATCATCAAATGAATTGAATCGTCTGGACCATCTAAGGCTGCAATGCCAGCGAATTGAGCAGCAGCGTTTACACATGAAACACTGTTTATCAGTAACTTGTTTACATGCTCAACTAGATGCTCTGGCCAAAAACTCCAACCTAGTCTCCAACCTGTCATTGAATAAGCTTTGCTCCAACCTTCTAAAACAATTAATCTATCTCTTAATTCCGGGTAATTGAAAAAAGTTGGCATTTCTTTATCATCAAAAATTTGTCTACTATAAATTTCATCACTCAAAATTGTTACGTGGGGATGTTTTTTTAATCCTTCAGCCAACTTATCAATCTCTGTTTTTTCTACAAAACTTCCTGTTGGGTTATTTGGGTTAATTAAAATTAACAATCTAGTTTTATCTGTGATTAATGACAAAATCTTATCTGCATTAAATTTTAAATCTTTATCCTCAGTTAAATCGTACGGTACTGCTGTTGAACCTGTGTAATTAATCATAGATTCATAAATTGGAAATGCAGGAGTTGGATGAATTATCTCTGCACCCGGTTCACCAAAACATTGTATTGCATAATGCATTGTAGGTTTGCCACCTGGCATGATAAGAATTCTCTCGAAATCAACATCTTGATTATAACGCTTTTTAATCCAACGTGTTACAGCTTGTCTACATTCTGGAATACCGTTTGACATTACATATCCATGATGTCCATCATCTAAAGCTTTCTTTGCAGCTTCAACAACATGTTTGGGTGTTTTAAAATCAGGCTGACCTAATCCTAAATGTATCATTGGATGACCTTTGGCTTCAAGTTTTTTAGCCTCTGCTAATA
>CACJBA010000015.1 GCA_902591535.1 uncultured Pelagibacteraceae bacterium | reverse complement strand
GTCTTAATAATAACTTCTGGAGGAGTATTTCCGTTTTCTTTTTTTACTTTAATTCTTTTTTTTACTTTTTTATAAGATTTTTTTCTGACTTTAGATCTTTTCTTAACCTTTTTTGAGGTTTTTTTTCTGACTTTAGATCTTTTTTTTCTTACCTTGCTTTTTTTCTTTGGCATGAATTAATTTTTTTTTTAAATTTTACTCATGTTATTTATAATTTTCCAGCTTTTATAATCAACCGGCATCACTGAGAGCCTACTTTGCTTGATAAGAGCTAAATGGCTTAAATCCTTATTTTTTTTAATACTTTCAAGCGTTACGGGCTTGGAAAGTTTACATTTAAATTGAACAGTTACGGCAACAAATCTTCCTGTTTTGTCTGTTTTATCTATAAAAGACTCTTTTATAACTTTTACTATTCCAACTATCTCTTTTCCTATGTTTGAATGATAAAAAAAACAAAGATCTCCTTTCTTCATGCTCTTTAAATTCTTTGCAGCTTGATAATTCCTGACACCATCCCAAGGTGTACCTTTAATTCCAGCTTTCTTTTGTTGCTCGATTGACCAAACATCTGGTTCAGATTTCATTAACCAATATTGCATTATAATTGAACTCCAGCACCTTTAAGAAAAGCTGCATCTTCGTCCAGTGGCCATCTTGGTTTTGCTGGATAATCTAAATTACTAAATTGTTTTAATTTAAATTTTTCTAAGCCTACCAATGCAATCATTGCTGCATTATCTCCACAGAGTTCTATAGGTGGAAATATACTTTTATAATTATTTTCTTTACATAGATTAATCAACATAGATCTAATTTTTTTATTTGCTGCAACACCACCTGCAACTACAAAAATTTTTTCTTTAGGTTTTTTTATCTTTTCAAATTCATTAAAAGCAATTTTTGTCTTTTTATATAAAATCTCCTCAATTGTTTTCTGAAAAGATGCTGCAAGGTCATATTTATCTTGCTCTGATTTAATTGTTTTGCTTATCTTCAACACTGCAGTTTTTAAACCCGCAAAAGAAAGATTACAGCCTCCTTTGCTAAAAATTGGTTTAGGTAAATCATATTTTTTTGGATCACCTTTTTCAGCTAAAATTTCTATTTGAGGTCCTCCTGGAAATTCTATTCCCAAAAGTTTTGCTGTTTTGTCGAATGCTTCACCTAAAGCGTCATCAATAGTTGTTCCCAATCTTTTATACTTACCAAGACTTTGAACATTTAAATACTGTGAGTGCCCACCAGAAATTAAAAGAAGTAAATATGGATAATCTAGATTTGTATTTAGTTTTGGACTTAAAGCATGCCCCTCTAAATGATTAACAGCTATAAAAGGTTTATTAATTGCTGAAGCGAAAGCTTTTCCAAAACTTAAACCTACTGATAAGCATACAATTAATCCAGGACCAGCGGTAGAAGCAACTGCATCTATCTCCTTAATTTTTTTTCCACTTTCATCAATAGCTTTTTTGACAATCCAATCGATTTTTTCAATATGTGAACGGGCCGCTAGTTCGGGAACAACACCGCCAAATTCCTTGTGAACCTCTACTTGGCTTGAAACAATATTTGACAAAACTACTGGGAATCCTTGTTCATTTTCAGTTATTAAAGAAGCAGCAGTTTCATCGCAACTCGACTCTATTCCAAGAATTAAGGGTTTTTTGCTCATTCAAATAGTTTTTAATAATTGTACAATCTTAATACAAGTAAGAAATAAATTTTTATGAGTAAAAAAATAATAATTGGATCTAGAGGTAGCAAGCTTGCCTTACTTTACGCCCAACAAGCTAAAGATAAAATTATTGAAAATACTAACCTGGGTAATGATGATATTTTAATTAAATCAATTACAACTAAAGGTGATGAACTACAAGATATAAGATTATCAGAGGTTGGTGGCAAAGGTTTGTTTTCTAGTAATATTGAAAAAGAACTTCAGTTAAAAAATATTGATATTGCAGTTCATGCGTTGAAAGATATGCCAGCTAATGAAACGAAAGGATTAATTACAAATTCTTTTCTTAAAAGAAATGACCCTAGAGAGATTTTAATTACAAAGAATAATAAGAAACTTGAAGACCTAGATGAAAAATCAATAGTTGGTACTTCGTCATTCAGAAGAGAATTTCAAATAAAAAATATTAGAAAAGATTTAAACTGCAAATTAATTAGGGGAAATGTTGATACTAGGATTAGAAAATTAAATGAAGGAATATATGATGCAATTATTTTATCTTATGCTGGTATTAAATTTTTAAAATTTGAAAATGAAATTTCTGAAATTTTTTCAGTTGAAGAAATAATTCCTAGTGCAGGACAAGGTATAATTGCTTTGCAATGTAGGGAGAATGATAATGAGACAATATCTATTTTAAATAAAATTAATCATCAGGAAACAAATAAAAGAGCTCACTTAGAGAGAAATATATTAAAAGTTTTAGATGGAGATTGTGAAACAGCAATTGGTGTCCATTCAATAGTTCATGGAGATAAGATTACAGTTGAGGCTGAACTTTTTTCTTTAGATGGTAAACAAAGATTTTATGAAAAAAAAGTTGGTAATTTGAGTGAATTTAAAGAAATTGGTAAAGAAGTTGGGATACTTTTAAAAACAAAATCAAATAATTCATATAAAAGATAGTATGCATATTTTATTAACTAGGCCATTGGAAGATTGTTCTGAAATGATATTAAAATTTCAATCATTAGGCCATCAAGTTTCTCATCTTCCATTAATAAGAATTGAAAAAGTTAATTATGAAGATACTAACTTTTCTGAGTATGGTGGAATTGTTTTTACAAGCGCAAATGCTATTAAATTCTTGAATTCAGAAAAACTAGATAAAAATATTAAGTGCTTTTGTGTGGGCAATGCTACAGAAAAAAAAGCAAGAAGTATTGGTTTCCAAAATACAATCGCAGCTGAAGGAAATGTTACAAATCTAAAAGAGTTAATAATTCAAAGCTATGAGTCTAAAAACAAAGAATTACTCTACGTTAGTGGTGAAACAATATCAGTTGATTTAGATCAACAGTTAGTAAGTGAAGGTTTTTATATAAAAAGAATTATAAATTATAGAGTAAATCATAATCAAAAATTTGATGATAAATTTGTTAATGAATTAAAATTAAATATGCCAGAAATAGTTTATATTTACTCTCAAAATAGTGCATCAAGTTTTTTAAATTTTATAAAGATTTACCAAACAGATAATTTATGGATGAATACAAATTTAATGTGTATTGGTGAAAAAACCTCGTCAATATTGAACGAAATCAAGTGGAAAAAAATTTTTCTTTTTAATCCTGGAGAAGAGGAGTTTTTGTTATATAAAATTTAAATATGGAATTAATTAATAATTTTTCAGAAATATTTTTATCTGTTTGGAATAAAGGAATTCTTGGTGTTGATATTTTTCAGATATTAATTGGTATTGGTATATTTTTACTATTCTTAGTTTTTAGAGGACTGATAAGTAAATTAGTTATTAAAAAACTAGAGGTTATTTCAAAAAGGACAACCAATAAATTAGACGATACTTTTGTTCAGTCACTGGTGGGCCCAGCAAGATTTTTGCCAATCGTTTTAGGTTTTTTCATCGCAAGTTATTATATGACTTTCTCATTAGAGGGAAGAGAGGTGGTAGATACAATTAATAGAACTTTGATTACTATTCTTATTTTTTGGGTAATTCACCAAATTATTGAACCCATCTCATACATTCTTAGTGGATTAGACAAAATATTAACCAGAGAACTTATAGGTTGGATAATTAAGTCATTAAAAATTCTTATTTTTATCTTAGGCTTAGCAGCAGTTTTAGAATTGTGGGGAATTAAAATAGGTCCAATCATTGCAGGGCTTGGACTGTTTGGTGTTGCTGTAGCATTAGGGGCTCAAGATTTATTTAAAAATTTAATCTCAGGTATTTTAGTTTTGGTTGAGAAGAGATTTAAAATTGGAGATTGGATTGCTGTTGAAGGTATTATTGAAGGTATAGTAGAAAAAATTGGATTTAGATCAACAACCATTAGAAAGTTTGATAAATCTCTTGCAATTATTCCAAATTTTCAGTTTGCAGAAAATGCAGTTGTTAATGTTAGCGAGACTTCTAATTGGTTAATTAGTTGGATTATTACACTTCAGTACGACACTACAGTAGATCAATTGAAAAAAATTAGAGATGAAATTGAAAATCATATTAATTCAAGTGAGGATTACAATATTTCAATTGGAGTTGCGGTACGTGTCGATAAATTTTCAGATAGTTCTATAGACATGTATGTTAGATGTTTTACAAAATCTGGAAGTTGGAGTAATTGGCTTGATGTTAAAGAGAGATTAGCAATTTCGATAAAAGAAATTGTTGAAAAAAATGGTGCTTCATTTGCATTCCCTAGTCAGTCGATTTATGTTGAGAAAAAATGATAGCTATTTTCTATTTAGTTCTACAAATTCTAAAGCTTTATTCTTATGTTGTTATTGCTAATGTGATTATAAGTTGGTTAATTGCTTTTAATGTTCTTAACACTCAAAATAGATTTGTTTATGCAATTTTAGAGTTGAGTTATAGATTAACTGATCCTTTTTTAAATAAAATAAGACGTTTTTTGCCAAATTTGGGTTCATTAGATATTTCTCCAATCATTCTTCTTTTATTGATTTGGTTTATTGAAATGTGTATGAAGCTGTACATTGCACCAATGATTTTTTAAAAGAATAATATGATTGTAATTGATGGAAAAAAAGCAGCTGCTGAATTAAGACAAGAATTAAAGCAAGAAGTATCTGAGTTAAAATCAAAATATAACAAAGTGCCAGGTTTAACAGTAATACTTATAGGTGATTTAGCACCTAGCCAGATTTATGTAAGAAATAAAGAGAAATCAGCAACTGAAGTAGGGTTAAAATCTGACGTTATCAGATATCCAGATACAGTTGAAGAAAAGACTGTTTTAGAAAAAATTCAAGAATTAAATAGTGATGAAACTGTTTCGGGAATTTTAGTTCAACTTCCTTTACCCAAACATATAGATAAACAGAAAGTTATAGAAGCAATTCATCCTTCAAAAGATGTTGACGGTTTTCATCCAATGAACGTTGGAAACCTTTCGTCTGGTTATGAAAGTTCTGTTCCTTGTACACCTCTAGGCTGTTATTTATTAATAAAAAAAATTGAGCCAAACTTAAGTGGAAAAAAAGCTGTAGTTGTTGGTAGATCAAATTTAAATGGAAAACCAATGACTCAACTTTTGTTGAAAGAAAATTGCACTGTAACAATAACTCATTCTCGAACTAAAGATTTAAAAGCTGAATGTTTAGAGGCAGATATAATTGTTGCTGCTGTGGGAATACCTGAACTAGTAAGAGGAGATTGGGTAAAGAAAGATGCTATTGTAATTGATGTTGGAATAAATAAAACTGACAAAGGTATAGTAGGTGATGTTCATTTTGACGAAGTTTCTAATAATGCAAAAGCATTAACGCCCGTTCCTGGTGGTGTGGGACCTATGACCATAGCCTGTTTGCTTAAAAATACGATAGACTGTTTCAAAAGATCGCAAATTTAATAATTAAATCAATAGCTTTAATCTGCTAACTTATTTGGATGAAAAAGCCTAAGCGTCCATACAGATTTGGTATAATTTTTCTGTTACTCACTGTGCCTCCAATAGGAGCCACACAACTAGGTTGGTATTTACATGACATGCAAACTGGATTTGATTATGGTATGATTGTAGGAACAATATCAGTAATTTATGCCGCTTACTTAATGTATGAAAAAAAATGGAGAGAAGAAGACGACGATTAATTTATGGAAAAAATAATTTTTTTTGGACTAGTAATTCCTATAATGGCCTATGTTTTATATTTAGGGGGAATGGCCATAATGAACGGCTTTAAATCTAAAGAAGCTAATAGAGTTGAGAAAGAGGAAACTCAAACTGAAAGTAGTGAGACAAGCGAGACTTCTGCCGAAGAAAGTGGGAATTTAAGTGATGAACTTACTAAATTGAATGATTTAAAAGAAAAAGGAATTATTTCTCAAGAGGAATTTGAAAAGGCCAAAAACAAACTATTAAATAATTAAATAGTTTAATCATGTTCAAGGGATTTAAAAAAAAATTTGTTAAAGTAAACAAGGGTGAAATATTTTGTAGATTTAAAGGTAACGGTCCGCCCTTATTACTACTTCACGGATATCCACAATCACATGTAATGTGGCATAAGACTGCCCCAGAACTTAGTAAATATTTCACAGTAATAGTCGCTGATCTTAGAGGATACGGGGATAGTTTAGTTTTGCCTGGTGGAATTAATCATAAGAATTATTCTAAAAGAGAAATGGCAAAAGATATGGTTCAGTTGATGAGTAAATTAACTTTTAAAAAATTTTTTGTTGCAGGACATGATAGGGGTGGAAGAGTTGCACACAGAATGGCAAGAGATTATAGAAACAAAATTATCGCTTTAAGCGTATTAGACATTTGTCCAACTCTCGATATGTACGAGCATACAGATATGAAATTTGCAAAAGGATATTTTCATTGGTTTTATTTAATACAACCTGCACCTTTACCAGAGAAAATGATAATGGCTGATCCTAAAAGATGGCTACATAGTCGGTTTAACAGGTCATCTAAACTTGCGATTGGAAAAGTTGAAGATGAATATTTTAGAGCTTTTAAACAAAATAAAAGAATTCACGCAACATGCGAGGATTATAGAGCTGCGGCTACTATAGACTTAGAGCACGATAAAAAAGATAGAAATAAAAAATTAAATATTCCTATTCAAGTTTTATGGGGAAAAAAAGGAGTGGTTGGAAAGCAGTTTAATGCGATTAAAATTTGGCAAAAATATACAAACAAAAAAATTTATGGTGCAGAAATCAATTCAGATCATTTTATTCCAGAGGAAAGTCCTAAACAAACTATAAATCACTTAAAAAAATTTTTTTTAAAAAATGTTAAAAATAATTCCAAATAAAAAAAATATTGGAGCAGAAATAATTGTAAATTTAAAAGATATTACAAATAAAGATATTTTAAAAATTAAGAAAGCACTGAATAAATATGGAATGTTATATTTTAAGGAACAAAAATTAACTTCTAAACTTTATATAAAGTTTGCAAAATATTTTGGAAATTTAGCTAACTACCCAAGATTAAAAGGTTTAAATAAAAAATTTCCTCAAATTACAGTAGTGCAAAGAAAATCAACAGATAAAGGACCAAGTTTTGGTGAACAATTTCATACAGATTCCATTTATACAAAAAATCCACCAAGATTTACAATGTTGTTATCAAAACTTGTGCCAAAAAAAGGCAAAGCTAATACAGAATTTTCTTCTCAATATCTCGCTTATAGAGAGCTACCAAATTCAATTAAAAAAAAAATTAAAAATCTTAAAGGAAATTATTCCTCAGAAGGTCCAATTTCAATTACAACAAAAGAAAGAGTAAAGGAAAAAGGAAAAAAAATTAAAGAACTTAAATCTTCACACAAAATAATTAAGAAAATTAGTTCAAATTATTCTATTTATTGTAGTCCAGGACATTTTATTAATTTTAATTCAAAGATAAAAAATCAAGAAAAATTAAAAATATTTTTATTTAATCATCAAAAAAAAAAAAAGTTTCAATTTTCATTGCCATGGGAAAAAAACCAATTAGCTATATGGGATAACAGATCTATGCTTCATCAGGCAACACCCTTTAAAGGTAATAGGATTATGCATAGAATAACAATCAAATAATTTATGTTCACAATTTTTTTAGGACTTACACCATTTATATTTATTACATTTGTAGGTTTTGTATTTGGTAAATTAAAAATTTTAGATCTCAATCATGCTAAAATTCTAAATCTTTTTTTGTTCTATGTTGCAGTTCCAGCATTAATTATTCAGTTGATTGCACAAAATCAAATTGAACAAGTAGATTTCAAACAAATTTTATCTTATCTAATTATGCAATCAATATGTGGGATTATTGCTTATTTAATTACTTCTAAATATTTCAAAAGATCAATTCCAGAGTCTATAATTTGGGCTTTAACAGTTGCATTATCAAACCATGTAACTTTGCTTTTTCCAATAACAGAAATTTATTTTCGACAAAATGTAATCACACAAGTTGCAAGTATTATATTAATGGATGGAGTAATTTTATTATCTGTAATTGCTTTTTTCTTAGAATTATCTACAAAAAAAAACTTAAATTTAATTACTTTTATTAAAAATTTAATTTTAAACCCATTTATTCTCTCAATAATTGTTGGTTTATTATTTTTATTATTAAATTTTAATATTGATCAAACACCAATAGAGTATACTTTGTCCAAACTTGCAGCATGCGTCTCACCAGTTGGATTGTTTGCAATTGGGATTATTCTTTCATTTTACACCAAAGATGTAATTAATAAATTTTCTGTTTCTATATCAATTTTAAAATTAGTTGTTTCTCCAATTATTTTATTATTGATTGGACTAGTTTTTTTTAATGCAGGATTGCCAGCTGAAATACCAGGTGCTTTCTTTGTGAGTGTTGCACCTTGTGGAGTTACTTCTATAGTTTTATGTGCTGCTTATAATGTGAGTCCTGAAAATATAATAAAAGCAATTTTTGTCTCTACAATTGCATCTATAGGGACTATATTCTTTGCAATTAAGTATTTAACTTTATAACAATTTATTTAGAGGACTAACTTCTCCAATTTTAAAAATAATAGCATCCTCTTTATTAAAACCATATTTTTCAGCACCATCTTTAAATCTTATTGGGGGTTCCATAATTGGCTCCAATGACAAAACAAATGTTCCCCAATGCATTCCTAATACTTTTTTACTTTTCAAGTCTTGTGCAACATTCAGGGCTTCTTCTGGTGTTGTATGATAAATAGTTTTATCAAACATTGGTTTGAAATTATAAGCGCCAATATTAATCATTGTTAGATTTATAGGACCATATTTTTTTCCTAGTTCTTTGTAGATTTCTCCATATCCAGTGTCACATGCAAATAAAATTTTTGTATTTTTATACTCTATTAGAAAATTACCCCACAAAGTTTTGTTAGTGTCAGTTAAACTTCTCTTTGACCAATGAACTGCAGGTAATAATGTAATCTTTAAATTATTATTTATTTGTATTTCTTCATACCAGTCCATTTCGTTTACATCTTTATACCCTTTAAAATACTTACCAAGGTTTAAAGGCGTTAATACTTTTGCGCTCTTAAAAGGAAAATTTCTAATTGTTGACATATCTTGATGATCGTAATGATTGTGAGTGAGTAAAAATATATCTGTTTTAGGTATCTCATTTAATTTTATTGCAGGATTAGTAAATCTTTTTGGACCAAAGATTAGCGGTCCTGCGTTCTTTGAAAATACAGGATCTGTTATAATTGTGGTTTTACCTAATTTTATAAGGTATGTAGCGTGACCTATCCAAGCAATATAATCAGTATCGTTATATTTTTCTAAATCAGCTAATACTTTCTCTTTTTCTACAACATGTTCTTTTGGATAAGATAAATCAACTTTTTTTCTTAATTTACTGAAAGTTCTATAAGAAAATTTTCCTGACCTAGATATTATTACTGGAGATCCTTTTGGATTCCTGAAAGTGCCATCAGGTAAATGATGATAAGGTCTTTCTTTCATATTATTTTTTTTTCTCCATTAACCACAAGCTATTTCCAGCAAGAAAATATATTTTTCCATTAACTGGATGTACTTGTATATCTCTTATTCTTCCAATTTTATCTTTGAAAATAATTGTTTCTTCAATTTTGGATAAATTTTGAAAGTTTAATTTTCTCATTGATTTATCTTTTAAAGAAGTAATTAGCGCTTCACCATTCCACTCATTAAATTCATTTCCCTTATAAATAGTTATGGCACTTGCTGCTATTGAGGGCACCCAGTATTTGATCGCCTTGGTAAATCCTGGTTTCCATTTAGGTCCAATCTTTGATCCTGAATAATTTGTTCCACCCCAACCTAAAATTTTCCAACCATAATTTTCTCCTTTTTTTACTTCACCAAACCAATCACCACCTTTTGCACCATGGTTACTTGCATAAATTTTTCCATCAAAAGAGGAATAGGTAAGACCTTGAGGGTTACGAACACCAATTTGATAAATTTCCGGTAACCAATCTGATTTACCTTCAAATTTAGGGTTATCTTTTGGAATACTGCCATCTAAATGAATTCTGACAATACTTCCAGGGTGATTTGCTGGATCTTGAGCAATCATGCCCCTACCTCTTTCACCAGCGGATGCAAAAAGATAATTATCTTTTATAGCTAGTCTTGAGCCGAAATGATAACCAGATTCAATTGGCGGCTCAGCTTGAAATATATTTTCAAAATCTAATATTTTTTTATTTAATTTAGCTTTAGCAATAGAAGTACTTGTTTTCCAATTTCCTCTATTTTCAGAATAGGAAATCCATAGGTTTTCATTTTGATATATTATATCTAACAAACCTCCTTGTCCGTGTACAAAATAATTTAAGTTATGTTTAACTTCATAAATTTCTTTAGAAGTAATATTTACTATTTTTATTTTTCCAGTTTTTTCAGAAATGATAAGTTCCTCATTACTTATAAATGATGATCCCCATGGATCATTTAAATCTGCTAGTTTTTGAAAAGTAAAATTTTCAGAATAACTTTTTGATGATAATAAAAAAAAGAAAAATATTGATAAAAAATACTTTATCACTTTATGAAAGCTTAGACCTACCACCATCGACAGCTATTATTTGACCTGTAACCCAGGAACTGTCTTCTGTTAATAGGAATTTAGCAAGAGCCGCTGAGTCTTTTCCCTCACCTAATCTTTTAAGAGGGTGTGCTTTTGCAATACCTTCAGCAATAGCAGTATTTTTTAACATTGGTTCTGCTATTTTAGATTTTGTTAAACTTGGCGCTACACAATTTACTCTAATGTTTGGGGCAAATTCAGCTGCAAGAGAAACCGTTAAACCCTCAACAGCTGCTTTTGTTGAAGCTATTATTGCATGATTTGTAAAACCTCTTTGTGCGGCAACAGTAGAAAATAATACTATAGAACCTTTATTTTTTTTTAAACTTTCCTGATATCCCTTAATAGCCTCCACAGCTGAATAAAGATTAAGTTTCATACATTTTTGAAAGTCTTGTTCGCTTACCATTCTTAATGGTTTTAGATCAATAGAACCTACACAATATGCTAGGCCTTTAATTTCAGAAATATCTGATTTAACTTTTTCAATAAAACCTTCCTCTAAAACATCTGCAACAGTATGTGAGCAACCAAGTTTTTCAGAAATAGTACTAAGTTCGTTTTTGTTTCTTGCAACTAAATGAATATCATTTGCAGAGTTTTTTAATTGTTCCGCTAAACTTGATCCTATAGAACCTGTCGCACCAAAAATTACATATTTTTCTGACATAAAAAATTTTATTAGTTATATTTAACTATGAAGTTATTTTTTATACTTGGTAATCAATTATTTCCAACAAAATACTTAGACCGCTTCAAAAAAGACCACCTATTTTTTATGGCTGAAGATAAGGGTTTATGCACTTATGAAAAGCATCATAAGCAAAAAATTTTATTATTTCTATCTTCAATGCGTTCTTATGCAGATGGATTAAGAAAAAACAAATTTAAATTAGATTATTTTAAAATCGAAGAAAAAGAATTTAATGATGATTATTTAAAAAAACTAAAAAAAATAATTACACAAAAAAAAGTAAAAGAAATTTCAAGTTTTGAAGTAGAGGATAAATTTTTTGAAAAAAAAATTTCACAATTTTTAAAAAAAGAAAAAATACACTGGAATATTATTCAAACTCCTATGTTTTTAAATTCAAGAGCTGAATTTAAAAATTATTTAATAAAATCAAAAAAACCTTTTATGGCAACTTTTTACAAAGATGTTAGAAAAAAATCAGGAATACTGATGGGTTCAGATGGTAATCCAATCGGGGGTAAATGGAGCTTTGATGAAGATAACAGAAACAAATTACCTAAAAATATTTCAATTCCTAAATTTCCAAAAATAAATGAAACTATTCACACAAAAAAATTAAAGCCTATTATTGAAAAAGAATTTAAAAATCACCCAGGAAATACAAATAATTTTTGGTTTGCAACAGAATATGAAGATGTAGTTAAACTTTTAAATTTTTTTATTAAAGAAAAATCTAATCTTTTTGGAGACTATGAGGATGCAGTTGATCAAAAAGACAATATTTTATTTCATAGTGCATTAAGTCCTTATATAAATTTAGGCTTAATTACTCCTGAATTTGTTATTCAAAAAGTTCTAGACTTTCACAAGAAAAATAAAATCAGAATGAATTCTTTAGAGGGCTATATTCGCCAGGTTATTGGTTGGCGAGAATTTATGCGTGGAATTTATCAGTCGTATTCACAAGAAATGGAAACTGGAAATTTTTTTAAACAAAATAGAAAAATGAAAAGTTCTTGGTATGATGGGACTACTGGACTTCCACCTTTGGATTATGCAATTAAAAATGCTGTTAGTCATGGTTGGTCACATCACATTGAAAGGTTAATGATTTTATCAAACATTATGAACCTTTGTGAAATCAAGCCGACAATTGTTTATAAGTGGTTTATGGAGATGTTCGTAGATTCTTCAGACTGGGTAATGGTTCCCAATGTATATGGAATGGGATTATTTAGTGATGGGGGAATTTTTGCAACCAAACCTTATATTTGTGGCTCTAGTTATTTTATGAAAATGATGGATTTTAAAAAAGGTGATTGGTGTAACACTATGGATGGTCTTTACTGGAGATTCATAGATCGAAATAGAAAATTCTTTTTAAAGAATCCTCGTCTATCGATGATGGTAAGAATATTTGATAAAATGAAATCTGATAGAAAAAAGTTAATTTTATCTGAAGCTGATAAATTTATTAAACTAAACACAATTTGATGAAAAAAGAAAATTTACCAACCAAAACTTGTCCAATTTGTAAAAGACCATTTACTTGGCGAAAAAAATGGAAGTTGAATTGGGATAGAGTAAAATATTGTTCCAAGAAGTGTTCTAAGCTAAGCTAGCCTAGTGGATATAATAGTACTACAGCATATTAAAATAGAAGACCCAGGTTATATTAAAGATTTAATGTTAGCTGATGGATTTAATTTAACTACCATTGAGTTAGATGAAGGTGAAAAAATACCAGACGATTTAAGTAAATTTGATGGAATGTTTTGCATGGGGGGTCCAATGGATACCTATATGGAACAAAAATATCCCTGGTTAATAGAAGAAAAGATAAAAATTAAAGAATTTGTTGTGAATTTAAAAAAACCCTATTTAGGTTTTTGTTTAGGTTGTCAGCTTTTAGGAGAAGTAGTTGGTGGAAAAGTGGTTAAATCTAATCCAGCAGAAATAGGGATTATGGATATTAATTTTTCTAATGAAAAAGGTGAAGATAAATTATTTTCAAAATTTCCTAATACGATTAAAAGTTTACAATGGCACTCTTATGAGGTTCAAGGTATTGAAAATAATAAAGATGTAACTTTATTAGCTTCGTCCCCAATCACTAAGTATCAAATCTTTAAATATCAAAACCATGCTTATGGAATTCAATTTCATATAGAAATAAAAGATACCACAGTCAATGAGTGGGGATGTGTACCAGAATACAAAAAAGCTTTAGAGGATCAGCTTGGTAATGGTGCATTAGAAAAGTTTGATCAATCTGCAAAAGATAACATGAAAGATATGAATAACTATTCTACAATCCTTTATGATAATTTTAAAAAACTTTTATGAATAATAAAATCTTTGAATGGGCGGGGGTTATAACCGCAATTTTGTATTCTTTGTTTGTTGCTTTAAACATAGGCATAGAATTTTTTGGTTTTTGTTTATTACTTCTGTCAGCAATTTTAATTGGAATTTGGGCTTATAGAGGCGGTCATAAAGGAATTTTATTTTTGCAATTTTTTTATGCAACGGCTGGAATTATCGGAATGTTTCGTTGGTTTTAGTTAAAAGTTGAGATAATTTTGGGAATATAATTTTTAAAATTAAAAAATCCTTTTTTACAGTATTGCCAAGCTAATTGATCAAGATTTCTAAATAAAAAATTTATTTTTAAATTATTTGAATTTATAAAATCTAAATTTTCACCTACGGTTGGATATAAACCGTAACAATTTTCAATATTTGTTATTTCACTTATATCAATAGCCTGACAATTAATAGATTGATCTTTTAATCTTTTTTCTTGGTCTTCAATTAATAGAGACTTAAATTTCATTACTTTTTCACTGAGTTTTATAGATCTATTTCCATTTTTGTTAGAAACTAAGTAAATTTGGTTAAAGTTATTATCTTTAAAGTCAGTGAATTCAAATGAGAGATTATTTTCAAAAATTAGAAGATTTTTTTCTTCAATATTTTGTGGATTATTAAAATCTCGTTTTACTATTTGATAAGATTTTTCAGATATTTTTGGGGTAGCATTTTCATTTAATTTTATATTTTTAAATCTATTGTTAGTGAATTTTTTAATATTCCATTCACTCGCAAGGTAATGTTTTCCTTGAGTTTGAACACCTGCAACCCATCGCCATCCAAGAGTATTTGATGCAGCATCTCCATCATAAAGATGTTGCATAAAAAATTCGGCACCTAATTGCCAAGGCAATTCTAAAGTAAAAATCCAAATACTAGCAAACCACATTCTTGTGTGATTATGTAAATAGTTGTTCTCTTTTAGTTCGTTTACCCACATATTAAAGCAATCTATGTTTGTTTTCCCTTCAATTGCAGAAAGATAAACTTGGTTATCTTGAAATTCATTTTTGATTTGATTTAATTCAACAAGATAATCTGCCCAAACATTTGGTCTTAGTTCTAACCAACCTTTCCAATAAGTACGCCAAAGAACTTCCTGAATAAATTTTTCATTTTTTGAAAAGGAAAATTTATTTAGTGATTTTCGGATAACTTCTTTTTCATTTATTATTCCATGAGTTATATATGGTGATAAACAAGATATGTTGGATCGTTTTTCAGGTCCAAAATCAAAATTTCTCAATTTTGAATACTCTCTAAGATTATTTTCAATAAAATTATTTAATTGATTTATGGCCTTAGCCCTTGAAGCTTCAAATTTCATTTTGAATTATTTTGATTTTTTTTTCTTCAGACCTAATTTGTCACTATGTCTTAATCTTAAGACAACAATTGCTCCAGCAATTAGCAAAATTGCTACTGCTTCATAAACAAGTGCAGTAGGGTCCATTTCTTTGCCTTGTAAAATAATAAATCGTGCAAGCGCTGTAATTGCAATAAGAAGTGGAAGGGTAATACTAATAGATTGCTGGTTCCAAAAAACTCTCACCATTGCGAGAACTTCTAAATAAAGAAACATTAATAGTAAATCCGCTAAAGTTATAGATTGATTTAAGAACATATTTTTTATTTCAATCCCAACAGCAATAACCGTACTAATTAAAATAATTACCATTAATGCCAACTGTAAGTTTTTTGCTATCTTGTCCATTATTTATCTTTACTAAACGGTAGCCATTTTTCAATTGCTGATTTTAATGGACCATCATAAGGGATTGAATAAGAGTTTGGATTTGGACTAGTTAAAACTTCAATTCCTTTTGAGAAAACAAAAATAAATACAATTACAAAAACTATAACCATTATTTTAAAAGGATCAAAATTCTTTGTTTGAAAAACACTAGCAGACTTTGCTTCTGCTTTATGGAATTGTTTAAACGTCATGTAGACTGCAAATATTAAACCAATATGAGCTAAAAAAAGTCCAGCCCATCCAAATGCAAAAGTTGTATACGAAAAAATATATAAACTAAAAACAGTGGTCCAAATAAAACTTAAAACTAAAAGTATTTGTAGTCTAACTGTTTTTGGAAGTGCACGTAGATCATTCTTACTATCATCAAACAAAATATTTGCTGCATCTTTCATCCAGTTCTTTATTGATTCCATAAGTTGAAAATATAATTTTTTGTGAATTAAACAAATGTCAATTTGTCCTAAACAATCTATGAACGAAGTTTTTTTTTATGAAAATTAATAAATCTCTCTACATTTGATTTATTAAATGATTTATTTTCTTCAAATGAAACCTTTTTCATTGAATAAGCACTACTATTAGTAACCCTTGATTGAATTGTAATATTGCCTTTATATAATTTAAGCTTAACCGAACCATTTACTTTACTTCTTTTCAGATCAACAATTTTTTGAAGTTTAAATCTTTCCTTTGAGTACCAGTAACCGTTATAAATTAATTCAGCATATCTTGACATTACCTGATCTTTCTTATGCATAGTTTCTTTATCTAAAGTAACAGACTCAATGGCTCTGTGGGCATTGATTAAAAGAGTTCCACCAGGAGTTTCGTATACTCCTCTAGATTTGATACCTAAAAATCTATTTTCTACTAAGTCAACTCTTCCAATTCCATTTTTACCAGCTAAATAATTCAATTTAATTAATAATTTCGCAGGTGACATTTTTTTTCCATTAATTCCAATAGGATCACCATTTTTAAAATTAATAGTAACAAATGAAGGCTTGTTGGGAGCTTTTTCTGGAGAAACTGTTCGCTGAAAAATAAATTCTGGTGCAGAATTTTTTGGATTTTCTAAAACCTTGCCTTCAGTTGATGTATGAAATAAATTATCATCCACTGAAAAAGGAGGTGCACCTTTTTTATCTTTAGGAATAGCTATGTCATGTTTTTTTGCATAATTAATTAAGTCTGTTCTAGATTTTAGTTTCCAAATTCTCCACGGAGCTATGATTTTAATTTTAGGTCCAAAATAATGATAGCCTAATTCAAATCTAACTTGATCATTTCCTTTACCAGTTGCACCATGCGAAACTGCATAAGCTTTATATTTTTTAGCAACTCTAATTTGATCTTTTGCTATGAGAGGTCTAGCAATTGATGTTCCTAACAAATAGACACCTTCATAAATTGCATGTGCTCTAATCATTGGATAGACATAATCTTTTACAAAAGTATCTTTTAAATCTTGAATAATAATATTTTTAACACCAAATTTTTTAGCATTGTTTATGATTTTTTTTCTATCAATTTCTTGTCCTACATCTGCTGTATAACAAATTACATCTGCATCATAATTTTCTTGAAGCCATTTTAAAATTATTGAAGTATCTAGTCCACCGGAGTAGGCAAGGACAATTTTACTTTTTGATTTCATTTTTAAGTGCAGGCTTTTTTTGCTGCGTTATAAGCCTTAGTAAACCCAAGTAAAGAATAATCATCAATTGTTTGAGATCCTTTTTGATCATACCCCATGATCATAATTCTTGATCCTTTTTTCATTCTACTAATCATTTTAATTTCTATTTTATTGTCTGCAATCCAAGCAAATCCTTGCTCTTTGATATCAAATTTAAATTTACTTTTTCCAGAAGTAGCTAATACAGAATTTTTATTATTAAATTCATATCCAGGAGTAACACTTACTTCGTTTGAAATGTTATCCTCTGGTCTAAAAGTTACGAAAAGTTTTGCCTTCCTTTTGTTTGATTTTGGTGACTGCACTTTAGGTGATGATTGAGCAAAACATACTTTGCCACTTGCTTCATATGCTACCAATGTTTCCCAATCTTTATATTTTCCAATTTTTTCTACTTCTTGACCAAATAAATGATTGGGGCTTAAAATAAAAATTGTTAAAATTATAAGTTTTTTAATTATGGGCATGGATTTGGATAAATAGTTTGTACTTTGTTAATTTCTTTAATGACATCATCAGACAGATTTACATTTACACTTTCTATATTTGTTTTCAACTGCTCCATTGTAGTTGCTCCAATAATTACACTAGTCATAAAGTCTTGATTTTCACAAAATTTTATAGACATTTGACTCATATCTAGACCATATTTTTCACTTATCTTATAATAATGTTCAACAGCTTCTTCAGTTTTGGGTTTTCTATAACGAGTCCAAAAATTAAAATCTCTTTCCATTCTAGATCCTTTTGGAAATTGTTTATTTCTATATTTTCCAGATAAATATCCACTTGCTAGTGGAGAGTAAGCTAAGCAACCAATTTCTTCTCTAATTGATACTTCTGCTAAACCAACTTCATAAGATCTATTTAATAAGCTGTATGGATTTTGAATTGACATCATTCTTGGCAAATTTTTATCTTTAGATAATTGTAAGTAATTTAAAACACCCCAAGGAGTTTCGTTAGATAAACCAACGTATCTTATTTTGCCTTGCTTAATGTAATTATCTAATTCAGATAAGACATCTTCAAATTGGTTCCATTCATTATCTTCGTGGACATAACCAAGTTTACCAAAATTATTTACATTTCTCTCAGGCCAATGAAGTTGATATAAATCTAAATAATCTGTTTTGAGTCTTTTAAGGCTATTATTTAATGCAGATTCTAAATTTGGACCTGTAAAACTATTTTTTCCACCTCTCAAATAATCTCTTGAGGGTCCTGCGACTTTTGTAGCAAGAATGACTTTATCTCTTTTTTTTGTTTGTTCAAACCAATTACCAATTATTTCCTCAGTATCACCGTAAGTTTCTTTACGTGGTGGGACAGCATATAATTCTGCAGTGTCCCAAAAATTTACTCCTTGATCTAGAGCAAAATCCATTTGTTGAAATGCTTCAAGTTCAGTATTCTGCTCACCCCAAGTCATAGTACCGAGACAAATTGTACTAACATCGAGATCTGAATTGCCTAATTTTTTGTAATTCATTTGAAAAATAAGTTAAAATTTTGTTTATCTTTTAAGGTATCTTGAATAATTAGTAAAAGAATATTATATATAAGACATTATGGAATATGACAAAAATGGAATACTAAACAGAGCTAAAGCTGCTCAACAAACTGCTGCTGTAATGGACGAAGGCTTGAGAGCCTATATGCTTAAAGTATATAATTATATGGCAACAGGAATTTTATTAACAGGCATAGTAGCATTACTTACTTTTAAAATGTCGGTAGTGACTAATGATGCAGGGTCTATTGTAGGTCTAACTCAGATGGGTAATGCAATTTATCTATCAGGCTTGAAATGGTTAGTAATGTTGGCACCACTAGGAATAGTATTTTACATGAGTTTTGGGATTAATAAGATGAGCGCCTCAAAAGCTCAAACTACATTCTGGGTTTTTGCAGGTTTGATGGGGCTATCATTATCTTCAATTTTACTAGTTTACACAGGCATGAGTGTTACTAGAGTTTTCTTTATTACTTCAGCTACTTTTGGAGCAATGAGTATCTACGGATACACAACTAAAAGAGACTTAACGAAATTAGGATCTTTTTTAATGATGGGATTAATTGGAATTATAATAGCTTCTATAGTTAATATCTTTATGAAATCATCAATGATGTATTTTGTTATATCTATTTTAGGAGTTTTAATATTTGTCGGCCTGACTGCATATGATACTCAAAAAATAAAAAACATGTACACAGCTTCAGACTCAGGTGAAATAATGGGTAAGAAAGCTGTGATGGGTGCTCTTACATTATACTTAGACTTTATAAATTTATTTATAATGCTTTTGAGATTATTTGGACAAAGAAGATAATTTTATTTCTGAAGTTTTTTCCAATTAGTACCTTTTAATAAAGTTTTAAGTTCATAGGAATTTCTTAATATTTTTCCATTTGTATCGGTAATTAAATATCTAAGATTTTTATTTTTTGGTTTAAAATTTTTACAAATTTTATATAGCGCATTTTCAGTAGCGTTTCTAAAAACGCTAAAACTTACTTGTTTACTTGAAATACTAAGACCATAGTCTTTCCAAGAACCCTCCGAAACCATTTTTGCATATAGGTCTAAAATAATTTTAAGCTCTTCTCTTTCAAAAAAATGCTTTTCCTCTATTCTATTAGATGGATTATCAACTACTAATTTTAAATTATTGCGCATCAATTTTATATTTATTTATTAAAGGAACTTGAAAACCTGTAAATACTATTGTTATGGGCAACATACCCCAAACTTTAAAATTAACCCAAAACTCTTCTGTTTGTGTTCTCCAGATAAATTCATTTAATAAAGCAAGACCAAAGAAAAAAAACATCCATCTTCTATTGAGAATTTCCCACCCAATATCGCTTAGTGGTATTGATTTTCCCATAATTTTTTTCAGAACAGGTTCTTTTGTGAAAAATTTCCCAAAATATAATGCTAAAGCAAACATAATGTTAATAATTGTTGGCTTTAAGTAAATAAATATAGGGTCATTAAAATAAATTGTTAGTCCTCCAAAAAATGTAATTAAAATTCCACTAACAAGTGGCATTGGAGGAATTTTTTTCTCAAAAAACCAAACAACTGCTAATGCTACTAAAGTTGCAACTATTAGTGGAGGAATTGCAACTGATAAATTTTTATCATTATTATAATAATAGAAAAAAAATATTGCTAAAGGACCAAAATCAGTAACAAATTTTAAAAAAGATTTATTCACTAAAAAGATATTAACATATTTGCCACATCACAAAACATTAATCTTTTTAGCATTGATTTTTATTTTGAAATACCCATACTAAGTACAATGCCAATTCAAAAAGCAAAATTTTCAATCGGAGATATTGTAAAGCATAAACACTTTGAATTTAGAGGAGTGATTTACGATGTTGACTTTGAATTTAATAATTCAGAGGAATGGTACCAATCAATTCCAAAAAACGTTAGACCAAGAAAAGATCAACCTTTTTATCATCTTTTAGCGGAAAATGATGAGATTACATACGAAGCTTATGTATCTGAACAAAATCTGCTAATGGACGATTCTGATGAGCCTATAAAACACCCATTAATTGAGGAAATTTTTTCAGGGAAAAAGGGTTCAAGCTATTTTAAGCTGTCAAATTAAGATTATCACTATTCAAACACATTTAGCTCAAATCTAGGCCATATAAATTAGCTATTTTTAATCATCATCTGATCAAGAGTGTTAAACGTTAATTTCAATCTATTTATCTCCCCTCTGCATTCTTGATCAGATATCTTTTTCGTAATAGAAAACCGTTAAAAAAATTCTAAAATAAATTATGTTTAAAATGTTCGAACCAAATAAAATTTTTCAATTTACTTCTAGGGCGCCTAAGTATGTTCTGTTTTTATTTGTAGTTGTGTTATCAGTTGGATTGGTTGAGGCATTAGTGCTTTCTCCAGAAGATTATAAGCAAAGTGATGCGGTAAGAATTATGTATGTTCATGTACCTTCAGCATGGATTTCACTTGGAATTTTTTCTTCAATAACTTTTTTATCTATTTGTGGTTTTGTCTTTAAAAATAAAAATTTTTTTTTAATATCAAAAAGTTTAGCTCCTTCAGGATTTGTATTTAATTTAATTGCATTGGTTACTGGTTCTATTTGGGGCAAGCCAACTTGGGGTACATGGTGGGCTTGGGACGCCAGAATTACATCAATGTTAATTTTGTTATTATTTTATGCCATGTACTTAATTATATGGAGAATTTACGATAGCGAGGAAAAAGTTTATAAAATTTCAACTGCCATAACCATTTTCGGAATTATTAATGTTCCAATTATTAAATACTCTGTTGATTGGTGGAACACTCTTCACCAGCCAGCATCAATCAATATTTTATCAAAAAGTTCCATTCATTCCTCTATGCTATACCCTTTATTGATAATGACTGCGGCATTTGCTCTTTTTTCATTGTTAATTTTCTTGATGAAATATAATACAGAACTGATAAAAATTAAAAATAAAGGCTTAGATAGATTATGATAAATGAATTATTTTTTATGAATGGATACGCAGCATATGTGTTATCGGCTTTTGGCTTTACTCTTTTAAGTTTCCTTAGTCTATATTTGGTAATTAAAATTCAATTTGTAAAAGAACAAAATAGATTTGTTGCTAAATTTGGATCACTTAATGCTGAGCAAGCTCATTCTGCAAAATCTCAAAGAATAAATAAGGAAATTTTAGCTGAAGCAACAAATAATTAACTTTTAAACCATGTATGGTCGAAAAGTTAAATTAAGATTTTTGTTTATTGTAATTGTCTTAATTACTTTAATTTTAACAATATTTTTAATTTTAAAATCTTTAGAGGAAAATGTTGTTTATTTTCAATCACCCACTGAAATTAAATCCTTAACAGAATTAAAGAATAGTAAAATTAGAGTTGGGGGTATGGTAAAAAAAGGTTCAATTGAAATTAATTCTAATGAAGTTAATTTTGTTATTACAGATTATAAAAATGAGATTAGTGTAAGTTATTCAGGAGCAATCCCAAATTTGTTTGCTGAAGACAAAGGAGTTGTTGCAGAAGGTTTTTTAAAAGATAAAAATTTCTTTTCTGCTACAAAAATTTTAGCAAAGCATGACGAAAATTATATGCCACCCGAAGTAAAAGAAGCATTGGGAGATAAATAAATTGATTTATAGTCTAATTGGACATTATTCACTAATTCTTGGTTTAATTGTTGGTTTAGTGTTATTTTATCTTTCATTTAAAAATTTTAAAAATTCGAATTTTTTAAATCCTAAAATACTGACATTCACATTTTTACAATTTTTTTTTGTTGTAATAAGTTTTTTATCTTTGGTGCTTTCTTTTATTGTTTCAGACTTTAGTAATGAGACAGTATTTAATAATTCACATACGACAAAACCATTATTTTATAAAATAAGTGGAACTTGGGGTAATCATGAAGGCAGTTTATTATTATGGTTATTAGTGTTAACTTTATTTATTTTTATTTTCTTGTTAAGAACTAAAAATCAACCAGTTAAATATAAAATATTAACTTTAGTTTTTCAGCAATTAATAATTGTTGGTTTTTTTATTTTTTTAATAAAAACATCAAATCCATTTAATTATCTTTTTCCTGTACCTGAAGAAGGCTTGGGTTTAAATCCAATTTTACAAGACCCGGCTTTAGCAATTCATCCTCCTATATTATATTTAGGGTATGTAGGATCCTCAATTATTTTTTCTTCAGCTTTAGCAGCAACAAGTTTAAAAATGATATCCTCAAGTTGGGCATTCCATATTAAAAATTGGATATTAATTTCATGGATATATTTAACATTAGGAATTTTACTTGGATCAATTTGGGCTTACTATGAGTTAGGTTGGGGAGGCTTCTGGTTTTGGGATCCTGTAGAAAATGTTTCTTTAATGCCATGGCTTGCTCTAACAACTCTTTT
>CACJBA010000014.1 GCA_902591535.1 uncultured Pelagibacteraceae bacterium | reverse complement strand
CGATTATAAGGTTCATTTTCTTACTGGTACAGACGAGCATGGTTTAAAAATTCAAAGATCTGCTGAAAAAGCAGGTATGGAACCTCAAATATTTTGTAATCAAATTAGTCAAACTTTTAGAGATCTTTCAGATACTTTAAATTTATCTAATACTGATTTTATTAGAACAACTGAAGCTAGACATAAAAAAACAGTTCAACATTTATGGAGTGAACTTGAAAAAAATGATGATATTTATTTATCAAACTATTCTGGGTGGTATTCAGTATCAGACGAAGCATTTTATAATGAAGATGAAATAGAAGAGGTGGATGGAAAAAAAATTGCAATATCATCAAAATCACCAGTTGAGTGGATTGAAGAAGAATCTTATTTTTTTAGACTTTCAAAATGGCAAAAACCGTTATTAGATTATTATGAAACCAATCCAGATTTTATTTACCCGGAATCTAGAAAAAATGAAGTTATTAGTTTTGTAAAAAGTGGTCTTAAAGATCTTTCTGTAAGTAGAAAAAGTTTTTCATGGGGTATACCTGTTCCAAATAACAAAAATCATGTGATATATGTTTGGCTCGATGCATTAACAAATTACTTGAGTGCATTAAATTATCCTAATAAAGATGACGATTTGTTTAAAAAATTTTGGCCAGCATCAATACATTTAATTGGAAAAGATATACTTAGATTCCATGCTATTTATTGGCCTGCTTTTTTATTAGCAGCAAAAATTGATTTACCAAAGAGAGTCTATGGACATGGATGGATATTGTCGGGTGAAGAAAAAATGTCTAAATCTAAGGGAAATATACTTGATCCATTAGAGATAATTAAAGAATATGGTTTAGATCCTTTAAGATACTATTTAATTAAAGAAGTCTCTTTTGGTAATGATGGGAATATATCTCAAGAAAGACTAGAAGATTGCATTAATAGTGATTTAGCTAATAATTATGGAAATTTATGTCAGCGTGTAACTGCTTTTGCAATAAAAAATTGTCACGGAAAAATTCCATTAGAAATTAAATTTCAAGATGAAGATTTATTTATACTAAATAAGTATAAAGATAATTTAGATAATATTAGGTCAAAAATTGATAATCAAAATATTAATTTTTATATCGATTATATTGTCAATTCACTTTTTGAAGCTAACAAATATTTTAATGATCAGGAACCATGGAAAAAGAAAGATAATATAATTAGATTAAATACAATTGTTTATACTACCTTAGAAATTGTTAGAAAAATAAGTTTTTTATTGTATCCAATTATTCCAGATTCATCTTTAAAGGCGTTAAAGATTTTTGATATAAATGAAAACAATGTAAATTTAAATACATTATCAAATAATGAGTATTTAACAAAAGGCAATAATTTAAATAAAATAGACATACTATTTAAAAAAATAGATAAAAAATAATGATTGATTCACACTGCCATCTAGATCATGAGCCATTGTTAAGCGACTTATCAAATGTAATACAAAGGTCTAAAGATGTTGGTATAGAAAAATTATTAACTATTTCAACTTCGTTTGAAAGTTTTTCTAGAGTAAAAGAATTGATCAATAAAGATGAAATGATCTATGGAACTATAGGAATTCATCCTCATGAAAGTTCAACTAACATAATTACTTCAAAACAAATAATTGATGGTTTAAATGAAAATTCAAAAATTATTGGAATTGGAGAAACAGGGTTGGACTTTTATTACAATAATAGTGAAAAAAACAAACAGATAGCAAGTTTTAATCAACATATAGAAGCGTCCATTCAAACAAATATACCATTAATTATTCATTCAAGAGATGCTGAAAAAGAGACTTTTGAAATTTTAAATAAATATAAAAACGAAAATCTTAAAATTTTGATGCATTGTTTTACTGGGTCAAAAGAATTTTCAGAAAAACTAATGACTTTAAATTCTTTTTTTTCAGCTAGCGGAATCATTACTTTTAAAAATTCATTAGATTTACAAAATACTTTTAAATCTATTCCAATGGACAATATTTTAATTGAGACTGATAGTCCTTTTTTAGCGCCGGTTCCTAAAAGAGGTAAAAAAAATGAACCATCATTTATTGATTTTACAGCTGCCAAATTAGCTCAAATTAAAAATATATCCAAAGAAGATCTTATTAAAAAAACCACAGATAATTTTAATAAACTTTTTTTCAATTAAAAATAATGAAATTTATAATTTTAGGATGTGGTAGCTCAATGGGTGTTCCTAGACCCGATGGCTATTTTGGAAATTGTGATCCTACAAACAAAAAAAATTATAGAACAAGATGCTCTGCATTAATTAAAACTACAGAAGAAAATATTCTTATAGATACATCACCAGATCTACGACATCAGCTATTGAGACATAAAATAAAAAAAATTGATAGAGTACTTTACTCTCATATGCATGGTGATCAAACACATGGAATAAATGATTTAAGATCTTTTTATCTTAATACTAGAAAACAATTGAATGTTTATGCTGACAAAGTTACATCAGATAGACTAAAAAAAACCTTTTCATACATATTTAAAAGTTATTCAAAAGAATATCCTGCAACTTTAAAACTTAATAGGTTACCAAAAAAAATATTTACAAGAAATAATAATAAGAATATTGCTATTCAATCTGTATTAGTTAAACATGGATCAGTTAAATCTAATTGTTTTATTATTGATAAAAAATTAGCTTATATAAGTGATGTAAGTAAAATTTACGACAAAGATTTTAAATATTTTAAAAATCTAAAATACTTAATAGTTGATTGTTTATGGTATAATTATCATCCATCACATTTTAATTTAGAAGCATCACTAGCTATTATTAAAAAATTTAAACCAAAGCAAGGTATACTTACGAATTTATCGCCCGTTTTAGATTATAAAGTTTTAAAAAAAATATTACCTAAAAATGTTATTCCGGCACATGATGGTTTAACTTTAAAATTATAGTATATTTTCTATAGCTTTAATTATTTTTTTTGACATTGGTTTCGTAATTGAAGCGAATGTATTTTCAACTTTACCTTCTTTATTAATTAAAATTTTATGAAAATTCCACTTAGGCACAGCAGATTTTCCATAGTTATCCTTAGCCCATTTGAATAATTCGTGAGCATTATTACCTTTTACATTTGTTATTGTTGTAAGTGGAAAGTTAATATTAAAATTAACTTCACAAAATTCTTTAACATTTTTGTCGTTTTTTTTCTCTTGATTAAATGAATTAGAGGGTACACCTAATACAATTAAACCATTATCTTTGTATAAATCCCATAATTCTTGTAATTCATCATATTGTTTAGTAAAGCCACAATAGCTAGCTGTATTTACAACAAGAATTACTTTATTTTTATACTTTTCAAGATTAATTACTTCTCCAGTTATACTCTCAATTTTAAAATCAAAAAAAACTTTGTCATAATTTGCTAAAGCGGTATTTTTAAAAAAAAACATAAATATAGTTAAACCTATAAATAAAAACTTTTTCATAATTAAATTTATTTATTAGGTGTAAGTAGTATTAAAAAGTATCCAAATAAAGTGGATAATAATGACCCAGTTAAAACTCCAATTTTTACACCATCCATATATTGCATATTTTCAGCAAAAGCTAAATTTCCAACAAATAAACTCATTGTAAAACCAATACCTGTTAGAACTCCAACACCATAAAAATTATACCAACTAGTATTATTTGGCATCTGTGCTATTTTTGTTTTGATCGATACATAAGAAAAAACAAAAACCCCGAGTTGTTTACCTACAAATAATCCTAAAACAATTCCTAAGGGAACTTTATCTAAAAGTGACTCAAACGATAATCCTTCTAATGAAACGCCTGCATTAGCAAAAGCAAACAATGGCATAATACCAAATGCAACGTAGGGACTAATTGCATGCTCAATTTTAATCAATAAGGAAAAATCTTTATCTTTCTTTCTATGAGGAATTGTCATAGCTAAGAGAACACCTGCTATTGTTGCATGGATACCTGAATTATGTGTGAAGTCCCAAAGAAATATACCTACAACGAGATAAGGTAAAAATTTTTTAATATTAAATTTATTTATCACTAACAAAAGCATGAATGCCAGTAACATCAAGCTTAAATATTTAATACTTAAATCTCCAGAGTAAAATAATGCAATTATTACAATTGCTCCTAAATCGTCAATTATTGCTAGTGCCGTTAAAAAAACTTTTAACGATAAAGGAACTCTTTTACCTAATAAAGATAAAACACCCAACGAAAAAGCTATATCAGTAGCAGATGGAATAGCCCATCCATTTAAAGTTTCGCTATCTCCTAAATTTATAAAAACATAAAATAAAGCCGGGACAAGCATTCCGCCAACTGCAGCTATTATGGGTAATAAAGCTTGTTTTATATTAGATAGCTCACCTTGCAAAAATTCTCTTTTTATTTCAAGGGTAACAAAAAAAAAGAAAATTGCCATCAAGGCATCGTTAATCCAATGCAAAACTGATAATTTTAAACCAAAATTATTAATTCCTATAAATAGATATTCATTTAATGTTGAAAAATATAATTCAGCATAATCTGAGTTACTAATTATTAATGCAATTATTGCAGCAAATAATAATACAAGTCCACTAGCAGCTTCTAACTTAAAGAACCATTTGAAAGGTTTTGATAAATAATTAATCATTTTAAAATTAAATTAAAGTAGGTCTATAATAAATAGTTTTATATCTTGCAATGTTTCATATAGGTTGAATAAAAGAACTTCTAAATGAGGAAAAATATTAATTAATGGCCTTTTAAGGGTATCAACTAAGACAAATAACGCTATCAAAGAAATGAAAAACACAATTAAATAAGAGAAAAATTTTCCTTGATTCTTTAAAGTATTATTGTGAGTGATAGTTTTTGGATCGTTAACTAAAGGTTTTTTAATTACTTTCTCTTTTTCTTCTATTTCCTGTTTAATCTGTTTCTCACTAACTTCATTAACGACATCATCATTTAATTTTAATACAGAATTTTCATTTTCAATTTTATAAAACCATACATGTTCACACGAGCCACATTGTAAGTCTCGTCCTTCCTCAGGTATTAATGAATTGTCAATTCTAAATTTCTTCTCACAATTAGGACAAGTAATTATCATGCTTTGTTATATACCAGATTTTTATTAAAATTCTTTTAATTTTGGCTTCTTTATACATTGAAATTATCAACAACTGCTGTATTAGTACTCGGATCGGAGTGTAGCGCAGCCTGGTAGCGCATCTGGTTTGGGACCAGAGGGTCGCAGGTTCGAATCCTGCCACTCCGACCATTATTATGCTTTTATTTTTCAAAAAAAATAAAAAAATTCAGTCAAATAAACTTAAAATACTTTCTGGTTATAATTTTAGATATAGAAGTATAGGAGAAAAATCTGAAAAAAATATTATTAAATATGCAAATTATTTTAATTTTGATTATGAATTTGAAAAAAAAAATAAATTTGAACGTCATTTTTATTGGCTAAAAATAAAAATGCTAATTGATAATCTTGAGAATGGAAGTCATAAATATTATTTATGGTTAGACGCTGATACTTTTTTTTGTAGATATGAAAATATTTTAAATCATATTGATAAGTCAAAACACATTCATGTTCATAATAATTTTTTTAAATCTATCCATAAAACTAGATATAAATTTGTTAATTACTTAACTTGGGCACCTAATGTAGGTGTCTTATTAGTTCGTAATACCGATTGGTCTTTAAAATTTTTTAAAAACGTCTGGAATAAAAGAAAATATCTAAAACATTTTTGGCCTGATAACGCAGCTTTTATGGACGAAATTGGTTTAAAAGCTGAAATTTCAAAGATTTCAGATAATTATATGTCAAAAGATGTAATTCAAAATGTCTCATTTCTTTCAGGGATATGGAATAGTATGCCTAAAAGAAACTTTCAGAATCCAAAAAATGATGAAGTTTCAAATTTTTATTTTGATCCAGTTATTATACATTTGGCGGGTATAAGGAGACGTGATCGTCTAAAATTTATTAGGGAATATAAAAATTTATTTATATAATTGATATAGATTAATGAAAAAGGCAATAATATATATACCAAATAAAAATCCAATGCAGTCTGGATTAGCAAAAAATAATAAATGGGTTTTAGAATTTAAAACACAAGATCCAACAAAAAATCCTTTAATGGGATGGGAAAGTTCATCAGATACACTTACAGAATTAAAATTAGAATTTTCTTCTAAAGAATTAGCGATCAATTATGCAAATAAAAAAAAAATTGATTATGAGTTAATTGAACCAAAAAAAAGAAAAACTGTTAAAAAATCTTACGCTGATAATTTTTTAAAGTAATATATGTTTAGATTTTTCATACAAAAACATTGGTTTTATTGGTCATGGATAGGTTCATTTATTATTCTTTCATCTCTGTGGGTTCAAGTTGAAATAGATGTTAAAATAAATGAGTGGTTTGGTGTATTTTATGATATGATTCAGAAAGCACTTGCAGAACCTAATGCTGTTTCAATTGAGGAGTACTTTGCAAGCTTGTTTTCATTTATCACATTAGCAGGTATGTATATTGCTGTTTATGTAGCAATTAGTTTCTTTACAGCTCATTATTTGTTTCGATGGAGAACATCAATGGTTGAGTGGTATCACTCTGTTTATGATAAAGCACGAAAAATAGAAGGAGCATCTCAAAGAGTTCAGGAGGATACAATTAAATTTACAAGAATTATGGAAGGATTAGGCACTAGTTTAATAGAGTCTATTATGATTTTGATTCAATTTATTCCTATTTTGTTTGGATTAAGCGTTGGTATACCTATTTTCTTTTTTGGTGAATGGGAATACGGGTTAATAGTAGGGGCTTTGATTTGGACTATAGGGGGAACTGTTTTTTTAATTGTACTTGGCTTAATATTAAGACTGGTTGGTGTTGAATATGATTTACAAAAACAAGAGGCTGCATATAGAAAAATTTTAGTAATTGCAGAAGATGATGGCAACGTAAGACCTAAAAGAATTGAAGAATTATTTGATGATGTGCGAAAAATTCATTTTTTGAGTTATATAAGATACCTATATTTTAATATTGGGCGAATTGCATATTTACAAGCTAATGTATTATCTGCATATGTTTTTCTAGCTCCAGCCATCGTTGCTGGAGTAGTTACATTAGGTGTTATGCAACAAATTATTAGAGCTTTTGGAAGAGTTGAAGGATCTATGCAGTATTTATTGAAAGCATGGCCAACTATTATAGAATTAGCCAGTGTATATAAGCGTTTAAGAGAATTTGAGTCTAGGATTAAACAAGAGGATCTAATTGACGAAAAAGCTTAATGGCATTAGATAAAAAATTCATTAATCAATTCGAAAATGTAACGTCCAAAGCAGCTCTAGCTGTGTCTTATTTAGTTGGAAAAAAAGATAAGATTGCAGCTGATAAAGCAGCAGTGGATACTATGAGATTTGAATTAAATAAATTAAATATTAATGGGAAAATTGTTATAGGTGAAGGTGAGTTAGACGAGGCACCAATGCTATATATAGGAGAGATCCTGGGTACAAAAAATGGACCTGAATTTGATATTGCTGTTGATCCTTTAGAGGGAACAAATTTTGCTGCAAATAATGCACCAGGTGCTTTATCCATGATAGCAGTATCTGAAAAAAATAATTTATTTAACGCACCTGAAACTTACATGGAAAAAATATCTTCCAATGTAAAAGTAAATGGAGTTGTTGATTTAGATTTTTCGGTAAAAAAAAATATTTATAATTTAAGTGATTATTTAAATAAAAAACCTGATCAACTAACAGTATGTATTTTAGATAGACCTAGACACAAAGAAATTATTAATGAATTAAATAATCTTAATGTGAATATAAAATTTATAACAGATGGTGATGTTTCTGGTGCATTATTGGTCACTGATATAAAATATAAAGTTGATCTATTTTTAGGTATAGGAGGTGGACCTGAAGGAGTGTTAGCAGCATCTGCTCTAGATGCTTTTAATTGTAGTTTTCAAGGAAGATTTTTATTTAAAACAAATGATGATAAAATACGCGCTAAGCAAATGGGAATAAATGACTTGACTAAAAAATATGAATTGGATGAAATTGTTTCTGGAGACACAATTTTTTGTGCAACAGGTATTACTTCTGGAGATTTAGTCTCAGGTATTAAAATAGATGGAGATGAATATATTTCCGAAACTTTTGTTACTCACAAATCATCTAATACAAAAAAAATTATTAAATCAAAAAAAAAAATCTAATATCATGATTTTTAAAACATAGTACTGGAAAAATATCATCTGCTATTTGATTTTTTTTTTGAAGGTAATATATAAATAATTTATTTATGTTCAAAAAACTGTTAAATTTGATTGTTTAATAATGTGATAATTTCTGTAATAATAAATAATTTCTTGAAATTCTAATAATTGATAACTTAAGAAGTTCTAATAAAGCTTGATTATTAGTTTTTTATGCAATAAAAAGCAGCAATTCGGTCCCTTCGTCTATCGGTTAGGACACGTGGTTTTCATCCTCGAAAGAGGGGTTCGATTCCCCTAGGGACCGCCAATATAATGACTTATTTCACTTACTTGTTAAAATCAATTTCGCCCGGTGTAAACAAAACATACGCAGGTTACAGTATAGATCCAAAAAAAAGACTAATAAAACATAACTCTAACACTGGTGCAAGATCAACTAGAGGATATAAATGGAAAATAATTTATCAAAAAAAATTTAATACAAAAAATGAAGCTATGTCCTATGAACATAAACTTAAAAAAGATAAACTATATAGAAAAAAAATTATAGATAAATTTAATATATGAAAATTTCTATTTTATTACCTTATAAAGAAAATTTTTCACCTTCTTATGCTGGCGCTGTTTCCATTTTTATCAATGATACAATGAAAATAAGTAAATTTAAAAAAAATATAGTTGTTTATGGTAATACTAGTGAAAAGAAAAAATTTAATAAAAATTATATAAACTTAAATTATAATAAATCTTTTATTAAAAGCTCCTCTAAATCATACATATTAGAATTTCTTAAAAAGGAAAAAGAAATTAATTCAGATATTATTGAATTTCATAATCGGCCATCCTACTTAAAGTATTTAACAAGTCTCAAATATGCAAAAAAAGTACTTTATTTTCATAATGATCCCTTAGAAATGAATGGTTCAAAATTAGTTGCAGATAGAATTTATTTAATAGAAAATTTAGATAAAATAATTTTCAACAGTGAATGGTCTAAATCAAGATTTATAAAGAATTTACCAAATGAACATCTTTATTCAAATAAATTGCAAATAATAAAACAATCAATTGATCCAAAAAAAATTAATTTTAAATATAAAAAAAAAATTGTTACTTTTGTTGGTAAATTAAATTCAGCAAAGGGATATGATATTTTTGGAAATGCTATAATACCAGTCCTAAATAAATTTAATGATTGGTCAGCAATTGTTATTGGGGACGAGCCTAGAGAAAAAATTGTATTCAATCATCCTAGATTAAAAATATTAGGATTTCAAAATCACAAGAACGTTTTAAAAAATCTTGAAAAAACCTCTATAGCTGTAGTTTGTTCTAGATGGAATGAACCCTTTGGCAGAACTAGTCTTGAAGCAGCTAGTAGGGGATGTGGAGTTATAATTAGTGATAGAGGTGGATTAAAAGAAACAATTACTGATGGCATTGTTGTAAAAAAAATAAATGCACAAGAATTTTCAAAGAATATTAAAAAACTTATTTTAAATTCAAAATTACTTTTCAATTATCAAAAAAACTCAGTTAAAAACTTTTATCTTACGAACAAATTTGCATCAGAAAAAATTGACAATTATAGAACACAATTGATCAATATTAATAAAATTAGTATTAATCTTTCAAAATTAAAAATTTTACATATAACCAATCTAAATGAGAAGCACAATGGAAGACTTTTTTATAATACGGGTAGAAGAATTAATAATGGTCTAATAAAATTAAATCATAAAGTTTTAACTTTGAGTGATAGAGATCTTTTAACTAATTATAAAACTATAAGAGATGTCACAGGCTCTAAAAAACTTAATTCAACATTTATAGAAACAGTTAAAAATTTTAAACCTAATTTAATTTTATTAGGTCACGCAGACTCAATTAAATCTGAAAGCTTAGAAATTATTAAGAAAGATTACCCACAAATTAAAATTTCACAATGGTTCCTAGATAGAATGGATACAAAATGGCGAAATAATAAAATAAGATTTCTCGATAAAATACAATTTATGGATTATAGCTTTTGTACAACAGATCCTAAGGCATTAAATTTAGATAAATATAATGTTTCGTTTATTCCTAATCCAGTTGATGAATCGCTTGATGACATGAAAGTTTATGAGAATAATAGTGCAGAATTCGATTTATTCTTTGCTATGTCTCATGGTGTGCATAGAGGAGTTTTAAAAAAAGGAAAATTTGATGAAAGAGAAAACCTTATAAATTATTTGATTAAAAAAAATCCTCATTTAAAATTTAATATTTTTGGTATGAACAATATACAGCCAATTTGGGGCGATGAATTTAAAAGAAATTTATTTAATTCCAAAATTGCTTTAAACTTAAGTCAAGGTAAACCACTTAAATATTACAGTAGCGATAGAATTGCGCAACTTATGGGTAATGGAATTGCAACATTAATTGATAAAAAAACAAAATTAAATAAATTATTTTCTGACAAAGAAGCTGTATTTTATAAATCAAACAAAGATTTAAATAATAAATTAAATTTAATGATAAAAAACAATAAATTAAGAAATAATTTGGCTAAAAAAGGTAGAATAAAATATCACAAAAAATACAATTCTACTGTTATAGCAGATTATATTATAAGTAAAACTTTTGGTATTAATAAAAATTTTTACTGGTAAATCTGATTTAATTTATGAAAAAAAATATTGTTTTAATTACAGGTGGTGCGGGATTTATTGGATCATCTTTAATAAAAAATTTTGTAAAAAACAAATATAATTATAAAATTATAAGCCTAGATAATTACTCAACTGGATCCAGAACTAACCACATTAAAAATAAAAATGTAAAATATATTAAGGGAGATAACAAAGATATAAATAAATTATTAAATAAATTTAAAAAAAAAATTTTAGTAATTTTCCATTTTGGTGAGTTTTCTAGAATATTCCAAAGCTTTAAGAATTACAAAAAATGTTTTGAATACAATATCCATCATTCCTCAAAAGTTATTGAATTTGCTAAAGATAATAAGATTAAAATTATTTATTCTGCCACATCAAGTAATTTAGGTAATAAAGGAAAGGATGAAAATCTGTCTCCGTATGCTTGGTCTAAATCAAAAAATATCGAATTGATTAAAAATTACAATAAATGGTTTGGTTTAAAGTATGAATTGGTATATTTTTATAATGTATATGGACCAGGCCAAATACTTAATTCACCTATGTCAGCTGTTATAGGTATTTTTGAGGAACAGTATAAAAAAGATAAGCCTTTAACAATTGTTAAGCCAGGAACACAAAGAAGAGATTTTACTCACATAGATGATATTGTTACAGGATGTTTCTTAGCATGGAAAAAAGGTAAACAAAATGAATATATGTTAGGTACTAAAAAAAATCATTCAATTATTGAAATTGCCAAAATGTTTAAATCAAAAATTAAATATATACCTTCAAGACCAGGTGAAAGGTTTGGGTCAACTATACCTAATAATAACGCAAAAAAAATATTGGGATATAGTGCTAGGGTTAAAATTAAAGATTATATTAAAAATTTCATTAAAAATAATTAGTGTTTTCAATATTAATTCCTTCTTATAATAATTTAGAATATTTAAAATTATGTATTAAAAGTATAAAAAAAAATTCTAAATATGACCATCAAGTTATTGTTCATATAAATGAGGGAACAGATGGTTCTTTTGATTACATTAAAGAAAATAATATTGAATATACATTTACCAATGAAAACATTGGAATGCCCAAAGCTTTAAATTTATGCTCAAAATTGTCGAAATTTGATTATATATTAATTTCACACGATGATTTTTATTATTGTCCCGGTTGGGATAGTGAACTTGTAAATGAAATTGAAAAAATAGGCCATAAAAATTTTTATGTTTCAGGAACTATGGTTGGAGCCGGACAAGTAAAATTTGATGCTGGACAAAAAATAGATGAATTTGATGAAGAAAAATTGTTAAAAAATCTTAATAAAATTAAAACATTTAATTTTCAAGGTACAACAAAATGCCCAGGTTTAGTTCATAAGGATTTTTGGATTAAAGTTGGTGGTTGGAGTGAAGAGTTTTCGCCCACCGGTGGTGACGATACAGATTTTGCAATGAAATTATGGAAAAATGATGTTAGAATTTTTAAAGGCCTTGGTACAAGTTTAGCTTATCATTTTGGATCAATAACAACTAGGAAGAAGGATAAATCATTATTTACATATTTAGGAAGTAGAGGTAATAAAATTTTTTTGAAAAAATGGGGTATAAGTATTAATTTTTTTGAAAAATTTTACTTAAGATCTGGTTTAGATAATAAAAAACAATTAATTTTCAGAGAATATATGGGAGAACTACAAGATCCAAAAAAGAATTTTGATTATTACATTGAATATTTTAAAGTCAAATTGCAAAAAATTTATCTCAATATTATAAATTATAGATAATAATTAATAATTTATTTTAAATTCTTTTATGAGATTTTTTACCCATTATAGAATCAGTTAAACCTGACCATCTTGTCTTATATTTATTAATTTTTATATTATTTTTTATTATTTTATAAAAAATGATTCTGAACAAAATTCTAAATACTGTAGGTATAAATAAAATTAGAGCAATAATATATGTATAATGTTTTCTGTAGTAATAAAATTTTGACCAAATAAAATGCCATGTTCTTAAATTGTCTTGTTTATTTTTATCACTTTCATTTTTAGGAATTACAGATGAGCCTGCTTTATGATTAACTTTTACTGAGTTAAGTTGATAGTTTTTATTTAATTTAGATAATCGTTTACAAATATCATTATCTTCAAAATATAAGAAAATATTTTCATCAAAACCGCCTATTGCATCAAAATTTTTTTTATTAAAAAACATGCATATTCCACTAATTTGATTTGTTTCTAAAAGATCAATTTTATCGTAACCAGTTTTATGTCTTTCAGGTTTATGATCTAAATCTACAGGACCCATCATAGAAAATTGATCATCAATATTTATAGCTGCATCATGAAATTTAATAATACTATCAGCTGTAATTCCTTCAACATCAGGATTGCTAACTAAAAAATATTTGGTTTTTACAAATTTACTGCCACAATTTATTGCTGCTCCGTAACCTTTATTTGACATAAAATCAAATGTCACGTTTGGATAGTTTGTTTTAATTTCTTTTTCTAACTCAATGTCATTTGAATTATCAATTACTATAATATGAAATTTTTGATAAATATTTTTAATATAATTAATTACAAGATCTTTACTTTTGTGAGCAGTTAAAACTATAGATATATGTTCATTCATTTAAATATTATTTATATGACAGATCTAAAAATTTAAAGTTTAAATTTAATTTAATCGTGTAAAGTTTGAAATAATTTTAAAACTAATGTAGTCATAAATATTATAACAAAACATATAATAATTGATCTTTATAAATGTACAATGCTGACGTAGTTATCATAGGTGCTGGTCCTGTTGGTTGTGTTTTGGCGCAAAAAATATCCACTGAATTAAATTTATCTTGTCTTATTATTGAAAAAAGGAAGCATATTGCAGGTAATTGCTATGATGAAAAAAATAAAAATGGAGTTTTATATCATAAATATGGACCTCATTACCTAAGATTTAAAAATAAGAAAATTTTTAAATATTTGTCTAAATTTACCCAATGGATCCCAGGTGAATATATAGTTAAATCTTGTGTCGATAAAAAACTTTATCCATTTCCTATAAATTTAGATACTCTTGAAAATTTTTTTGATGTTAAATTTAAAACCAAAAAGGAAGCAATTAAATTTATAAATAAAAAAAAAATTAAAATTAAAAATCCTAAGAATTCTGAAGATTTTATTTTATCTAAACTTGGTTCTGAAATTTATGAAAAATTTTATAAAAATTATACAATTAAACAGTGGGGTATTAATCCAAGAAAATTATCAAGTAATATTGCTGGACGTGTACCGATTAGATTTAATAGGAATCCGTATTATGTAAATGAAAAATTGAAGTTTATGCCAAAAAAAGGTTTCACCAAAATGTTTGAAAAGATGATAAGTAATAAAAAAATAAGACTAAGTTTAAACACAGATTTTTTTAAAATAAGAAAAAAAATTAAATATAATAAATTTCTTATTTATACTGGTACACCAGATAAATTTTTTAATTATAAATATGGTAAATTAAATTGGAGATCTTTAGATTTTAAATTTAAAACATTTAAAAAGAAATACATACAGAAATCTGTTCAATATAATTATCCTAATGATTATAAATTTACTAGAAAAGTTGAAATAAAGCATGTCACTAAACAAAAAACTCCATATACAATCATTTCTAAAGAGTATCCAAAGTCTAATGGTGACCCGTATTATCCTATTATTAACAATGTAAATTTAAATAAATTTAATAAATATAAAAAATTAATTGATAAAATTGAGAATCAAAATATTTTTTTTGAAGGTAGATTGGCTCAGTATAAATACTTTAATACTGATGAAGTGATAGAAAGAGCTCTTAATTTATTTAAAAAAATAAAAAAAATATAAATTAACATTAAAAATTAAATTTTTATTTTATTTAACGCATTATTTTTAAATATATTTGCCTCTCTAATATATCTTCTAACCATTTGTGTTGTTTTATGTCCTGTCATAGCCATTATACTACGTTCGTCAGCACCAGATTCAGCAGCTACAGTTGCAAAACCTGATCTTAAGCTATGACCTGCAAAATTTTTGTTTTCGATACCTGCTAATTTTAAATATTCTTTCATTAATAAAACTACAGATTGGTCAGTTAATCTTTTGTCTGTTAATGATAAACCTTTAGAAAATCTTCTAAAAATAGGACCGGACTGAATTTTAGAAATTTCTAACCATTTTTTTAAATTTGTAACGGGACAGTAAATTTCATTATCAAAGTAGGGTAGTCCTTTAGTCATTCCTTCTCCAAATTGGTCAGTTTTTGATCTTTTAATAGTGATTTTAAGACCCTCTGGAACAAATTCTAAATCCTCATGATCTATTGAAATGAGCTCGGTTCTTCTAAAGCCTCCTCCAAAGCCTATTAATATGATTGCCTTATCTCTTGACTTCTTAATTTCTTGCATATTTTGATCATTTATTACATTAATAATTAATTTTAAATGATTGATTAATATTGGTTTTTTACCTTTTTGAATACTTCCTTTAACCCTTCTTATTCCCATTAAATTTTCAACAATGATTGGATGTTTTGTGTCTAGATAATGCCCTTTAAGCCTATGAACCATGCTTATTGATACTAATCTTCGTCTTAAAGTGCTTATTTTTGAGTTTTTAGAGAGATGAGTTAGGTATAAGGAAACTATTTTTGGCTCTGTTGGTAATGAATTTAATCCATGTTTTGCACAAAAAGATCCAAAATCTTTAAAGTCAGATTTGTAAGCTCTTAAAGTATTATTTGCCTTTGAGCTTTTGAGGTTATTTAAAGTTGCTTCATGAAGTGATTTTATGTCTGTTGTTAGCTCATTCATATTATTACTAATGATAACAATTAATTATCATTAGTAATATATCAAGTGTTTTATAATGTCAAATAAAATAATTTATTAATTTAAAGGACAATTAATGACATTGTGTGAACAATAAGTATGAAATATTATTTAAATATGGGCATAGACGGAGTAATAGAACCGATATATTTCTTAATAACATCTTTTGGTTTTGCAATATTAAGCTTTATTAATTATAGAAAATCTGGAAAAACTCTGGAAACGATTTATCTTTCAATTTTAACTGTTTTCTTTATAGTCTGCTTCATTATTTTAAATTTCTATTGATGAAAGGTACTAAATTTCAATTAAAAGTCTGGAATTACCTTAAAACTATACCAAAAGGCACTGTTAAAACCTATAAACAGGTAGCAATAGCTATAAAAAGCCCCAAATCAGCGCGTGCCGTAGCTAATGCATGTGGAAAAAACCCTTATGCCCCCAAAATACCCTGTCATAGAGTAATTCGGTCCGATGGAGGTCTTGGTGGATACTCAGGGAGAGGTGGAATTAAGACAAAGATGCGTTTATTGAGATCAGAAAAAGTTGATATTTAGAGGCTTTTTTGGCCTATTTTATGGTCAAAAACACTAGTAAAATCAACGTTTTTTCAATATTTGTACTTATTTTAACATGAATAGTAATATTCACCCTTCAGTTGCACTATATATAGAGATATATCAAAATAAAGTACCTCTATGGCCGTTTAAAACACATATTCTATAACTGCAATGCTCTACTTATCAATGATACCAGGGCTAAATTTAGTGTTAAATTTCATAGAATTTTTAAAAATTTTTGTTCCCCTACCCACTTATTAAAATAAGAATTTTGAATTTTGTGTTTAATTACCTAATATAACCATTGATATTAAACACTTTTAAGTATTATGGTTTATTTTCTTTATTAAAATTGCTATTTTTGCCTGAATCTATTTAAAACAATAGTTATTAATTGGATAATTAATATTAATTTATCTTTATATAAAATAGTAAAAAATATAATAATTACAATAGTTTATATATGTATATTAAAGTATTAGATTATATATTAGTAACTATTTATTTACTATTAATTAGAACGAGTAAGCAAATACTCTCTTCTAGAAATATACAGACCACTGAGAACAATGATAAATAAACCTAAATAAGTCCAGTTATCAGGCAATTCATGAAAGAAATAATAACTAATTAGTATATTAGTAATTATCTCTGTATAGCCCAAAGGAGCTAATTTAGATGCATCAGCGTATTTGAGTGATAATATTAGGAAAAGATGCGCTACAGAGGCTATAAAGCCGATTAAGGCCATTAAAATCCACTGATTTGACGTAGGATTAACCCAAACTGAGGGCATAAATAGGCTAATTATTATAGTTCCTATTAAACCTGATAGTAAAAGGGTCAAAAGAGGATTATCAGAGGTACTGAGCTTCCTTGTGATAATAAGATAAAACCCATAGCAAATTCCATTACCTAAAGCAGCCATGGTAGCTAAATTAAGTTCTATAAAACCAGGTCTGATTACAATTAAAGTTCCAATAAATCCTAATGATACAGCAGTCCACCTCTTCACCCCTACTTTCTCATTTAAAAAAAATGGAGATAAGGCTGTAACACAAATTGGAGCAACAAAAGCTAAGGTTAAGGCCTTAGGAAGTGAAATTTCCGATATTGCATAAAAGAATAAATAAGTAGAAAAAACAAAAATTAATCCTCTAATTAATTGAAGGGCTGGTTTTTTCGTCCAAACTAATGAATGCCTATAAAAGATAAGCATTAGGGATAATGTAAAGACTACAGTAAAAAAATATCTTGCCCACGTTATCTGTAAAACATCCATAGATGAGCTTAAATATTTAGCAAAAGCATCCATTACAGGAACAATCATCCAAGCAGATGCATTTAAAATTATAGCCTTCATAATAGAAGAATATCTCTTAATAGAAGTATTTTAAAGCAAAGAATAATGTAATCGGAATAGTGAATAAGGACATGATAGTAGATACTACAATCGTACTAGAAATATTATCTACAATTTCTTTAGGAGAATACATGTGCGCAATCAAATAACACAAAATTGCACTAGGCATACAAGACTGAATTAACAGAACACCAGCTGGTATACCAGATAAATTAAAAAATTTTATAACAGCAAATCCTATAATAGGACCTAATATTACTCTTCCAAAAGAAGTTATTAATGCATCTTTAAAAGAAAATACTTTCATTTGTGTAAGAGCCACGCCTAACGACATAAGGATCATTACAATCATTCCGTAAGCCAAAAGCATTACCGTGTTTAATACAAATTGTGGAAATGGAATTTCAAAATACAAAAAGAGCACTGTTATTAAAATTGCATAAAATGATGGACTTTTTAATATTGTTTTAAAATCAAAAGCTCTTTTTGCTAAAAAAATATTTAAAGTAAAGTGTAGCAAAACAATTAATGAAGATATTGCAGCCGCTATTCCCATTCCTAATTCACCATAGGCAAATAAACAAATTGGAATACCCATATTTCCAGTGTTTGGTAAAATAAAAGTTGGTAACTCTCGAATATAATCTTTCTTCATAAGAACAAGAAAAATTAAACCTACAATACCAAATAATGTTAATAAGATAATTGCGTAACCAAAATATTCACCAAATAGCTCAAAAGTTACGCCGCCTGCTGTAATAGCAAAAATAACGAGGGCTGGAGTTCCAAAATTACCAGCATATGTTGTTATAAATGATGTATCAAAATCCGGATTTTTTTTACCCAAATGATATCCAAGTCCTACTATTAGGAATACTGGAAATAAAACTTCAAAAAGCTTTAAATATATTTCCATTAACCAAGCAATCTAATTAATGTTGGTGTTTTTAAAATGTTTTTATTTTTTTTGAAAATAGACAAACAATTATGAATATTAATATCAGTTGTTTTATGTGTAATAATAACAATTGTTGCTTTATTATTTTTTTTATCAGGCGTCTGGATTAGCCTTTTAACTGAAATATTATATTTAGCTAAACGATTAGTTATTTCAGATAATACACCAGGTTTATCTTTTACCTCGAATCTCAAATATAATGAATTTACATAATTATTTACATTATATGGTTTTAAAGATTTAAGCTTAGAAACACTAACACCAAAAGGTTTTTTTATATTTCCACGCAAAATTGATAATAAATCAGAAAGTAATGATGAAGAAGTAGGACCTGGTCCAGCTCCCTCCCCTTGTAAAACACTTTCTCCAACTGGTTTACCTTGCAGAATAACTGCGTTCATTACACCGTTCACATTACCAATATAAGATTTTTTACTAACTAAACATGGATGGACGGTTTCAAAAAGATGATTATTCTTTAACTCTGAAATTCCCAGTAGTTTTATTCTTAAATCTAATTGATTTGCAATTTTAATATCTTTTAATTCAATTTTTTCTATTCCTTCCATTAAACATTTATGTTTAGAAATTTTACTATTAAAGGCTAAAGCAGACAAAATTCTTACTTTGGCAAATGCATCAAAACCATTTAAGTCTAATTTTGGATTACCAGGTTCTGCATAACCAAGTATCTGTGCTTTTTTTAAAACATCTGCAAAATCTTCATCTGAATTTTCCATTTCAGATAGTATGTAATTTGAGGTACCGTTCAAAATTCCATAAACTTTTGATATTTTGTTTGTTGCCAATCCTTCTTTAATAGATCTTAATATTGGAATACCACCAGCAACTGATGCTTCAAATTCCAAATTAACTTTATTTTTTTCTGCAAGTTTTGCTAAATCATTGCCATGTTTTGAGATTAAAGCTTTATTAGGTGTAATAACATGGATTTTACTTTTTAAAGCAGTTTCGACAACTTTTTTAGAAATACCATCTGATAAACCTATGGCTTCAAATAATATATCAATATTATTTTTCTTAAAAATTTCTAAAGGATTTTTGTAAAATATTTTTTTATTAACTTTGAATTTTCTTTTTTTATTAATACTTCTTGCAGATACAGCCACCACATTAATTTTCTTACCTGTTTTAAGCTCTATATCTTTTTTTTTTGTATTTAGTTCATTTAGCAAATAATTGCCAACCTGACCAAGTCCTACTACTGCAATATTAATTAATTGACTCATTCACTTATATCTGGATATTTACTTTTTTTTGTATAGTCATCTATATAAATTTCATACTCTTCCAATGTCATTGATGTTGGATCATCTGCCTTTTTTAATATTTCTTTTAAATTTTTTTTATTATTTATGGATTCAATAGAATTTTCTGTCCAATATTGAGAATCCTCATTTAGCGAACAATTAGATATCATTAATGATAAAAAAAAAATTGAAATTATTCTCATTTTAATCCAGTTTTTTCAGGAAAATTAAATTTATTATTTAAATTTTGCACTGCCTGACCCGCTCCTCCTTTAATTAAATTATCAATAGCAGATAGTATAATAATTTTATTTTTATATTTAGTTTTACACACTGAGATTAAACAATTATTAGTATTTATAACATTATTTGTACTTATTAATGTATCGTTCTTTAATATTTTAACAAAATTTTCTTTCTTATAAAAACTTTTTAAAGAATTTAAAAGATTAGATTGGGAAACATTTGTTTCTAATTCAACATAAATAGTACTTAGTATACCTCTAAACATTGGTGATAAGTGTGGTGTAAAAATAAATTCAAATTTTTTCTTTGTAAACTTTTTTAACATTTGATCTATCTCAGAATTATGACGATGAAAACCGACACCATAGGCACTCAAAGACTCATATAAATTTTTGTCCTTGTATTTTTTATGAACACCTCTACCAGCACCTGAATATCCTGATTTAGAATCAATTATAATATTATTAAATTTAATTAATTTTTTTTTAAAAAGAGGAATAAGTGGCAATAAAATAGATGTAGGATAACAACCTGGACATGAAATAATATTAAATTTTTTAATCTGTTTTCTATTTATTTCTGGGAGCAAATAAATACTTTTTTTGATTAAATTATTTGCACGATGTTTTTGTTTGTACCATTTTAAATAATCAGATGAATTTTCTAATCTAAAATCTGCTGCTAAATCAATTAAAGTATGATTATTGTTTAAGTTTTTTGATATATCTTGTGCTTCTCCATTTGGAAGTGCTGTAAAAATAATTTCAACATCTTTAAGTAGTTTTTTATTAAACTTAACAATTCTAGGTAATTTAAATTTAGATAAAGATTTATCATAAGATGAGATATTTTTTCCAACTGAAGAACTGCCACAAAGATACCGAATATTAATGTACTTATGTTTAACTAATAATTTAATTAGTTGAACACCAATATATCCAGTTGATCCAGCTACTAATGCATTAAGCTTAGGCATTTTATATTATAACAGTTTAATATTAAAAAAAAATTATCTTTTAGAGAATTGAAAGCTTCTTCTAGCTTTTCTTCTACCAGGTTTTTTTCTTTCTACTGCCCTAGAATCTCTGGTAGTTAGTTTTTCTGTTTTTAAGGTAGATTTTAAATTTTCATCAAATAACACAAGAGCTTTTGAAATTCCATGAACCATTGCGCCAGCTTGACCTGTGGGTCCTCCACCTTTTACACTACATCTAACGTCATAATCTGTTGCTTGGTTTATAATTTCAAAAGGTCTTGTTACTTGCATTTTATGCGTCTCATCAGCAAAATATTCGTTAAATAATTTACCATTTACATAAATTTTACCAGACCCTTTTTTTAGCCAAACTTTTGCTATTGAGGTTTTTCTTCTTCCTGTAGCATATTTGCTATCTTTAAAATCTAACTTTAATTTAGAAGTTTTTGGTGATGATTGAGTATTTTCCATATTAGTTTCTAGCTATATTTTTGCTGTTTAATTTATCTAATTCTATAACTGTTGGATTTTGTGCAGAATGAGGATGCTCATTACCTGTATATATTTTTAATTTTGTTAATTGTTTTCTGCCCAATACTCCACCTGGTAACATTCTTTTAACAGCCATTTTTAAAGTTTCTCCAGGTTTTTTTTCATGAAGCTTTTCTGGTGTTGTTACCTTAATTCCACCTGGATGACCAGTGTGTCTGTAATATTTTTTATCTTGAAATTTTTTTCCAGTAAATTTTGCTTGTTCAATATTTTTTACAACTACAAAATCACCATCATCCATATGCGGGGTATATGTAGTTTTATTTTTACCTCTAATGATATTAGAAACAACAGTTGCTAATCTTCCAACTACTGCATTCTTCGCGTCTATTTCATACCAAGATGAATTTAATTGGTCTTTTTTAGTGAATTTTGTCATTGTGCGAGGATTAATACTATTAATAATTACAAAGTCAATTTTATATTTAGCTTGAAATATGTAGCTAATATGGTAGAAAAATTATGCCGATTTGATCCTATTGCGGGCATATAACTGCTAAAAAGGAATTTTCACAATAGAACTAATCGGTAGGCATTTGAACTGTATTGTGCGCCTTACATAAAGTTAAAGCACTAAAAAAGGAGTAAAAATGAGTAAAAAAAGAAATAATCCTGAAACCATTGCCATACATGGTGGTGACTATAGGAGTGATCCAGCGACGAACGCTGTAGCTGTTCCAATTTATAGAACAACATCGTATCAATTTAACAATACAGAGCACGCTGCTAACCTTTTCGCTCTAAAAGAATTTGGTAACATCTACACTCGTATTATGAACCCAACAAATGATGTCCTGGAAAAAAGAGTTGCCGCTCTTGAAGGAGGTCTATCATGTGTAACTGTATCCTCAGGTCAAACTGCATCAACGTTTGCTGTATTAAATGTAGCCCAAGCCGGTGATAATATAGTAAGCTCAACTGATCTTTATGGTGGTACAGTATCTTTATTCACACATACACTTAGCAAACTTGGTATAGAAATAAGATATGCAGATCCAAGTAATCCTGAAAATTTTGAAAAGTTAATAGATGATAAAACTAGAGCTTTTTACGGTGAAACCTTACCAAATCCATATTTAAGAGTGTTTCCGATAAGGGAAGTTTCTGACATTGGAAGAAAATATAACATTCCACTAATAATGGATAACACAGCTGCACCAGTAATATGCAGACCAATTGAACATGGAGCTGCAGTAGTAATTCACTCACTTACAAAATATATAGGTGGACATGGTACAGCAGTTGCAGGAAGTATAGTTGATAGTGGTAACTTTGATTGGACCGCAGATCCTAAAAGACAACTTTTATTTAATGAACCTGATAATAGTTATGGTGGTGTAATTTGGGGAAAGGCTGTACCAGAACTAACTGGTGCCAATGTACCATTTGCAGTTAGGGCAAGAGTTTGTTTATTAAGAGATTTGGGATCAGCTCTGGCTCCAGATAATGCTTTTGCAATTATTCAAGGTCTTGAAACTGTTGCTTTAAGAATGAGACAACATTGTGCTAATGCTGAATATGTGGTTGATTTTCTAAAGAAACATAAAGAAGTAACCAAAGTTATCTACTCTACTGAACACGATAAACCTATTGCTGACAGAGCAAAAAAATATCTTAAAGGTGGAAATGGACCAATGATTGGTATCGAGCTTAAAGGTGGAATTGAAGCTGGCAAGAAA
>CACJBA010000013.1 GCA_902591535.1 uncultured Pelagibacteraceae bacterium | reverse complement strand
AATTAATTGATGAAATTAATAATAAATTTAGTAATTAAAAAATGACAAAATTAAATAAAAAAGAAATAATTGATTTATTACCTCATAGAGAGCCAATGTTATTAATTGATGAGCTTTATGATATTAAAAAACTTCATTCTGCAACAGCAGTAGTAAACGTCAAGAGAGATAGTTTTTTTGTACAAGGTCATTTTCCTGGACAACCAGTTATGCCAGGAGTATTAATTGTTGAGTCATTTGGTCAAGCTGCAGCCGCTCTCACAGCGCATGGTTTGGATAAATCTACATATGAAAATAAATTAGTTTTTTTAATGGGTGTAGAAAAAGCAAGATTTAGAAATCCTGTGATACCAGATTGTAAATTAATTTTAAAAATTGAAGCTATTAGGTCACATGGTAGAGTCTGGAAATATAAAGGTGAAGCATTTGTCGATGAAAATAAAATGGCCGATGCAATTTGGTCAGCTACAATTGTAGATAAGAAATAAATAGCAATAATTATTGATAACGTTAGTAGAATTGCTCTGTTAAAAGCAATTATGTCTAATCCTTTCTACAAAATTAATTCTCCTTTTAAAATTTCGAAAATTTTAAAATCTTTAAACATAACTGTTGATAATAATAATTTAGATAAAGAAGTTTTAGATATAAAGGATTTACTTAATGCAAATGATACTGAAATTACTTTTTTTCATTCAAAGAAATATAGTGAAGTTGCAAAAAAAACTAAGGCATCATTTTGTATAACTACTAATTCTTTAAAACATTATTTACCAAAGAGTTGTGTGCCTATAATTGTAGACAATGTTTTAGTTGCAACTTCAAAGGTTACTTCACAATTTTATCCAGATTCTGTAAATGATAATTTTGATGATACTGTAATTAATATCGATGAAACAAATTTTAAGGAAAAAGTAAAATATGGAAAAAATGTTTTAATAGGAAGTAACGTATCCATTGGATCTAATTGCTCAATTGGTCATAACTCTATAATTGAAAAAAATGTTTCAATTGGTAGAAATTGTTCAATTGGTTCAAACACAATAATTAGAAACACAGTAATTCATAATGATGTTAAAATATTAGATAACTGTGTAATTGGTAAACATGGATTTGGTTTTTTTCCAAATAATAATAAAAATTTAAGATATCCGCACATAGGTATAGTATTAATTGAGGATTACTGTGAAATTGGCTCCGGATCTACAATTGACAGAGGGTCAATGTCTAATACAGTTATTGGTAAAAATACTTTTCTAGATAATCAAATTCATATTGCACATAATGTCAAAATTGGAGAAAATTCAATAATAGCTGGTCAGGTAGGAATAGCAGGCAGCTCAGTAATTGGTAACAATGTTAAAATTGGTGGTCAAGCAGGAGTCTCAGGTCATCTGAAAATTGGAAACAATGTTGAAATAGGTGGAGGTTCAGGGGTAATTAAAGATATACCTGATAATACAAAAGTCATGGGCTATCCTGCAAAAAACATAAGAGAATTTTTAAGAGAAAAGAAATGATAGATAAAACAGCAATAATTGATCCTAAAGCAAAAATATCAAATAATGTTAAAATTGGTCCTTACTCAGTTATAGGTCCAAATGTAGAAATTGGTGAAGGCACAATAGTGCAATCACACGTTAATATAACCGGTGATACTAAAATTGGATTAAATAATAAAATTTATCCATTTGCTTCTATTGGAAATGATCCTCAAGATCTAAAATTTAAAGGCGAAGAAACAAAATTAGAAATAGGGGATAATAATAAAATAAGAGAGTATGTTACAATTAATCCTGGAACAGAAGGGGGCGGTAGGCTAACAAAAATTGGGAACAATTGTTTATTTATGGTTTCGGCTCATATCGCTCATGATTGTTTAGTTGGTGATAATGTAATTTTGGCAAACAATGTACCACTGGGTGGTCATGCGCATGTTGATGATAATGCTATTATAGGTGGAAATTCAGCTGTGCAGCAATTTACAAGGGTAGGTAAATTTGCCATGATAGGTGGTATGTGTGGTGTTGTTAGAGACGTTATACCTTATGGAATAGCCCATGGAAATAGAAGCGTATTACAAGGTTTAAATTTGATAGGATTAAGAAGAAAAGAAATTCCTAATAAAGAAATAATTAAACTTAGTGATGCTTATAAAGAAATATTTAAAAATGAAAATTTAACAGAGAATTTAATTAATTTACCAAGTGAATTAAAAAAAAATAAACTCGTTATGGAAGTTGTTAATTTTATAGAAAAGGATAAAAAAAGACCAATTTGCACACCTTTCTCTAAGTAAAATGATTGGATTATTTTTAGGAGATACAGATTTTTCTGAACTAGTTCTTAAAAAAATTAAGAAGTTAAATAAAAAATATTTTATTATTGATTTTTCTAAACACAATAAGTTCAAAAAAGATTTAAACTCACACAGAATAAGTATAGGAAAGTTTGGAGAAATAATAAAATTAATTAAAGAAAAAAAATCTAATAAAGTTTTATTTGCTGGCAAAATTGCTAAACCAAATCTTTTATCTTTAAAATTAGATTTAAAAGGCATTTATTATATGCCAAGTGTAATTAGAGCATCTAAAATAGGAGATGCTGCAATTATTAAATCTATAATTAAAATTTTATCAAATGAAGGAATTAAAGTAATTAGCTCAATATGCTTTAATCCAGAACTGTCCTTAGAAAAAGGAAATTATTCAAAAACAAAACCTTCTGAGCAGGACATTATCTCAATAAAAAAAGGCAAAGCTTACTTTAATAAATTAAATAATCTAGATCATATTCAAGCATTGGTTGTTGCAGATGGAAAAATTATCGCAAAAGAAGCAAGAGAAGGTACCAAAAAAATGCTTTCTAAATTAAAGAAAAATTCAAATGGAATATTGATTAAATTACCCAAAATAAAACAAGATTTAAGAATGGATTTACCAACAATTGGACTTCAAACCTTAAAGGATATTAAAAAGTATGGTTTAAGAGGTATTGTATTAAAATCAAAAAGAAACATCTTTTTAGACAAAAAAGAAGTAATTGCTTTTGCGAATAAAAATAAAATTTTTATTAATATTATATGAAAAAAATCTTTATCCTCACAGGTGAACCCTCAGGTGATAAACTTGCTTCAACAGTTATCTCAAGATTAAAATTGAAAAATAGTGAAATTGAATATTTATCTGTCGGTGGAAGTCATTTAAAGAATTTAGGAATTAATACTATTTTTGATTTAAAGGAAATCACATATCTTGGTTTTACTAGTGTTTTGTTTAATATTTTTAAAATTAAAGCAAAAATTAACAAAACAGTAGATGAAATTTTAAAATTCAATCCTGATATTTTATTTAGTATAGATAGTCCAGATTTTACTTTGAGAGTTGCTGAAAGAGTAAAAAAAATTAATCAAAATATAAAAATAATTCACTATGTTGCACCGCAAGTTTGGGTATGGCGAAAAAATAGAGTCAAAAAAATTAAAAATTTTGTTGATCATATGATTTTATTATTCAATTTTGAAAAAAAATATTTTGATGATGAAAATATTAGTAATACTTTTGTTGGACATCCGCTAATTGAGAATAGTCAAAATACCGAAACTATTATTGAAAATATTCTTCCCAAAGATAGAAAAATCATTTCTTTATTTCCAGGTAGCAGAAAATCTGAAACCAATGTTTTGCTTCCAATATTAATTGATTTTATAAAACTTATGAACAAAAGGCATAAGGATTATTTTTTTTATTTTCATGCAACCGAGGAAAGTAAAAATTTTATTTTAGAGAAAGTAAAACAATCAAATATTGATAATTTAGATGTTGCTTCTGAGGAAAGTATTAAATCCAAAATATTATCTAATTCTGTTTTTGCAGTGTCAAAATCTGGAACTGTATCATTACAAATTTGTAATTTTAATATACCTTCAATTATAATTTATAAGCTAAATTTTATTAATTTTATGATTTTTAAAATGTTAGTTAATGTAAAATTTGCAAACATTATAAATATAATTAATGACCGTGAAGTTATTCCAGAGTTATTGCAGAACGAATGTAATGCTAACGAGATATATAAATCTGTAATTTATTTTTTAAAAAATCCTGAATTAATACGCAAACAATTAAATGATTGTTCTAAGACTTTAGAAGGCATTAGATCTAAAACCTCATCTGCAGATGAAGCAAGTTCAGTTCTACTTAAGTACCTTTCCTAGTCTTTTTTCAACATCACTTTTTCCTAGCGACATAACAATATCGTATAGGCCTGGTCCAAACTTAGAACCTGTTAGAGCTACTCTCAAAGGTTGACCTACACCCTTAAAATTTGTTTCATGGTTTTTAATTAAATTATTTACTATTGGTTCTAGATTATCTCTAGTTAAAATTTCCAATGATTTAATTTTATTTTGAAATTCACTAATTATTTTTTTTGACTTATCATCTATTAATTTTAAATCATCTTCATTAAACTCCACCTCATCAGTTATGATGTATTTTGAGTTATTAAATATATCCTCTAAAGTTTTTGCTTTATTCTTTAAAAAAGATAATGACAATTTTATCTTTTCTCCTTTTTCAGGAATAATTTTTTCTTTAAAAATTTCGCAATATTTCTCTAAATTTATGTAAAGATCGTTCTCATCGATTGTTTTTATATAGTGTTCGTTCATTGACAAAATACGACTCATATCTAATTTTGACGGTGATTTTCCTACACCTTCTAAATTAAATAATTTTATACTTTCATTTAAAGTAAATATCTCCTTATCCTGATATGACCAACCTAGTCTGAGTAAATAATTTCTCAATGCATCAGGAATTATTCCAATTTTTGAGTAATCATCTAGTGTTGATGCACTATCTCTTTTTGAAAGCTTTTTTCCATCAATAGTGTGGATTAATGGTATATGAGCAAATTGAGGAAGGTCCCATGACATTGCTAAATAAATTTGCATTTGTTTAAAAGTATTTATTTTATGATCATCTCCTCTAATAATATGTGTCATCCCCATTTGGTGATCATCAACTGTTGCAGATAAGTTATATGTTGGTGTTCCATCGTTTCTTAAAATTATAAAATCTTCAATTGTATTATTTTCTATTTCAACGTCACCTTGCACTAAATCTTTAAGAATAGTGTTTCCGTCAATTTTACTTTTAAACCTAATTACTGGATTTATATTTTTAGGAGCATTTTTTTCATCTATATCCCTCCATTTTCTATTATAAATATAAGGCATTTTTTTTTGTTTAGCTCTTTTTTTTTGTTCGTTGATTTCTTCTTCTGAACAATAGCATTTATAAGCATGGCCATTTTTCAATAATTCGTTTGCCACTTTAATATGATCATCTATCTTTGTTGACTGTATATACTCTTCTCCATCATATTCTATTCCAATCCATTTAAGTGATTTAATAATCTGTATTTTATACTCATCTTTGGATCTTTCTTTATCCGTATCTTCAATTCTTAAATGGAAAGTTCCATTTTGACTTTTAGAATAAAGCCAATTAAAAAGGGCAGTACGTACTCCACCAATATGAAGAGCACCAGTAGGAGAGGGTGCAAAACGTGTTGCTACTTTTGACATCAATGATGTTTAGACTATTTTTTTAGAAGTTTCTATATAAAGATACTAAAACACCCTGAACTTTTACTCTATCCGGGCCAAATATTTTAGTTTCATAGTTTCTATTAGCACTTTCAAGTGCTACAACTTTACCTTTTTTACGAATTCTTTTTAACATTGCTTCATGTTCATCTATCAAAGCAACTACAATTTTACCATTATCTGCAGTATCAGTTCTTTTAATAATTACAGTATCACCTTCGTGTATCCCGGCTTCAATCATTGAGTCACCTTGAACTTTTAAGCCAAAATAATCACCATTTTTTTCTAAATTATTTGGTAGAGGAATTCTTGAAACTTCATTTTGAATTGCTTCCACAGGAGTACCTGCAGCTATTTTTCCCAGGACTGGAACTTCGATTTCATCTGAATTTATTTGTTCTTCATCTAAACCACCTTTAATTACGCTAGGTGAAAAACTATTATAAATATCATTCGCCGAAGCTGTTTCAGGCAATTTAATAACTTCTAAGGCTCTTGCTTTGTGAGCTAATCTTTTAATAAATCCTCTTTCTTCTAAGGCGCTTATTAATCTATGAATTCCTGATTTTGACTTCAAGTTAAGTGATTGTTTCATTTCTTCGTAAGATGGAGATACACCAGAGCTTCTCAACTTCTTGTTGATAAATAAAAGTAAGTTTTTTTGTTTTTTTGTTAGCATAAGAACAAATATCGTACAAATAATGTTCTATAAAAGTTCTTTTAAATTAACAATACTAAAAAAAATAAGTAAAATAGGGCTTTATTTGACTATAATACAGAAAAAATAGAATTTTTATCTAAATTTTTCAAAAGTGATTCACCAATTAAAAAAGTGTTGATTGAAGTTTTATTATTTAACTCTAACAACTCTTCTTTGGTTTTAATTCCACTTTCAGATATTAAAGGACCTTTGTGACTTTTTACAATATCATAAATATCATAAGTTGTATTTATATCAGTTTTAAGTGTTTTCAAATTTCTATTGTTAATTCCAATTAATGCATTTTTAAAATTTAAAGCTTTTTTTGCTTCTTCTACAGTATGAACTTCAACAATAACCGACATATTATATTTCATAGCTTCATCATATAATTCAAAAGCAAGCTCATTCGAAACCCCAGCCAAAATAATTAAAATAGCATCTGCGCCATAACTTTTTGCCAAAGGTATTTGAAATTTATCGATAAAAAAATCCTTACACAATACAGGTAAATTTATTTTATCCTTTATTTTACTGATATGAATTAAATTCCCTAAAAAATAATCTTCTTCAGTCAAAACTGAAAGACAAGTTGCTTTATTATTTAAATAAATTTGAGCAATATCTACTGGGTTATAATCATCAATTATTATACCTGCTGAAGGGCTTGCTTTTTTAATTTCAGCAATAATTGAGGTTTTATTATTATTTAAATTATTTTCTATTTTTTCTTTAAAATTAATAAAGTTATTTTTTTTATCAATTAGTTCATTCAAAGCTTTAATGTCTAAAGTTTTTTTTAATTTATCAACTTTTTTAATTTTTTTTTGAATGATATTTTGAAGTATATTTTCAGACATTTTGAATTTTTTCTAGATGTGAAAAAGTTTTTCCAGAAAGGATAAATTCTCGTGTGTAATTATAAGCCTCAGAAAATTCAGAAAATTTTTCTCCAACAATCAAACCTGCCGCAGCATTTAAACAAACTGCTTTTGAAAAATCATTATCTTCACCTTTAAATATATCAATCATTTTCTCAGCATTGAATTTTGCATCATCGCCTATTAAATTTTTTAAACTATCTGCATTAACACCTATAGCATTTGGATCTATTATAATTTCAGATATTTGATGATCTTTTAACTGAACAACATTAGTTTTTGCATATGGAGATATTTCATCTAATCCATCTTCACTATTAACTATCCAAGCAAATTTTAAATTTAAATTTTTAAGTCCTTCTGCAAATATTTTTAATAATTTTTTGTCAAAAACACCAACAACTTGTCTTTTTACAAGAGCTGGATTACTTAATGGACCAATCATGTTAAAAATTGTTCTTTTTCCTATTTTCTTTCTTACAGGTCCAACAAATCTCATTGCACTATGATAATTTGGAGCAAACATAAAACCAAAATTATTGGTATTAATTTCTTTTTCAATATCCTTTGGTTCTAGGTCAATTTTAATTTTTAAAGCTTCCAAAACATCTCCAGATCCACATTTTGAAGAAACAGCCTTATTTCCATGTTTAGCTACTTTTGTGCCCATGCTTGCTAAAAGCAGTGCAGAAGCTGTTGAAATATTGAGTGTATTCATACCATCGCCGCCTGTTCCACAAGTATCAATACAATCATTAACATTTACCCTTTTTGATTTTTCTCTTAATACAAAAACACCACCAGCTATTTCTTCAGAAACTTCACCTTTTTCAGATAAAAGAGTTAAAAAATTAAAAATTTGTTCATCTGTAGCTTTACCAGTCATTAATATTTCAAAAGCTGATTTACTTTCTTCAAAAGTTAAATTTTGTTTGTTTTTTAGCTTTTCTAAAATTTGATCCATAAATTTAATAATTTATAAAGTTTTTAAGTATTTTCATCCCATATTTAGTTTTAATACTTTCAGGGTGGAATTGTACACCATGAATATTAAATTTTGTATGCTGAACACCCATTATCACCCCATCCTCTGTCTCTGCTGTAATCTTTAGATCATTAGATAGAGTTTTTTTGTCAATAACCAAACTATGATATCTGGTAGCTTCAAAAGTGCTTGGAAGATTTTTAAGGATACCAATTTTTTTCGATTTTATTTTACTTGTTTTTCCATGCATTAGTTTTCTAGCCTGGATAATCTTTGAACCAAAAACTTGACCAATAATCTGATGGCCTAGACAAACTCCTAAAAAAGGTAATTCTTTATGTAAAGATTTTAAAATATTAATACAGTTTCCAGATTGATTTGGATTACCTGGACCAGGTGAAATTACTATTTTATTGTATTTTTTTTTTTTTATTTCTTTTGAATTTATTTTATCATTTCTAACAACATCAACTTTAGCTTTTAACGAGGAAATATAGTGATACAGGTTAAATGTGAAACTATCGTAATTATCTATTAATAATATTTTCATTATTGTAAAGCATTAATTAAAGCTTTAGCTTTATTAACTGTCTCCTCGTACTCATTTTTAGGTTTACTATCCGCAACTATTCCTGCACCTGCTTGAACATAAAATTTTTTGTTCTTTGCAACTGCAGTTCTTAAAGCTATGCAAGTATCAAATTCACCATTTGCCGAAAAATATCCAATTCCACCTGCGTAGACTTTTCTTTTGGATGTTTCTAGCTCATCTATTATTTCCATTGCTCTAATTTTAGGCGCACCTGACACAGTCCCCGCTGGAAATCCAGCTAAAAGTGATTTAAATTTAGAAAATTTCTTATTATATTTACCAACCACATTTGAAACAATGTGCATTACATGAGAATATCTTTCAATTATAAAACTTTCTGTGACTTTTACAGAATTAATTTTTGAAACTTTACCAGCATCATTTCTTCCCAAGTCAAGTAACATTAAATGTTCTGATAGTTCCTTCTTGTCTTTTAGGAGATCTTTTTCATAATAGCGATCTTCTTTAAGCGTTTTACCTCTTGGTCTTGTTCCTGCTATTGGTCTTACAGTAATATTATTATCTCTCAGTCTAACTAATATTTCTGGGCTAGCACCAATAATTTGAAAGTCTTTAAAATTAAAGAAAAACATAAAAGGTGAGGGATTTGTTACCCTAAGTTTTTTATAAATATCTATTGGTTTTTTTGTTAGTTTTGCTTCAAATCTTTGACTTAAAACAACTTGAAAAATATCACCTAATTTAATGTATTTTTTGGCCTTTTTAACCATTGTTAAGAACCTATTTTTAGATGTATTTGATTTAACTTTTATTTTTTTGGCTTTTACATTTAAATTATTTTCAATATTCTTAATGGATGATTGTATAATTAATTTAAATAAGTCAGTTTTGATTTCATCATATTTTTTCTTATAATCTTTTATCTTTTCATCTTTAAAAATATTACTAATAAAAAATATCTCTTTTTTTAAGTTGTCATGAATAACAAGTATTCTGGGACGCAAAAGTCTTACATCTGGTAAATTAAGATCATTTTTACATTTATTAGGAATTTTTTCTATGTATCTGATTGAGTCATACGAAAAATACCCTGAAATAAGTGAGCAAATTTTAGGTAAATTATTTGGTGTTTCAAATTTGAAGTTTTCAATTATTTTTTCAATTAATTGATCTGGTTTATCTTTTAATTTTATTTTTTTATTTTTTTGTATCAAATATGAATTGTTATTATTAAATTCCCAAATTTTATCAGGATTTTTTCCGAATATAGTGTATCTACCTTTTATTTTACCTTTTTCTACTGACTCAAAAATAAAGCTATTTTTTTCCTCTAAAAAATTATTAATTAAATTTAAAACTTCGTTATCATTTTTAACTTTTTTTGATGTATAAATTATTTGATTTTTCTTGCTTCTGTGTCGAAACTTAAAATCCTTGAAGCTTCGATTAATTATCATTTGAAATAGTTTTTAACTCTATCAATAGTTTTTTGGTTTAACTGTACTTGATATTTTTTTGTTAGTAATTCATCATAGGCTGTCAGAATACTCTTTCTTGTATTAGTAAATTCACTATTTACAAAATTCTTATAATCTTCATCTTGTTTGTTAAACGAATTTTTGTTTGATCCTGTTATTTTTACCATATAAATTTTATTTGCATTATCATTAACTAAAGAAAACGAATTTATAGGTAATGCATATAGCATTTTTACAGATTGAGTTTCGAAGAGTTTATCGTCATTAATTGAATTTATAGATCCAAATTCTTTGTTAGATAATCCTAATTCATTAAACCTACTGTTATCAAATTTTTTACTTTGAATTTCTTCAATTATATCTCTATTAAAATCAAATTTACCGGTCTGATATACTAATTCTCTTATTTTTGAATTTATTTTTTCATCACTTAAGTCTGGATCTTTATCATATTCTTTATCAATATTATAAAGTAGGAAATTGTCTCCACTTTCTATCAAATCTATTTTTGAGGATTTTTTTGAATAAATTAAATTTTCATATTCTTGTTCATCATTACCAGGAGCAAATTCACTAATTTCAATAATATCAACATTTATATTTTGAACCAAAGAATTAAATGTATTTCCCTGAGAAATTTGATTTTCAATTTTATCTATTTCATTAAAAAAATCTTGATTAAATTCATCTATCCCAATTAAATTTTTAGGATTTAAAACCACATACTTAAAGTCAATATATTCTCTTTTTAATTGATCCTTATTTTCCGCTATAAATTTTTGTATATCACTCTGTGTGTATTCTTCTTTACTTTTATAGATGTTTTCCATATCAAAAAATTCAATATTTAAAGTTTTATTATTTTCTTCAAATTTTTTATCGATTAAAAAATTTGGAGTGATTGTTCCTGCACCAATAAAATCAAATAAATGTTTCTGTAGCTCTCTATTTTTTAATTTTAATTCAAACATAGGAGCTGACATATTGTTTGAGAGCAAAAATTTTTCGTACTTTATCCTTTGAAAGACACCGTTATCATCTTGAAAGTTTTTATTTTCTTTTATTGTTTTTAAAATTGTTCTTTCATTAATTGTAATATTGAAATCTTTAACCTCTAAATCAATCAGAGTTGTTGATATTAGTCCTGACAATAATTCTTCTATTATATTATTATCCAGATTACTTCTAATTGCATCTGCTGAAATTCCACTTTGATTAACATAGTCCATAAAATCTTGAGTAGTTACATTAGTTTTATTTATCTTAGCAATGTTGTTTTGATTGTTGGTGCTAAATCCTCCACCGAAACCTCCAAATCCGAAAGCAATAATAATTATTACAATTAAAACTAATCCACCAAATTGTTTCCAGCCTAAGTTTTTAAGTTTTTCAATCATAGCGTTATAAATTTATTGATCTGTAAAAAACAAATCTATAGATTAAAAAGTCAATTATGACAAATAAATATATGTATTTTATCGCTAATTGGAAAATGTTTGGTGATTTAACAACTCTAAATTCTCTTGATAAAGTTATAAAATTTTCGAAAAATATTAAAAAGAATAAGATTAAATTAATTTATTGTCCACCTAGTACTCTAATTCGTCCATTATCGAAAAGATTGAAGAAGACCAAAATAGAAGTTGGGGCTCAAAATTGTCACTACAGCTATGACACTGGAGCTTACACTGGTCAAGTAAATACTAGAATGCTTAAAAGTGTCGGTGCAAAATATGTTATAATCGGTCACTCAGAAAATAGACAATTAGGTGATAACGATAAGTTGATCAATTTAAAAATTAGAAGCGCAACAAGAGCAGGCTTGAAAGTTATTTTTTGTATTGGTGAAACTCTTGAACAAAAAAAGAATAAAAAAACTAATTATGTTTTAGCAAATCAAATAAAAAATGGATTAAAATCAATAAAGAATAAGTCAAACATAATTGTAGCTTACGAGCCTGTATGGTCTATAGGATCTGGTCTAATTCCAAAATCTGATGAGTTAATAAAATCAATTGCCTATATTAAAAGTAAATTAGGCAATAAATTTATAAAAATATTATATGGTGGATCAGTAAACAGTAATAACGTCGATAAATTAAAAATTATTACTGGAATAGATGGATTTTTAATAGGTGGCGCCTCACAAAATTCAAATAAATTTATTGATATAATTAAAAAAACCATTAATTAGACCTCCATGGAAACTTTGCTACTTGTAATAAACATCATACTAGCTGTAATTCTGGTTTTATTAGTCTTGTTTCAGAAATCTGAAGGTGGTGCGCTTGGTATTGGTGTTTCACAGGAAAACTTTATGTTATCTAGATCAGCTGGAAGTTTTATGACTAAAGCTACAGCGATCGTAGCAACGTTGTTTATTATTTGTAGTTTAGCTCTAACAATAATTTCAAGAGCAGAACTAACACCAACAAGCTCAGTTTTAGATACTGTTGAAGAAAAAACTGAAGATACCCCTTCAATTCCAGAAAATAATTAATTAATTCTTTCCAATTTGTTTTTTATTCGCTATAAGATACTTCCATGGCGCGATATATATTTGTCACCGGCGGCGTGGTTTCTTCACTAGGCAAAGGTCTCTCTTCAGCATCACTAGCTTACTTGTTACAATCTAGAGGATATAAAGTTAGGTTAAGAAAATTAGATCCATATTTAAATGTTGATCCTGGAACAATGAGCCCATTTCAACATGGTGAAGTTTATGTTACGGATGATGGAGCGGAAACAGATTTAGATCTCGGTCATTATGAAAGATTTTCAGGTGTGTCAGCAAAAAAATCTGACAATATTACAACAGGAAAAATTTATAACGATGTACTTAGAAAAGAAAGAAAAGGTGAGTATCTAGGTAAAACAGTACAAGTAATTCCTCATATAACAGATCGTATAAAACAATTTATTAAAAACGATTCATCTAAAGAAGATTTTGTAATTTGTGAAATTGGTGGAATAGTTGGAGACATTGAAAGTTTACCATTTGTAGAAGCAATAAGACAATTTGCAAATGATGTTGGTAAAAAAAATGCGTTATTTATTCATTTAACTTTAGTACCGTATTTAAAAGCTTCAGATGAAATTAAAACTAAACCAACCCAGCACTCAGTAAAAGAGTTGAGAAGTATTGGTATCCAGCCAGATATAATAATTTGTAGATCAGAAAGACCTATCCCTTTGGAGCATAGAAAGAAAATTTCATTGTTTTGTAATGTGGATATTAAAAATGTTATAGAAACAGTTGATGTAAAAACTATTTATGAGGCACCAATTAGTTTTTTTAGAGAAAAACTAGATATTCAAGTTTTAAATTATTTTAAATTAAAATCAAAAAAACCAGTAAATTTAAAACCGTGGAAAAAAATAACAAAAATTATTTTACAAAATAAAAAATATGTAAATATAGCAATCATTGGAAAGTATGTAGAGTTAAAAGACGCTTATAAATCCCTAGATGAGGCATTAACTCATGGAGGTATTGATAATAATATTAAAGTAAATTTAGTAAGAATTGACTCAGAAAAATTAAAAGTTTCTGAAATTAAGAAAAAACTAAAAGATATTTCTGGTATCTTGATACCTGGTGGATTTGGTAAAAGAGGCACAGATGGAAAAATTGAGGCAATAAAACATGCTAGACAAAATAAAATTCCTTTTCTTGGAATTTGTTATGGAATGCAAATGGCAATAATTGAATTTGCAAGAAATCAGTTAAACTTAAAAAAGGCGACATCAAGTGAATTTGATAAAAAGGGTTTACCAATAATTGGTTTGATTAATGAATGGACAAAAGATGGAAAAAAAATCAAGGGTACAGATAAAGATTTAGGTGGAACAATGAGACTTGGTTCATATGATGCTAAACTTAAAGAGAATTCAAAGATTAGAAAAATATATAAATCTAAATTAATCAAAGAAAGACACAGACATAGATATGAAGTTAATATTGCCTATAAAGATAAATTTGAAAAAAAGGGCATGATTTTTTCAGGTTTATCTCCAGATAATAAGCTTCCAGAGATTGTTGAATTAAAAAATCATCCATGGTTTATTGGTGTTCAATTTCATCCAGAATTTAAATCTAGACCTTTGTCACCTCATCCTTTATTCTCATCATTTATCAAGGCAGCAAAAAATCGTAAATGAGTAGCACCAAAGTAAATTGTGGAAATATAGAAATTTCAAATGATAATAAAATTTGTATTATTGCTGGACCTTGCCAACTTGAGACTGAACAACATGCAATGGATATGGCAGGCAACATTCTGCAAATTACAAAAAAATTTGGACTTGGATTTATTTATAAAACTTCCTTTGATAAAGCTAATAGAACAAGTTTAAAAGGTACAAGAGGCGCAGGTCTTGAAGCTTCATTGCCAGTTTTTGACAAAATTAAAAAAGAATTAAATATTCCAATTTTAACTGATATTCATAACGCTGATCAATGTTCTGTTGTAGCTGATCATGTAGATGTTTTACAAATACCAGCTTTTTTATGTAGGCAAACTGACCTGTTAATAGCTGCAGCGAAAACAAATAAAATTATCAATGTAAAAAAGGGTCAGTTCTTGGCACCATGGGACATGGTCAATGTTACTAAAAAAATCTCTGACTCTGGAAATAAAAAAATTTTAGTTACTGAGAGAGGTGCTAGTTTTGGTTACAATACTTTAGTTTCAGACATGAGATCATTGCCAATTATGGCTAAGAATGGTTATCCAGTTATTTTTGATGCAACACATTCAGTTCAACAACCTGGTGGTCAGGGAGAATCTTCAGGTGGTCAAAGAGAATTTGTAGAATATTTGGCTAGAGCGGCTGTAGCCGTTGGAGTGGCTGGAGTATTTATTGAAACTCATCAAGATCCTGACAATGCACCTTCAGATGGACCCAACATGGTACCATTGAATAAATTAGAGAATCTATTAAAACAATTACACGAAATAGATAATCTTATTAAAAAATAGTGAGTAAAATTATTAAAGTAAAAGCACGTCAAGTTTTTGACAGTAGGGGAAATCCAACTGTTGAGGCAGAAGTTTATATAAAAAATAATAGTGCTTCTGCTATTTGTCCTTCTGGTGCCTCTACAGGTACTTTTGAGGCTTTTGAAAAAAGAGATAAGAATAACAAAAGGTATCTAGGAAAAAGTGTTTTAAATGCTGTTAATTTAGTAAATTCTAAAATCTCAAAAAAATTAAAAGGACAGAGTATCCACAACCAAGAAAGAATTGATGCTTTGTTAATTAACTTGGATGGGACAAGACAAAAAACTAACTTAGGAGCTAATGCGATGTTAGCTGTTTCTATGGCTGTTAAAAAATTGTCCGCAAAAGCAAAAAAATTACCTTTGTATAAAACTTTTTCTCAAAAAAATAACTTTCAATTACCTTATCCATTAATGAACATTATTAATGGTGGAGCGCATGCAAATAACGGTCTTAGAATTCAAGAATTTATGATCAGACCTGATCGAGCAAAAAGTTTTTCTGACGCGATGCGGATTTGTTTTGTTGTCATTAAAAACTTAAGTAAATTAATTAAAGATAAAGGTTTATCAACTTCTGTAGGTGATGAAGGCGGGTTTGCACCTATGATCAGTAGTAATAATCAAGCTTTAGATTTAATTGTGAGTGCAATAAAAAAATCAGGATTTATTAATGGAAAAGATGTTTCTATCTGCCTAGATGTTGCTGCTAACGAATTATATAAAAAGAATAAATACTCTATTCATTCAAAAAGTTATATTTCAGTTGATAAATCCATTAAAGAATATCAAAAAATTATTAAAAAATATAAAATCAAGTCTATTGAGGATCCATTTGCTGAAAATGATTGGTTAGCATGGAATAAATTAATGAAATCAATAAAAAAAGTTCAAATAGTAGGAGATGACTTGTATGTAACAAATCTTGAGAGATTAAAAAAAGGTTTCTTAAATATTTCCTCTAATTCTATATTAATTAAGCTAAATCAAATTGGTACCGTTTCAGAAACCTTAGATGTAATTAAATTTGCACAAACCATTGGATATAAAACAATCATATCTCACAGATCAGGTGATAGTGAGGATACGTTTATTGCTGATTTAGCAGTAGGCACTAATTCAAATCAAATTAAAACCGGATCTTTAGCTAGATCTGAAAGGGTTGCAAAATATAATCAATTAATCCGTATTGAAGAAGAACTTGGAAAAAAAGCGAGGATGAATAAGATCAATTAATGCTTCGATTAATAAAAAGAAATTATTTTTTATTAATATCAGTTTTTCTTATTTTTTATTTTGGTTTTAACTTATTATCTGGAGAAAGAGGTCTTTTTTCGTATATAGAAAAAAAGGAACTTTTGTCTAACTTGAAAAAAGAAGAATTAACCCTAACTAGCAAGATAGAAGATATGGATCATAAAAATTCACTTTTAAGTACTAATTTGGATCTCGATTATATTGAGACTTTAATTAGAGAACGATTTTTGTTTGGTAAAAAAAATGAGACTATTTATATAATTAAAAAAGATGAAAAGTAGACATCCAGAAAAAGAGAATAAACCGATTAATCCAATTAAAAAAAAACCTGAATGGATTAGATCAAAACTTACAAATAGTAAGGAATTCTTTTTAACCAAAACAATAGTAAATAATAATAATCTTGTAACTGTTTGTCAGGAAGCAAACTGCCCGAATATAACTGAATGTTGGAGTAAGCGACATGCAACTTTTATGATTATGGGAGACACTTGTACAAGAGCTTGTGCTTTTTGTGATGTTAAAACTGGTGTACCAGGAAAATTAGATCAACTTGAACCTGTTAAGATTGCAGAAGCGGTAAAAAAATTAAATTTAAAACATGTTGTGATTACTTCAGTGGATAGAGATGATTTAGATGATGGTGGATCAGAACATTTTTTTGAAGTGATTAACCAAACTAGAAAATCAAACCCAAATACAACTATTGAAGTTCTCACACCTGATTTTTTAAGAAAAGGAGATGCTTATAAAAAAGTTTTAAATGCTAAACCTGACGTTTTTAATCATAATATTGAAACTGTCCCTAGTCTTTATTTAAAAGTTCGACCGGGATCGAGATACTTTGCATCTTTAGAACTTTTGAAAAATGCAAAAAAAGTTAATAAAAATATTTTTACTAAATCAGGAATAATGGTTGGCTTAGGAGAGACAAGAGACGAAATTTTACAAGTCATGGATGATTTAAGAGCTGCAGAAGTTGATTTCATAACAATTGGTCAATATTTACAACCATCAACAAAACATTATCCATTAGATCGATATTACACGCCAAAAGAATTTGAAGATTTTGGGACAATAGCAAAAGCTAAAGGATTTTTGTTAGTATCTTCATCCCCTTTAACTAGGTCTTCATATCATGCAGATGAAGATTTTGCGAAACTTCAACAAAACAGATTAAAAAATAATTAATGCCAAAAGCATCAGTTAAGCGATTAATTGATAACAGAAAAGATAAGCTAATTGAGTTTGTTTTAGATATAGAAAAATACCCAGAATTTATCCCTTTCTGCGATAACTCAAAAGTTTATGAGAGAAGTGATAACGGCGATACAATAAATATAATAGCAGATCTTACAATAGGCAAGGGGCCGTTTAAGGATACATTTAAAAGTGACGTTAAATTAAATAAAAAAAATGATCATATTCATGTGGTTAATTTAGGTGGACCATTAAATCATTTAGAAAATAATTGGAAATTTATTGAGGTAGGAAATGATACAGACGGTTACAAAACAGAAGTTTTATTTGATATTGATTTTGAAATTGAAAATAAGTTTTTAAATATTTTAATGACTAAATCTTTTCAATTTGGTTTAGAAAAGATAGCAGACGCGTTTCAAAAAAGAGCTGAAAGTATTAAATAATTTTACTGATTATCTTAATTACGTTACGAACTGTTGATTTTTGAATTGAATTACGATTTTTTGATTTAAATTTATTTTCTTTAATAATCAGAGTTTTACCTTTTTTTACTCCAATATAAACAAGACCAACTGGTTTTTCTTTTGATCCACCCCCTGGTCCAGCAATCCCTGTTATGGAGACGTTGATTTTACTCTTTGAAATCTCAGATAAATTTTGAACCATTGCCTTACAACACTCATGGCTTACAGCACCATATTTTTCAATAATATTTTTATTTACTTTTAATATCTTAATTTTTGCTTGGTTAGAGTAGGTTGTTAGACCCATTTGAAAGTACTTCGATGAATTAGCTAATTTAGTTAAATTATGAGCTAATAATCCACCTGTACAAGACTCAGCTACAGATATAGTTAATTTTTTTTTAATTAAATTTTTATGAAGCGATTGAATGCTCATTAAAATTTAAGACTTATTAAGTAAATTAATATCATTGAATACAATCCAGCCATTATATCATCCATAATTATTCCAAAATAGTTTTTATGATTTTTGTCAAAGTAACTTACTGGAAATGGTTTTAAAATGTCAAAAAATCTAAAAAATAAAAAAGACAAAATATAGTAAATCTCGATAGATATATTTATTTGATTAGTTTGATTTAAATACAATAATAATATTAATGGCATAGATTGTCCCAAAACTTCATCTATTACAATTTGTCTTGGATCTTTATTTTTAAATTGAGATTCAGAATCTTTTACAGCATAAAAAGAGTAAAAGAACAGAAGTGTAAAAAAAATTATTGAAAATTTAAGGTCTGTATATCCAAGAACTTCATAAGCTATATAAATAAAAATAGCTGTTACAGCTGAAGCAACTGTTCCAGGAATTTTGGTTATATATCCATACCCAAAAAAAGTAGACAGTAATACATTTATTTTTTTCATTCAGATATCGAGCAAATGACTTCACAAGCTATTGCTTTTTCCTTTCCAATTAAACCCAGTTTTTCAACAGTTTTACCCTTTAAATTTATTAAATTTTTATCAAGATTTAATAGACTAGATAATGATTTCACTATTTTGTCTCTATACCTTGTGACCTTTGGTTGTTCACATATTAGATTTATATCTAGATTGTTTATATAAAAATTATTATTTTCTAGAATTTGAATAATAGGTTTTAGCATTTTAGATGATCTTATATTTTTAAATTTATTTGAGTTATCTGGAAAAAAAGTTCCAATATCTTTTTTTCTTATAGCGCCCAGAATAGAGTCTATTACCGAATGAAGAATTACATCTCCATCTGAGTGACCCTTGAGTCCTGAATGGAAAGGAATTTTTACTCCTCCCAAATAAAGTTTTTTATTTTTAACCAATCTATGCACATCAAAACCGATGCCATAAAATATCTTTTTTACTTCAATATCTTCTTTAAATGTAATTTTATTATTAAAATTTTCTCCCGAAATAAATTTTACTTTTTTATTATTCTCAATAAATAATGTTGCTTCATCAGTAATTATATTTTTCTCTTTAATTGATAGGTCATATAAATCTTTAAATTTAAAAGCTTGTGGAGTTTGCGTTAAAATAGAATTATTTCGATTTAAATTAAAAAGTTGATTTTTAATTTTATATTTTATTGAATCTTTAGATTTTATAGCTGGCACTACAGCTTTATGTTTTTTTAGAAATTTAATTAAAGTTTTAAGAAGTTTTAATGTAAAATTTGGTCGAGCAGCATCGTGAATTAAAACATTAGCTGGTTTAAATTTTTTAATAAACTTTAAAGCGATTAAGGATGAGTCGGATCTTTCCTTTCCTCCTTTAATAATTAAAACATTTTTGTTAAATTTTTCTTTAATTAGTTTTTTATTATTAACTACTATTATTATTTTTTTAAATAGTTTTGATTTTAAAGCCTTATCAACAGAATGCTTAAATAGAGGTTTATTTTTATAAATATTAAATTGTTTTGGATTTTTCGAATTAAATCTTTTGCTTTGTCCTGATGCTAGTATTATAAAATAGTTATTCATTTTATGGATAAATTTAACTAAATGTCAGAATTTATTAAAAAAAACATATACTTAATAATTTTATTTATTATCACATTATTCATAGGTTTTTTAACATTTTTAACGTTTATTAATAAAGGCTTTATTGAATTAAACGATCAAAACTTACAATATTTATTAATATTAAATATCCTCCTTTTAATTACATTATTTGTATTTATTTTCATTGAAATTAACAAAGCAATTAAAAATGACATTGATAAAGATGGATTAAAATCAAATAAGAAATATATAACTTATTTTGCATTATTTACATTAATACCATCAGTTTTAATTTCTATATTTTCGTTATTTCTATTTTCTTTTGCACTAGATAAGTATTTTGACAAAAAAGTTACCACAGTTGTTAATAATTCATATGAATTGGCTAAAAATTATGTTGATGAAATAAGGAATAAAATTCAATCAGATATAGTATTAATTGCCTTTGACACCAATAAAAGTAAAAAATTTTTAAATGATAATCAAACTGAATATAAGAGGTTTCTTAATACACAAAAATTAATTAGAAATGTTGATGAAATTCACATCATAGATATTAATAAAAAAATTCTATTTACAACTTTAAATGACAATCAGCCCTACAATCCACCAGTTGATGAAGCTCTAAATTTAGTTTTAGATGATGATAGGCCTTTAAAAATTCTTAATCCACCTCAAAATATTTCAGCTGCAATTATGAGATTACAAAATTTTGATGACACCTTTTTATATGTTGTAAAGTATTTGGATAAGGATATATCAAGATATTTAACAGAGTCTCAAGAAGCTATAAATTTTTATTATACTGTTGAAGAAAAAAGTACAGGTATAAAGATTTCATTTGCAATAATCTATATAATAGTAGTTAGTGTTTTATTGTTTGTTTCAATTTCAATTGCTATTAGATTTTCTTCTCGTTTTTTTAGATCAATTAATAATTTAATATTCTCATCAATATCAATTGGTGAAGGTAATTTTGACTCAAAAGTTCCAGAAGTTAAAACAGATAAAGATTTAGAAATGCTTAATAAAAACTTTAATTTAATGATAGATAAATTAAAAACTCAACAAGAAAAACTAATAATTAATGAAAGGCATGAGGCATGGGGTAGTTTAGCTAGAAAATTAGCTCATGAGATTAAAAACCCACTAACACCTATTCAGTTAACTATAGATAAATTGAAAAATAAATATTCTACACAATTAAATGAAGACAGCTCAGAAAATTTTAAAGAGAATTTAAAAATCATAAATAATCAAATTAAACAAATTGAAAAATTGGTCAATGAATTTTCTGACTTTGCCAGAATGCCAAAACCAATCTTAAGTAAAAATAATTTAGTAGATATAATTGATGATAATATAAATTTATTAAAGGAATTAGATAATTCGATTACATTAAATTTTAAAAAACAATCAGATAAAATTTATTTAGAGAGCGATAAAGAACAAATAAATAGAGTATTTTTAAATTTAATAAAAAATTCTATAGAGAGTATTATCCAAAAAGGTGAAAATAACAGTAATTTCGCCAAAAATATAACTATTGAACTTACGGAAAATGATAGCCACATATCTGCTATAATAGAAGATACTGGAGTTGGTTTTGAGAGTTTTGAGAAAAACATTAAAGATATTTTAAACCCATATTTTACAACAAAAAAAAATGGAACAGGATTAGGATTGTCTATAGTAAATAAAATTATTAACGATCATAATGGTAAAATTGAATTTATTAAAATAGACAATGGAGCAAAAATTAAACTTGAATTTATAAAAAAATAATGAGCGAAGAAATTTTAATTGTCGATGATAACTCCGACATAAGAAACATAATTAATGAGCTTATATTAGATGCCGGATATAAAACGCGTCTTAGCGCGAATTATAATCAAGCATTAGCAGAAATAGACAAAAAACTTCCTGATGTAGCTATTTTGGATGTAAAACTTGATAAAGGGGATAACGATGGAATTGAACTTTTGTCGCACATCAAATCAAAAAATAAAGATATACCAGTTATAATAATTTCTGGTCACGCAAACATAGAAATGGCAGTAAAATCTTTACAACATGGTGCCTTTGAATTTATTGAAAAACCTTTTGATCAAGAAAGATTATTAAACTTTGTTAAAAGAGCTGTAGAAAACTTTAATTTAAAAAAACAAAATAAAGAGTATGAAAGTAAATTATTTTCTTCTTACGAGTTAATTGGAAGTAGTAAAAATATAACAAGTATTAATGATCAGATTAAAAAAATATCGGTTACAGAAAGTAGAGTTTTTATTAATGGTCCCTCTGGATCTGGAAAAGAGTTGATCGCTAGAAAAATTCATAAATCATCCAAGAGAAACCAAAATCCTTTTGTTATTTTGAATGGTGCATTATTAGACCTTAGCAAATATGAATTAGAATTATTTGGAGAAGAAAAAGACAACGGTTCAATTTCATATGGTGCACTTGAAAAAGCAAATAAGGGTACACTTTTAATTGATCAAGTTTCAGAAATACCATTAGAAATACAATCCAAAATATTGAGAGTTCTCACTGACCAAAAATTCAAACGTGTTAACGGAACCAATGATGTGAGTGTAGATGTAAGATTAATTTGTTCTTCAAGCAAAGATTTAAAAAAAGAAATAGAAATTGGCAATTTTAGAGAAGATTTGTTTCATAGAATTAACGTGTTTGAAATTAACATAGACCCTTTAAACCAAAGAGTCTCCGATATTCCACTTTTAATAAAATATTTTTCTAAAAAAATATCTGAAAATTATAAAATAAAAGAATTAAATATAGATGAAAACAATAGCTATATTTTAAATCATAATTGGCATGGAAATGTAAGAGAATTGAGAAACCTAATAGAACGTATTGCAATATTACAACCTGATACAAAAGACAAAACTTCAAATATAATTAAAGAATCTTTAAAAAATATAAATTTTGAGAATGAATTGTCAGAAAATAGCCTATCTGTGCCATTAAAAGAGGCTAGAGAAAAATTTGAAAAGGAGTATTTAACTATTCAATTAAAAAAATTTAATGGGAATATTTCAAAAACAGCAAATTTTGTTGGTATGGAAAGAAGTGCCTTACATAGAAAATTAAAAGGTCTAGGGATAAAAGAATTTAATTAAATGAACATAATCATTTGTGGTGCAGGTAGAGTTGGCTTCACTATAGCCAAACAATTAAGTGAACAAGGTCATTCTATTACAGTAATAGATCCCTCTAGTGAGGATATTCAGAAAATAGACGAGGCTTTAGATGTTAAAGCTATTGTGGGAAAAGGCACCTATCCATCAATACTTGAAAAAGCCAATGCAGCTGAAACAGATATGATCATTGCTGTTACCAGAAATGATGAAATTAATATGGTTATCTGTCAAATTGCTTTTTCTATATTTAAAATACCAAAAAAAATTGCAAGAATTAGATCTCAAGATTATTTAAATCCAAAATTTACAACAGTATATAATAAAGAAAATTTACCTATAGATGTGATTATTTCTCCCGAGATCGAAATAGCAAAATCAATTCAAAGAAAATTAGAGGCACCAGGAGCTCTAGATAGTGTTCCTTTTGCTGAAAATAAAATAAGATTGTTAGAAATTTTAATTAATGAAAATTGTAAATTAATTAATATTAAATTAAATGATTTAACAAAAACACATCCTAATCTCGATGCAAATATTATTGGAATAATAAGAGATGATAAATTTTTAATTCCAAAGAAAAATAACGAAATAAGAAAAAATGATAAAATATATGTTATAATTAATTCATCACAAATGTCAGAAACTTTAGAAGTTTTTGGACATCATGAGAAAGTATCAAAAAAAATATTAATAGTAGGTGGAGGAAATATAGGATTCAATCTAGCTAAAATTCTAGAAGAGAGCCAAGATGCCGTAAGAGTTAAAATTATAGAAAAAAATAAAAATAGAGCAGAATTTCTTGCTAATGAATTAAACAATTCTATTGTTATTAATGGAGATGCATTGGATGAAGAAGTTTTAGCTGAAGCAAACCTAGAAGAAGCAGAAACAGTCCTCGCTTTAACAAATGATGATGAAGATAACTTGATGGTTAGTGTATTGGTCGAAAAATTTGCTAAAGATGAAAAAGAGATAAATGATAAAAGAACGATGGCTTTGATAAATAAACCTAATTATTCATTATTACAAAATTCACTCAAAATTGATGATCTTATTGATCCTAGAATGAATACAGTATCAAGCATTTTAAAGCACGTCCATAAAGGTACAATTGAAACAGCATACACAATTATGAATGGCGAGTATGAAGTAATCGAAGCAGAAATTATAGAGACATCAGAGCTAATAAATAAAGAGTTAAAAAATTCTGATTTGCCTGATGATGTAAGAATTGGAGCTGTTTTAAGAGACAGCAAAGTTATTATTCCAAGATCAAGTTTTATTTTTAAAAAAGAAGATAAAGTGGTTTTTCTTGCAAAAAAAGAATCAATTTCTGTAGTTGAAAATATTTTTAGAATTAGTTCTATTTAACTAATGTCACTATTTAGAGTAAAATATTTAAGTTTTTTTTTTATATTAATCTCCTTTTTTTCATTTTTA
>CACJBA010000012.1 GCA_902591535.1 uncultured Pelagibacteraceae bacterium | reverse complement strand
CAAATAATTAGATTATATAAGAAAGAAATTATTAGAATTGAGTTTAAAATAGTAGAAAGAGTTCAAAATAATCACTTTAAAGAAAGTGCAATTGAAGAAAATAATTTAAATGAAAATGTGTCTTTTATAAAAGACTCTTATCTTCAATATAATCGAATTGATCCAAATAAAAGATTTGATAATTTTATAACAGGATCAAGTAACAAATTAGCATACGAAGCCTCTTTAAAAGTTTCCGAAAACAATTCTCATTATAATCCGCTATATATCTATGGTGGAGTTGGAATGGGAAAAACTCACTTACTAAATTCAATAGGTTTAGAGCTTAAAAAAAAAGATAAAGTAATGTTTATTTCAGCAGAACGTTTTATGTATCAATTTGTAAAATCAATTAAATCAAATGACATGGTTAAGTTTAAAGAATATTTTAGAAATACAGATATTTTATTGATTGATGACATTCAATTCATCAGTGGAAAAGAGGCAATGCAAGAGGAATTTTTTCATACATTTAATGCATTACTTGATAAAGGGTCTAAGATAATTGTATCAGCTGATCGAGCACCAAATAAATTGTCAAGAATTCAAGAGAGAATTAAATCAAGATTTTCTGGTGGATTAGTTGTTGATATTCAAAAGCCAGATCTTGAGCTTCGCAAAAAAATAGTTGAAAAAAAAACTGAAGAATTAAATGCCTTGTATTCAGGAGAATTACAAATTTCGAAAGAAATTCAATATTTTATAAGTCATGAAATAAATGGAAGTGTTAGAGAATTAGTTGGAGCAATTAATAGAGTTGTTTCATTCTCAAGAATTTATAACAAAGTTCCAAATTTGACTGAAACTAAAGTAGTTTTAAAAGATTTGTTAAATTTAGCTGAAAATAAGGTTACTATTGATTTAATACAAACAGTTGTTTGCAAGTTCTTTAAAATTAGTAAGAATGAGATGTTATCATCTAGAAGATCTAGGTATTTGGTAAGACCAAGACAAACAGCGATTTATTTGACTAAAATTTTAACTTCAAAATCATTACCTGAGATTGGAAGAGAATTTTCTAATAGAGATCACACAACTATAATTCATTCTGTTAAAACTATCGAAAAAATAAAAGAAAAAGATCCTGAAATGATTGAAAACATAAATAAGTTAAAAAATCAGATACTTTACAACAATAAAGAAAATGAAATTTAACCTCAATCAACAAGATTTACAGCAAGCATTGAATTATTGTCAAGGAGTCATTGAAAAAAGAAGCACGCTACCAATACTCTCAAATATTTTGTTAGATGCCAGTAATTCTAAATTAACAATTACAGCAACAGATTTAGATTTAATATTTATTCATCAATTAAATAATGTTGAAATTTTAGAAGAGGGCAAAACAACCACAACATCTTCAATTATGTACGATATTATAAGAAAATTTAATTCGGGAAAAAAAATTAATTTTTCATTAACAGATGTTAGCAAGTTACAAGTTGAATCAGAAAAATCTATTTTTAATTTAAACTGTATTAGTGCCACTGAATTTCCATTAACTGATGAAAATTTTAATCAAAATGAATTTGTAATAAAATCAAAAAAACTTTTGAAATTATTAAATAAGTGCAAATTTTCCATTTCTAATGATGAAACAAGGCACTACTTGAGTGGGATTTATTTACATCAAACTGAGGTTGAAGAGAAAAATTATTTAACAGCGGTCGCTACAGACAGTCACAGAATGTCTATTTCTAAATTAAGATTAGAAGAAAAAATTGAATTTGAACCAATTATTTTACCAAAAAAAACTATTTTTCAGCTTTGCTCATTATTAGATAATTATGATGGCGATGTAAAAGTTTCTAATGTTAAATCAAAAATAAAATTTGAACTCAATAACAGTATTTTAATATCAAAACTTATAGATGGTAAATTTCCAAATTATATTCAGGTAATACCTAAAAATAATCAAAAAAAGTTAGAAATAGATTTAAAATTATTCTTAAATTCTGTTGATAGAGTTGCTTCTGTATCATTGGATAAAAAAGATGGTGTAAAATTTAATCTATCTAAAGATACTTTAGATTTATCAGTAAACAATACAAATAGTGGAGATGGAAAAGAAACATTAAATGTTAAGTTTGAAGATGATTTAGAAATTAGTTTTAACTCAAGATATTTAATTGATGTTGCTTCTCAATTAGATGGAGATAGAGTTGAAATATATTTCAATGATACAGGCTCACCGGCTTTGATAAAAGACCCAGGCGATTTTGATAGTATTTTCGTTGTTATGCCTATGAAGGGCTAATTCATCAAGTCTAACTCTGAATAAATATTTTTTTCAAGAGTTTGAATAAAAATTTCTTTTGGTAACCCAGAGGGAATTGGTTTTAGAATAGAAATTATAATCGTTTTATTGTGTTTCTTCTCACCTTTTTTAGGCCACACATATCCAGAGTTAATTGCAACTGGCTGACATGTAACATTAAGCTGTTCATAAATCCTTGATGCACCTTTTTTAAAAGATGGTCTTTCATCTGGAAGAACCCTTGTTCCTTGAGGAAATATAATTAGAGGTCTATTAGAAGTATCCATCATTTTTGAAATATCGTCAAAAAAACCTAAGTTATCTTTTGTAACTTTATTTCTTTTTATTGAAATTGATCCTATTTTTTTTAAGTACCAACCAAATATTGGAATTAATAATAATTCTTTTTTTAGAATAAATACTGGTGAGTTGAAAATTGTTTGTAAATAGAAAGTTTCAAACATTGATTGATGAGATGCTGCTATAAAAAATTTCTCATTTTTAATAATATTTTCTCTTCCTTTTACAGAAATTTTTACTGCAAGAACAAACCTTAAGCAAAAACTAGCCCAATGGCCCATTAATTTTCCTCCTATTAGAACAACTTGTTTAGGTAAAAAAAATGATGGTAAAAAAATTATCGAAATAAAAATAATTCCCGTGAAAAATAAAACTGAAAATAAAAAGTTTCTTATCATTTTTACCAAAAGCTAAATTATATCTTTATGCTTTTGTCTTTTTCTTATTACTTTAATTTTTGATCCCTTTATCAATAATTCTACTGGCCTAGGTCTTAAATTATAATTTGAGCTAAGTGACATTCCATAAGCTCCCACATCACATATTGCTATTAGATCTTTTTCATTCATTTCTTGAAACTTTTTTAATGTAATAAATTTATCTGTACTTTCACAAATAGGACCCACAAATTCATATGGTTTTTTTGAAGTTTTATTTGATTTTGTAACAGGTAAGGTTTTGTGTACCGCATCATACAAAGCAGGTCTCATTAAATCATTCATTGCCGCATCTAAAATGATAAATTTTTTACTTCCGCTATCTTTTATATAAATTATTTTTGATACTAATGTACCAGTATTACCAATAATTGATCTGCCTGGTTCGAATATAATTTTAACTTTGTGTTTTTTTAAAAATTTAATTATGGCTGTATTATATTTTTTGTAATTAAGTTTTTTATTTTTATCAGTGTAAGTAATACCCATACCTCCACCTAAATCTATAAATTCAAATTTATGATTTGTTTTATTGAGAATTTGACTGACTGCTTTAAGCATTTTTTCATAAGGTCTATGGTCTAAAATTTGACTACCTATATGAACGCTTAAACATTTTAAATCAATATTTTTGGAATTATTACAATAATTTATAATTTCATAGAATGTATTTTTATTTACACCAAATTTATTTTCTTTTTTTCCAGTAGAGATTTGACTCAATGTTTTTGCATCTGTATTGGGGTTAAGTCTTACGCCAATTCTTATTCTTTTATTTTTTGATTTTGCTATTCTGTTTATTTCTTTTATTTCACTTATGGACTCTGCGTTAATAAGTAAAATTTTTTTATCAATAGCAAAACTGATTTCACTTGTTGTTTTACCAACTCCAGAAAATACTATTTTGCTCGGATTAATTCCTGCTTTGAGTGCCACCATTAGTTCTCCTAAGGAAACAACGTCAGCACCTAAGCCAAATTTTTTAATTTCTCTAATTATATTAACATTTGTATTGGATTTGACTGCAAAGCAGATAAGTGGTGAAAAAGACCTGAAGTTTTTTTTAAAATTATTAACATTTTCTTTTAATTTAGAATATGAATAAGAATAAAATGGAGTTCCAAATTTATTTGCAATCTTTTGGAGACTAATTTTTTCTAATGTTAATTTTTTGTTAATGTATTTCATTACGCTGAGTTTATTAATACTTCTTTTATTTCTGCTTTTTTCTCTGGATCTATGTATTCAGGATTACTTTTCACTCCACAAGAAATAACTGCACAAAATAATAATAAAACTAAAGTAATATTTTTAATCATTTTCCTTTTTATATTTAATTATCATTTTTTTGATATTATCAAAAGAAGTTCCACCATAAGATTTTTTAGAATTAATGGAATTTGTTAAATTAAATATTTTTAAAACATCTTCTTTAAGTCTAGGCTCAATTTTTTTTAGTTCTTCCAAAGTTAATTCATTTAGTTTTTTTTTTCGTCTTTCAGCATAATTAACAATGGCTGCTGTTTTTTGATATGCCTTTCTAAAAGACATAGAGTGATTTTTCACAAGATAATCTGCTAAGTCAGTTGCAGTAGTGTAACCTGAATCAGCAAGTTCTAACATTTTAGTTTTATTTGGGGTACAGTTTTTAAGTATTTCATTAAATATTTTTAAACAATTATTTAGATTATCACTAGATTTAAAAACAATTTCCTTGTCATCCTGCAAATCTTTAAAGTATGACAATGGCAATCCTTTTAAAATTGTAAGCATAGAAAATAAATTTCCATAAGCTACTCCTGATTTTCCACGTATATATTCCAGAAGATCAGGGTTTTTCTTTTGCGGCATTATAGATGACCCTGTTACAACTTTATCAGACAAATGAATTAGGTTAAAACCATCAGAATTCCAAATAATAAGTTCTTCAGCAATTCTAGAAATATGCATAGCACATATAGATGAAGCATATAAAAAATCTAATACAAAATCTCTATCCGAAACTGTATCAATAGAATTATTGGTAGGTATTTTAAAACCAAGTTTTTTGGTTGTATAATTTCGATCTATATTAAACGAGGTTCCAGCCAAAGCTGCAACGCCTAAAGGATTTTCATTTAAACTTTCTAAGTTATTGGAAAATCTCTTTTTGTCTCTATTAAACATTTCTACATAAGACATTAAATAATGTGCAAAAGAGATGGGTTGAGCATTTTTAAGATGTGTAAATCCAGGCATAATAGTTTTAATATTTTTTTCAGCTAACTTAATTGTGCTTTTAATAACTTTGTTAATATTATTATTTATTTCGTTAGTTGAATTTTTCATCCAAATTTTAAAATCGGTAATTACTTGATCATTTCTTGATCTTGCAGTGTGAACATAGCCAGCTTCTTCACCTATAATCTGAAAAAGTCTCTTTTCGATATTCATATGAATATCTTCATATTTTTTATTAAACTCAAATTTATTATTTTTGATTTCTTTATTAATTTTTGTTAGTCCATAAGTAATTTTATTTTTTATTTTAAATGAAATTATTTTTTGTTTAAAAAGCATTTCAACATGAGCAATTGATCCTTGGATGTCTTCTTTATAAAGTCTTCTATCAATATCTATAGAATTACCGACTTTTTGAAAAAAACTTGATGCTTTTTTTTTTATCCGTGTACTCCAGATTGCTTGGTTGTTTTTATTTTTTGCCATGATATTTAATTATACCTATTTAATATGAGATTTTTAATAATATTTATTTTTTTGATAACAAATGCTGTAGCTGAAAAGCTACCTGATATTAAAAATATTGTAATCCATAAAATACCAAAAACATACGATAATGTTATTTTTTTAGATAAAAAAGATCAAAAAATTAATATCAATGAATATAAGGGCAACTTATTGATACTGAATTTTTGGGCAACTTGGTGTGAACCTTGTAAGGAAGAAATGCCATCTTTAGATAGCCTCCAAGTGAACCCAGAATTAGATAATTTAATAATTTTTGCAATTAATATAGGTAAAGAAAATTTAAATAAAGTTAATAAATTCTTTTTTGAATTTAACATTAAAAACTTTGAGCCATATTTTGATTCACCTACAACATTAGCTAAAAAATTTTCGTTAAGAGGTATTCCCACATCAATTCTTATAAATAAAGAAGGCCAAGAATTTGCTAGAATAATAGGTTCTATTAATTTTGAAGATGAAAATTTTGTTAAGTGGATTAAAAATTACAATTAATTTTTAAAAAAATATGCAAAACCAACTAAAGCAATTATAGCAATAAACTGCAAAATAACTCTTAACTGCATTAATTTATTTGAATATTTCTTACTTGTCTCTCCTCCCTTAAAAAGAGTCCCTATACCCAAGATTAAAACTACTCCAACAGCTATCAATAGAGCAATTGATAAAACTTTTACTAATATTCCTGAAATCATTTTTTTTTATTATAGATTGTGTTTTGACATAAAAAACATAATTTATCTACTATGACATTTTGCCTAGATTCAATAATTATTAAACCAGAAAATGGTGTTGAAATCAAAAATGCAATTATTTTGCTTCATGGTTATGGAGGTGATGGAAAGGATATTAGCATGCTTTCTTTAAACTGGAGAAGACATATGCCTAATACAATCTTTATTTGCCCTAATGGTCACGAACCATGCGCTATCAATCCTTCTGGTTACCAGTGGTTTGATTTAAGTAAAGATGATTCTGACTACATACTAGAGCAATCAATTAAAGCTGAAGAAGTTTTAAAAAAATTTATTAATGAAATAAAACAAGAGTTTAAGTTATCAAATAATCAAATCTGTTTATCAGGATTCAGTCAGGGTTGCATGATGTCTTTAAATGTTGGTCTTACATCTGAAGAAAAATTTTTATGTATAGTTGGTTTTTCTGGAAAAATAATTAATCAAAAAGATTTGAAAAACAGAATCAAAAATAATACTGAAACATTACTTATACACGGTGAAGCAGATCAAATTGTCTCATCAACACATTTACTAGAAGCAAAAGATTTTTTAATTAGAAATAACGTTAAAGTTAATACATTATTAATAAAAAATTGTGATCATCATATTCCTATTCAAGCATCAAGTACAGCTTTAAATTTTATCTTAAAAAAAATTTAACATCTCTTATTATTGATAAATTTGTTTAACTAAGTTAAAATTAAATCAATGAATAACTTTATTGAACAAAATGTTTCATTAGAAAAGTGTCCAGCATTAGTACTTAATGCTGACTACAGACCTTTGAGTTATTACCCTTTATCTTTATGGTCATGGCAGGATACAGTTAAATCAGTTTTTCTTAATCGAGTTATTATTGTCAGTAATTATGATAGAACTATAAGAAGTCCATCTTTTAATATGAAATTGCCGAGCGTCATTGCATTAAAAGATTATATTGTTCCTCAAAGCAAGCCAAGTTTTACTAGATTTAACGTTTTTCTAAGAGATAAATTTTCCTGTCAGTACTGTGGAAGCAATGAGGAGTTAACTTTTGATCATTTATTGCCTAGGTCAAAAGGTGGCGAAACTAATTGGGATAATGTGGTGACAGCTTGTTCTGCATGTAATGTAAAAAAGGGTGGAAAACTATTAAAGCATTCAGGTATGAAATTACATCAATATCCTTATCGACCATCAACAGAAGATCTACACAAAAATGGTAAAAATTTTCCACCGAATTTTTTGCATAAAAGCTGGATGGATTACTTGTATTGGGATGTAGAGTTAGAGGCTTAAATTTTCTCAGAGATATTTATTGCAATTCTAGAGCCAGTTTTAATAATTTTATCTAGCAATAAATAGGGCCCTTTTTTTGTTGCACCTTCATCATATGCAATATCCTTATGGTCTATTTCATCTTGTCTAAATTTTGTAATCTTTTTTTTTAAATCTTTCTCACTCTTATCTAGCTGGTTAATTTGATTTAAGTAATGTTCATCTATAACTTCTTCAACAGAGGCAGTACATAACATTGCAGCTTTTTTTCCAAGTAAAGTTGATCCAAATCCTAGTCCAACACCTAATAAATCCCACAAAGGTAAAAATTTAGTTGGTTGTATATTTCTTTTTTTAATTTCATTTTCAAAAAATTCACAGTGTTGTTTTTCATGAACTTTCATTTCCTCAATAGTTTTTTTAAGATTTTCATCTTTTACAAAAGTATTTAAAGCTAGCAATTGTCCTTCATAAATCTTTACAGCTCCACGTTCACCTGCGTGGTCAACTCTTATGAATTCTTCAACTCTTTTTTTATTAATTTTTGTCATAGTTTAAATAAATCCTCGCACTACTAATAGTTATTAGCAAAGAAATCAAAATATTATAACTTGTAAGTGATAATCCCATAATTTTAAATGTCACATCTTTGCAGCTTATATTTTTTTCTTGTAATTGTTTCAATATGTCTTCTTTAGTTACTAAATCTGACCCTTTTTTTAAATCACAAACTAAAGATTCCTCAATGAAACCTTGCTCAATACCCAGATGATATAAAGATAAAATTGTAGCAGCTAAAAAAATTAAGATAAGCAAGAGTATAAAATATTTTTCAAGATGAATATATTTATAATTTAGTACAATAATTATTATAGCCATTAAGTATGGAATTCTCTCTAAAATACATAAATTACAGGGTTGGTGACCTAAAGCATGTTCGATAAAAAATGCTGCAGCTAAAGCAAGGATACTAATTATAAAAGTTAATTTGATTGTTAATGTTTTATTAATATCAACCATTGAATTTAAAAAATAAATATATGAAAATAAATATTATAACTATAATAATTCCAATTATAGTGAACCATTTTGATCCATGTTTTTCCATAAACTCTGTGAAATATTCGCCAAATTTATAGGATAAATAAGCAACTATAAAAAATCTGAGGCTTCTTGAAATTAAGCTTACAATTATAAAAACAGGAAGGTTGAAAGCAATTAAACCGCTCGAGATTGTAAAGGCTTTATAGGGCAATGGTGTAAAGCCTGCTAAAAATAGAATACTAAGCCATGCAAGAAATCCACTCCCTTGAGACATGCTCAATTTTAAATTCTCAACTTTATTTTGATAACCATAAAAATCGACTACATACATTGCTAAATCAAAAAAAAGATATCCAATTAAATATCCAAATATTCCCCCAAGGACTGAAAGTATTGATGCTATTAAAAATATTTTTATATATTCCCTTTTTTTAGCAATAACCATTGGGATTATCATTACATCTGGAGGTATTGGAAAAAATGAGCTCTCTATGAAAGATACAACCCCCAAATAAAAATTAGAACTTTTGTGTGCAGCTAATTCTAAACATTTTTTATAAAGACTTTGAAACATTTTTTGGTTTTAATATAAATTTAGTTCTTATACTATTTAAATAAAATTAATTAAATACTAGGGCGAATGGCGGAACTGGTAGACGCGCACGACTCAAAATCGTGTTTCGCAAGAAGTGAGAGTTCGATTCTCTCTTCGCCCACCATGTAATTATGAATGTAGATAATTTAAATAATTTGCTCGAATTGTTTGTTAATCAAGCAAATAAACAAAATAAAAATGATATTTTTTTAGAATGGCTAAATCCAAGTAATAAAAAATCATATACATGGGAACAAACTGAAAAAAATATTTTAAAATTATCAAAAGTTATAAATGAAAATATAAATGAAGGCGATAGATGTCTTTTAGTTTCAGAGAATAGACCCGAGTGGTTTATTTCTGATTTAGCTATCATGGTTGCTGGTGGAATTACAGTTCCAGCATATACAACTTATATGGAGGATGATTATAAGTACTTGATAGAAGATTGTGAGCCTAGCTTAGTTATTGTCTCAAATAATGAAATGTTAAAAAAATTAAATAATATAATTAATGAAAAAGACTTCATCAAAAAAGTTATTACTTTAGATGAAATAGATAAAGTGATAAATAATTTAAATTTAATTAATAAAGAAAAATACTTAGATTTTAATTCAATAATTAAGAATAATTTATTTGAGGAAGATAAAATTGAAAATAATAAATTAAAAAGAAATTCTCCAGCATGTATTATTTATACTTCAGGAACTGGTGGGAATCCTAAGGGAGTAATCTTAAGTCACGGTGGAATTTTGAATAATGTTGTAGGTTCGTGTGAAATTTTAAAACCATTATTGAAATCAAAACCAGTATTTTTAACTTGGCTTCCTCTCTCTCACTCTTATGAGCACTGTGTTCAATTTGTGCAGATAGCAGTAGGAGCTAAAGTATTCTATGCTGAAAAAATAGAAAAACTTTTAGATAATATATCTGAGGCAAAACCGACAGTTATGACAGCGGTCCCAAGGTTTTATCAAAACCTTTACAACAAAATAAACATGAATTTAAAAAAACAGACAGGTTTTAAAGCAAAATTAATTGAAGCAACTATTCGTTTAGGAAGAAAAAAACTGTTAAATCAAAAAATGACTTTTTATGAAAAATTACTGAATTTTGTCGTTGATAAATTAGTTAGAAAAAAAATAAAAAATCAGTTCGGTGGAAATTTAAAAGCTTTCGTTTCAGGTGGTGGTGCTCTAGATAAAGAAATAGGTGAATTTTTAAATGCTATAGGACTACCAACACTTCAGGGTTATGGTTTAACAGAAACATCGCCAGTAGTAAGTTGTAATCCAATATACAAAATTAAAGTGGAAACTGTAGGCCCTCCATTTAAAGGGAATGAAGTTAAAATTGCAGAAGATGGAGAAATTTTAGTTAAGGGTGAAAATGTAATGTTGGGGTATTGGAATAAAAAAGAGGAAACCGATAAAGTTATTATAAATGGATGGTTACATACAGGTGACATTGGAGAGTTAGATCCGGTTGATGGTTATCTAAAAATTACTGATAGAAAAAAAGATATTATTGTAAGTGCTGGAGGAGATAATATTTCACCAGCGAAAATTGAAAATATGATTACAAATGAACCAGAAATTGATCAATGTATGGTTTATGGAGATAAAAAAAATTATTTAGTAGCTTTAATCGTTCCTAATAAAGATTTTTTAAATGAAAAAGATAAAATAAACAAAGTAATTGAAAAAATAAATACAAAATTAACTTTATTAGAAAAGATAAAAAAGATTCAATTAATAGATGAAAATTTTTCTATTGAAAATGGTTTAATGACACCAACAATGAAGGTAAAAAGAAAAAAAGTAACTGAAAAATATATAAAACAGTTAGAAAATCTTTATTAATTATTTAAAAAAAAATAGTTCATAAACCGCATAAACATTAACTAAATTAATAAAAAAAAGTTTTATAAAAATAAAAAATTAAAAATTATTTTTATAAAATTTAACTTTTAATTAATGAATTGACATAAGTTATAGAAAAAAATAAAAATAAGTTAATAACGAATCATCTTGATTCGTTTAACTAAATAAGGGAGCTAAAGATGCCTAAGAAAAGAAAAAAAGCGGCAAAGAAAACTAAGAAAAAAGCTAAGAAAAAAGCTAAGAAAAAAGCAAAAAAAAGAAGAAAATAGTAACTTAGTATTCTTTATAAAAAACGCTTCTCATTACAGTTTGTGTGAGAGGCGTTTTTTTTATTCTTCTATGGGCTCTTCTGTATCTGATATCGGTTCTTCAACTGGTAAATCAGTACTTTGTGATTTTGTGATACTAGGTACCTGAGTTTGTGGATTTATATTTCTTTTAAGAGCCTTGTCTAATTTCTTTTGAGTATCCTCTAAAGATATATTCAAAACAATCTGAAATTCAGACAAAATTCTTTCATAGGCTTTCTCAAATAGTTGTCTTTCGCTATATGATTGATCTACCATAAGATCATCACCTTTATTTAAATCCCTAACAACTTCTGCTAATTCATAGATCTTTCCTGAAGAAATTTTAGCTTCATATTCTTGTGCTCTTCTACTCCACATGGATCTTTTGATTTTTGGTTTACTTTTTAATATTGAAATACATTTATTTACTTGGTTGATTGTTGCTAAAGGTCTTAAATGAGACTGTTTATTTACTGGCACCATACCGTTAGCTTTATCTTTTTCAAATTTTATCACATACGTTTCAACATCTATCCCACCAATGTTAATTTTTTTAAACTCAGTTATCTGTCCAACTCCATGTTTTGGATAAACAACATGATCTTTGATTTTATATTCCCTTTTTTCTGATTCTTGTTTTTTTACTTTTTTTATTTCTGGTTTAACTTCATTAGTTTTTGATATTCTTAAATTATCAATCTTTGGTTCAGCAGGTGTCTCTGTAGGTTTATTAGATTTCTTTATTTTAGATACTTTGGATGTATTTTTTTTTAAAACTTTTTTGGTTTTTTTAGAAATATTTTTTTTTACTTTTTTTAATTTAACGGTCTTTTTTACTTTAACTATCTTTTTGGCAACCTTCTTTTTTACTTTTTTTTCTGATTTACCTTTAAAGATTTTCTTTAAAATATTTTTCGTATTTATTTTCTTCATCTGTATATTTTTTGTGATCCGATAGAGGATCTTTTTTTTCAGTTATATTTGGCCAGATCTCAGAGTATTTTGAATTGATTTCCAACCATTTTTCGCTTCCAGGTTCAGTATCTGCTTTGATAGCATCTATTGGACATTCTGGCTCGCAAACGCCACAATCTATACACTCATCCGGTTTAATTACAAGCATATTTTTCCCCTCATAAAAGCAATCAACAGGACAAACATCTACACAAGTTGTGTGCTTGCACTTAATACACTTGTCATTCACAACATACGTCATTTTGAGTATTCTTTTTTTACTCTTTCTTTAATATCCCCCATAGCTTTGTTGTCAATATAAAGCAGTCCCCCAAGTCGTCTCATTAAATTAGTTTCATATATATCAGCATCTTTGTTTGAGTAAATTATAGACCATAAAGCTTCGATTATTTTTATTTTTTCACTTTCCGGTAAATTTTTAACTTCTTTTGTGAAATCTAAAATTTGATTTGAATTTTCCTCTAGGTTTTTACCTTGTTTGATTATTTCAGAAATTTTTTCTTTATCTAAACCTAGCTCTATGAGTGTTTTTTTAATTATTCTTTCTTCGTCTTGAGTATAATCCTCATCAATTTTTGCTGTATGAATCAATAAAGCACAAATTTTTATTAAATAATTATTTTTATTTATCTCCTCTTTTTTAAAAAACATTTTTATCTAAAATTTAAATTCTTTAATATTTTAAATGGATTTTCATTTGATACTTTTTTTGTTGGAATTTTTTTAAATTTTTTATTTGGCATATATTTAAAATAACTTTCATTATCTTTTTCAATTACTTTATAATTCATTTTTTGAATAAGTTTTTTGAAATTATCTTTACTACAGCCTAAAAGATTTAACATTTCTGGAATTATTTTAATTTCATTATTTTCTTTTGAGCTTAAATTTATTATTAGTACAAATAATCTTTCTAAAATATCTATTCTCACGAAAAAAGTATCAAATTTTTCAAATCCACATAAAAGCATAAAGTTTTTATTTCTTTTTTCGTGATCATCTAAAAAATTTAAGCCAAAAGTAGGAGGCTTTAATTTATGAAATTTTTGATGAAAATTTTTCCATAAAAGTGTTCTTAAAGACACCGGTTCAGGTTTGATTAGTTGATGTAGGAAAACATGATATCTTCCAAATTTTACTCCCAATTCTCTAAGAATTTTTCTTTCATTTTGCTCTAGATTTTTTAAATATTCTGCAACTTGATCTCTTTTTAAAACACCATTATTTTCATAAAGTTGATAAGCTAGTGCTTTAATTGATGAATTTTTTTCTTTAATATTTTTTAAATCAATAAGGCTTTTTAGAGCACTATTTATTTTTGTTTGTATCCATTTATTAATATATTCATTTAATTTTTGTTTAGTATTTTGGTCTATAATATCATCTATAATTAAATCAAAATTTGGATTTAAATAATCATTACCAGCTGTTAACTTTGCAATAGGAAAACTATTCCAATAAATTTTAAAATCTTCGTTTAATTCTATTAGACCGGTATCAATAATTGATCTTACTCTTTTTTCTATCTCAGGACCTATTGTTTGCCTAGCAGCTTTTTTTAAAGATTTAATATCAGTTTCTAATGCACCTTTTTTTAGAAATAATTCTAATTTTAGACCTTTTATTTTTCCAATAAATTGGTCATCAATTTTAACATCATTGTTCTGTAAAATTTCTGTTTTAAATTCCATATCTTGTTTTAAACCTCTAGCGAGCACACTTGCTCTTTTATCAATAAATGTTTTGGTAAGCTCTTCATGCAATCTGTCTGAAAGTCTGTCTTCTAAATGTTTAGTTTTTTCTATCCAATAATTTTGATTTTTGACCCAATTATTTTTATTTGAAACATATGACCAAGTTCTAACATTTGCAATTCTATTTGATAAAGAATCTACATTTCCTTCTAATTTATCCAGTTTCATCAGCTGTAGTCTCATAAAATCTTCTGAAATAAGCCCTTTCTCACTAGATAAAAATTTAAAAACACTTCCAATAACATCGAAATGATTTCCATAGGTTTTTTTAACAAAATCTGGTATTTGGCAACATTCCCATAAGAGCATTAATGTCTTCTTATCAAATTCTGAATTGAAAATTTCTTTATTCTTTAAAAAATATTTTAATGCTTTTTCATCTTCACATTCGTGGATTTTTCTTAACCAATCTACCTGAGGTTTTTCTTCTAAGCTTTTAATTAGGCTAATTGGATTGTTAAAATTAAGATTTGAATTTCTCCAAAATAAAGTTTTTATATTATCAAATTTATGACTTTCTAATAATTCAACTTCCTCAGGAGAAATCTCCTTGCATTCACCGGTAATGCCGAAACTGCCATCATTTAAATACCTACCAGCTCTTCCTGCTATTTGACCTATTTCTGAAAGATTCAATCTCCTTAATTTTTTTCCGTCAAATTTTTTGAGATTTGAAAAATAGACAAAATCTAAATCCATATTTATACCCATGCCAATAGCATCAGTTGCCACTAAAAAATCAACATCTCCTGATTGGTATAATTCTACTTGAGCATTTCTAGTTTTTGGACTCAATGATCCCATTACAATTGCAGCACCACCCTTTTGTCTTCTTATTAATTCTGCTATTGCATAAACTTCTTCAGCTGAAAATGCTATAATCGCTGTTTTTCTATTAATTCTTGATATTTTCTTATGACCTCCATACGTAAGTTTTGATAGCCTTTCTCTATTTTTAAATTCAATATCACCATCTAATTTAGAAATTATATTTTTAATAGTATTTGAACCCATCAACATTGTAAGTTTATCTCCCCTCATATTTAAAAGTCTATCAGTAAAAATATGACCTCTTTCATGATCAGAGCACATTTGAATTTCATCAACACCAACAAACTCTAGATGTTTATCAATTGGCATAGATTCTACCGTGCATAAAAAATATTTAGCATTGGATGGAATTATTTTTTCTTCTCCAGTTATTAGTGCAACTTTATCTAAACTTATTTTCTTTATTACTTTGTCATATACTTCTCTTGCAAGTAGCCTAAGAGGAAATCCAATCATACCACTTTCAAAGGAAAGCATTGTTTCAATAGCAAGATGAGTTTTCCCCGTATTAGTAGGACCAAGAACAGCTGTTATTTTATTTTTAGTCATTTCAATGTTTTGTGTTTCTTTTTTTTTACCTACCAGATATTGTTACTGCTAAAGAACAAAAATAGACTAAAACATGACCGAATCGTAAGGTAAAAAGTTCTCATTTTCTTTTTAAACTTAGTGAGATTATCATAAATAAGTTTAATCCTATAATAATAAAATAATTTAATGTTAAAAAAATTAGTCAAAAATCTAAAACCATCTTCTACTCTTTTAATTAATGAAACTTCAAAAAAATTAGAAGATCAAGGCAAGAAAATTTTCAAATTTGGTTTTGGACAATCTCCATTTAAAGTACCTCAAGATGTAGTGGAAGAATTAAAACATAATGCGTATCAAAATAAATATTTACCTATGCAGGGTCTTCAGGAATTAAGGGAAGCTGTAGCAAAATATTCATCTAAAAAGAAAAATTATAACTACAAATTAAACAATGTAATAATTGGACCAGGATCTAAAGAATTAATGTTTTTATTGCATACAATTTTTGATGGTGAAATTATATTGCCAGCACCAAGTTGGGTTTCGTATGCACCACAAGCTATTTTAGGCAGAAATAAAATTCACATTCTTCAAACAGAAAGAGAAAATAACTGGTTTCCTTCTGGAGAACAAATAGAGAAAATCATTTTAAAAGATAAAAAAAAAAATTATTTATTATTTTTAAATTCACCAAATAATCCTTCAGGGCAGGTTTGTAGTAAACTAGAAGAAATCTCAGAAATTACCAAAAAGTATAATCTTATAATTTTATCAGATGAAATATATTCAGAATTAACATTTTCAAAAAATTTTAAATCTATCTCGAGTTATTGTCCTGAAAAAACTATTATAAGCACAGGACTTAGTAAATGGTGCGGCGCCGGAGGATGGAGACTTGGTTATTTTATAATTCCAGATGAATTGAATAATATAAAAAATATGATCAATGTATTAGTAAGTGAAACTTTTTCTGCTGTTAGTGCACCTATACAGTATGCAGCTATTAAAGCTTACGAAAATGATCATTCAAATTATATTTCAAAATCAATAAATATTTTAAGTGCGGTAGGTAAATATGTTTTTTCAAACTTAAAATCAAACAAGGTATTGATTAAGGAACCTCAGGGTGGATTTTATCTAATGCCAGAATTTTTAAATAAAAAATTTAAAACTTCAGTAGAAATGTGTGAAAATATATTAAATGAGACTGGAGTTGCTTTATTACCAGGTTCTGATTTTGGATTTAATCCAGATAAAATGTTAGCAAGACTTAGTTTTACAGATTTTGATGGAGAAGAGTTTATGAATAAGATTTCTGAAAATCAGAATATTGATGATGATACAATTAATCAGTTTGCACCAAAAGTAGTTGAGGGTGTAAATAAATTGAAAAAATGGTCAGAAACTCTATAAAATCAGACTATACATTGGTGATTATTTTTTGTTAAAATAAATTTATAAAAATAACGACATAAAATATGGAGGGGTAAATAATGAAAAAAATAATCACATCTCTGTCGAGTGCTTTGTTGATTTTGTTTACATCATTGTCTTTAACTGGTGTTGCTAAATCAGCTGAGTTCTTTACGATAGGAACAGGCGGACCTACAGGAGTGTATTTCCAAACAGGAAACGCTATATGTAAAATGCTTCATAAGTCAGCAATCAGTGCTGAACATGGTAGAAAAAAAGGTACGGCAAAAGCTTATAGATGTACTGCACCATCAACTGGTGGATCTAACTATAATATTGGCCAGATAGCAGCTGGAGAATTCCAGTTTGGAGTTGCACAATCAGACTGGCAGTATCATGCCGTTAATGGATCTAGTAAATGGGAAGGTAAACAATTTAGTAACTTAAGAGCAGTGTTTTCAGTTCACAATGAGCCTTTTCAAATTTGGGCTAGAAAAAAAGCAAAAATCAAAGATTTTAACGGCTTGAAAGGAAAAGTAGTTAACATCGGTAATCCTGGTTCAGGTCAAAGAGGAACTATGGAAGAACTGATGAAAGCAATGGGTGTTGATAATAGTTTCTTTAAATCAACAACTGAACTTACTTCTTCTGAACAAGTTAAAGCGCTATGTGACGGAAAAATAGATGCATTTGGTTATTCAGTTGGATTTCCAAATGGTGCTATGGAACAAGCAGCAACTTGTGCAGCTAAAGCATCTCCAATTAATTTAACAGGTTCTGAAGTTCAAGGTTTAATTGATGGTGCGGATTATTATGCACAGGCAGTAATACCTAAAGGAACTTACACAGGTCAGAAAAAAGATGCTACAACTTTTGGTGTAAAAGCTACAGTTGTTACTTCTGCAGATGTTTCTGAAGAGCTTGTTTATTTAGTTACAAAAGCTGTGATGGAAAATTTTGATGATTTCAAAAAACAACACCCAGCATTTGGATTCTTGGAAAAGAAAAACATGATTAAAGATGGTTTATCTGCTCCATTACATCCAGGAGCAATAAAATACTATAAAGAAGCTGGGTTAATGTAATCCAATTTTTATTAATTAAAAAGGCCTGGTAATTTTTACCGGGCCTTTTTTTTATGGTATGAATAATTTTAATGAGCGACTCAATCAGCAGTAAGATTAAAAATAAAATAAGCGAAGACTTATCACCAACTAGAAATATTACTGGTTTTCATTTGAAAATTGTTTCAGCAATAGCAATTATTTGGTCATTATTTCAACTTTGGTACGCTTCACCATTTCCATTTATGTTAAATTTTGGAATGTTTAAGGGATTGCCAGCAAGGGCAATTCATTTAGGTTTTGCCTTAACTTTAGCTTTTTTAATTTATCCAATATCTAAAGGTAAGAAAATTTCTTTTTTTGATGTTTTGATCAGTTTTTTGGGTGCGATATCGTGTCTTTATATTTATTTTTTTTATGATCAGTTAGTTGAAAGAGGCGGTGTTCTTTTAAATCTTAGGATAACAGAAACATTTAATTTTCCATTAGAATTGATTTTAGGAGGATGTGGAATTTTAATTCTTTTAGAGGCTACTAGAAGAGCAATTGGTTTACCTTTGGTAATTATTGCTAGTTGTTTTTTACTGTTTTCATACTTTGGAAGGTATGCGCCTGAAATAATATCCCATGGTGGTTTATCTTTAAACAGACTTGTAGGCTTCCAGTGGCTTGATCAAGAAGCAATTTTTGGAATTCCGATTGGTGTATCAGTAGATTTTATATTCTTATTTGTTTTATTTGGTGCTTTGCTTGAAACAGCTGGTGGTGGAAAATATTTTTTAGATCTTGCTTTCGCAATGGTTGGAAAAATGCGAGGGGGACCGGCAAAGGCAGCAATATTAGGTTCAGGTATGACTGGATTAATTTCAGGATCTTCAATTGCAAATACGGTTACGACTGGAACATTTACAATTCCAATTATGAAAAAAACTGGTTTTTCAAAAGAAAAAGCTGGTGCTATTGAGGTTTCTTCATCAGTCAATGGTCAGATCATGCCACCTGTCATGGGGGCAGCAGCATTTGTAATGGCGAGTTTTATTGGAGTAACTTACTTTGAAATAGTTAAACATGCTTTCTTACCTGCTATTATTTCTTATATAGCATTATTCTATATTTCACATTTAGAAGCTTTAAAATTAAATCTTAAGGGAATGGATGATGTAGATGTTCCTCATTTAAAAAAAACTTTTTTATCTGGGATACATTTTTTAATACCAATTTTTGTTTTAATTTATACTTTGGTTTACTTAAGATTTACTGCCTCTTATTCAATTTTTTATGCAACAATTACTTTAGTTTTAGTAAATTTAATAAATTTGTTTATAAAAAATGAAATTAAAAAAGATGCTCTTAAAGAATGGTTTAATCAAACAATAGTTGGTTTTGAAAAAGGTGCTCTAAACATGGTTGCTGTTGGTATAGCAATTGCAACTGCAGGAATTATAGTTGGAGCGGTTGGATCTACTGGTTTGAGTACAAATTTAATAATAGTTATAGAGTCTATAGCTAAGGATAACGTTACTATTTTATTATTTTTAACAATCATTTTATGTTTACTTTTAGGAATGGGTTTACCAACTACTGCAAATTATGTTGTTGTTGCTTCTTTAATGGCGACTGTTTTAGTAGATGTTGGAAATGCCTCAGGTTTTATTTTTCCGTTAATTGCAGTTCATTTATTTGTCTTCTATTTTGGTTTAATGGCTGATGTAACTCCGCCTGTAGGACTTGCTTCTTATGCAGCTGCAGGAATATCTGGTGGAGATCCTTTAAGAACAGGAGTGCAAGCTTTTTGGTATAGTTTAAGAACAGGAATTTTGCCGATTGTATTTTTATTTAACCATGAACTTTTACTTATTGGTATTGAAAATATTTGGCATGGATTAATTGTAATTATAACTTCTTTAATTGGGATTTTAGTTTTTACTTCAGCCACTCAAGGCTGGTTTATTAATAAACTTAAATGGCATGAAATAATTATTTTCTTAGTTATTTCTATTTCTTTGTTATCACCTGAATTTGTTTTAAATAAATTTTATCCAAAATATAATTATGAAAATATTACTAAACTTAATTCAATAAAATTAGACTCAACAAAAGAAATTCAAATTAAAATAACAAGGCCTAGTTTATATGGAGAAAGATACAAGTTATTTGTGATTTCAAAAAATACTTTTGAGGATAAATTTACTTTAGAGGACTATGGAATTATATTAATGAAACGAGATGATAAAATTGTTATTGATAATTTGAAATGGAATGGAGAAGCAAAAAAAATTGGTTTTGAAATGGGAGACTATATAAATGAATTTAAAATTGAAAATTCAGATAGACCATCAAAAAAAATTGTTTATCCTATAGCAATATTATTGTTAGCTGTATTTGGCTACTTTAACTCAAAAAGAAAAGAGTAGAATTAACCACCAGGTCCTAAATTAGAAGGCTTAATTTTAATAATTTTCCATACCCCAGATGCAGAAGTAATTATTTTATCATTACACTTTAACTCGCAAAACAAAAAGACAAGAGTGTTTGTTTTTTTTAAAATTTTTGTATGTCCGGTAATTTCATCTCCAACTTTTGAAGCACCTATAAATTTTATATCTAAAGAGATAGTTACACATGGAGCATTTCCTGCAGCTCTATGTGCAGCTGTTCCCGCTCCAGCATCAATCAAAGCAGATAAATAGCCTCCATGAGTTATTCCAGCAGCATTTAAATGATTTTCACTAATTGTAGATTTAAATTCGTATTCAGTCTCTGAAATAGTTCTAAATAAAACACCCCCATTGTGTTTCATAAATCCAGACTTTAAACTTATTTGCTCAAATTCATTATTCATAAAATTTATAATACATATGTTAACATCAATAATATTATGGCAATCATTATAAAAAAATAAATTACACTTTTTTGTAATGATATTTTTTTAATCCAGTTAATCATTGAGGTAACAATACATTAAAATTAAATTAAATAAATTAAATATTTTTTTAATATAGTCATAATATTTTTTCTATTTTGACTAATGGCCATCAAAACTTAAAAAACGTTTTAAAATTTTATTTTTTATTTTGTATAAAAATCTTTTTAGTAAAAAGTGTTTTTTAAATTTTTTTTGTAATTCTATTGTTGAATTAAATTCTTTCTTGTTTTGATCTAATAAATAAGGATTTAATCCAGTTAATTCAATTCCGCAATAAATTTTAAATAAAACAAAATTATCTGCCCAAGTTTTTATTGGATAATTAAATTCTATAATTGATCTAGCAGCTTCTTTACTAATAAAATAAGAATGCGTAAAAAAAGCATTTGTTACTCTAACAACTTCATACTTTTCCATATTATCTATAGGAGTTTTTAAAAATTCTTTTAATTCACTTAACAAAAAAATTTGTTTTTTAAATTTTAGATTATTTAAAATAAATTTTTGTAGATTTAATGTAAAATTATCAAGAAAAATTGCATCATCCTCAAGGATTAAAGCATATTCATATTTTGAATTTATAAAATCTTTATAAATTTTTATATGACTTAATGCACATCCAATTTGAGAATAAGTCAATTTTGGACCCCATGGATTATAATTTTTTTTATTTTTAAAAGTGCAAAGATTTAATTCTTCATTATTTAGCTTATTACCATCTACAGCCTCAATCAATTCGAAGCTCTTTATATTTTGTTTACTTATTTCTCTTAAAATACTCTCTTTTCTTTCTGTACTCTGTTTTAAATTAATAATATATACTTTGAATTCGTCTAACATTTATATTTTAATCATATCAAATGGTGGACCGCCCAGAACTCGAATCTGGAATCTCTCGGTTCGTAGCCGAGTGCCTTATCCAATTTGGCCAGCGGTCCCCTATTTACTTAATAAATAACTTATTTATTGTTTTTATTGTTTTTATTAACAAATTTTGTTCAATTAAAATACAGCTTTGCATAAAAAGATTAATTAATGTGATAAAATAACATAAAAATTATAATTATTTGGGTGTATAAGCCTCTTAAAATAATGAGCGAAAAACTACTTGTTCCTGACATTGGTGATTTTGAAAATGTTGAAGTCATTGAAATACTTGTAAAGCCAGGAGATACAATCAAAGAAAACGACCCTATAGTCACAATTGAAAGTGATAAATCTAGTGTCGAAATACCTTCTACTATTTCAGGAAAGATTGATAGTGTTAATGTAAAAGTAGGAGATAAAGTTTCTAAGGGTGATTTACTATTAAGTTTAATTAATTTAACAAAAAGCCCACCAGAAAGTAATCTTCCAAAAGATACAGAAAATATAATTAAACAAGCCGAAGAAGCTATGGCTGTAAATAACAAAGAGCAAACTAATATATCTGAGTCTGTTGTAGAAAAAAAACAATCCACAATTCAAGTAATTAATGGAGCAGATGTTGATCCATTGGAAACCCAAGACTGGTTAGACTCATTATCAGCCGTGATATCTAAAGATGGAAACCAAAGAGCTCATTTTTTAATTAAAGAACTAATTAACAAAGCATACAGGGAAGGAGCAAATATTCCTTATACACAAAACACACCTTATATAAACACAATACCTCCAGAGGCTGAAGTTAAATCTAGTGGTGATCAAAATATTGAAAGAAGAATAAGGTCATTAATTAGATGGAATGCGGCAGCTATGGTAGTTAGAGCAAATAAAAAATACCCAGAGCTTGGTGGACATATTGGAACATTTGCATCTGCGGCTACATTGTATGATGTTGGAATGAATCATTTTTGGAGAGCAAAAAATAATAAATTTGGAGGAGATTTAATTTATTTCCAAGGTCATAGTGCTCCAGGAATGTATGCAAGGGCATTTTTAGAAGGCAGATTAAATGAAAAACAACTTGATAGTTTTAGACAAGAGGTAAAGTCTGGAGGTCTATCTTCATATCCACACCCTTGGTTAATGCCAAAATTTTGGCAGTTCCCCACAGTATCTATGGGGTTAGGTCCTATGCTTGCTATATATCAAGCTAGGTACATGAAATATTTAATCAACAGAGGTTTAATTAAAGATGAAGGTAGAAAAGTATGGGCTTTTTTAGGTGATGGAGAAATGGATGAGCCAGAGTCAATGGGAGCAATTGGATTAGCAGCTAGAGAGAATTTGGATAACTTAATATTTGTAATAAACTGTAATCTTCAAAGATTAGATGGTCCAGTGAGAGGCAATGGAAAAATTATTCAAGAGCTTGAAGGAAGTTTCAGAGGATCAGGATGGAATGTAATCAAAGTTATTTGGGGATCATATTGGGATTCATTAATTGCAAATGACAAATCTGGTCATTTAATTAAAGCTATGAATGAGACAGTTGATGGTGAATATCAGGCAATGAAAGCTAGGAATGGTGCATACGTGAGGGAAAAATTTTTTGGAAAATACCCCGAAACGCTTCAATTAGTATCAAGCATGTCAGATACAGATATTTGGAGACTTAATAGAGGTGGTCACGATCCTCACAAAGTTTTTGCTGCATATGATAAAGCGACCAAACATCAGGGAAGCCCAACAGTAATAATTGCAAAAACTATAAAAGGTTATGGAATGGGAAAATCAGGAGAAAGTGTAAATACTACTCATCAAACTAAAAAATTAGATGTTGATGACTTGATGTACTATAGAGATCGATTTGATGTTCCCTTAACAGATGAACAGGTGAGAAATATTGAATACTTTAGACCTGACGAAAAATCTCCAGAAATAAAATACATAAAAGAAAAAAGAATTAAATTAGGTGGATATTTACCCGAACGTTCGACTTTTGCTAAACCAATCAAAGCACCCTCAAAAGATATTTTCGATTTTATGAAAGTATCAACTGGTGAAAAAGAAATGTCTACTACTATGGCACTCGTGAGAATGTTAACAAATTTATTAAGGGATAAAAATATATCTCCTAGACTGGTTCCTATTATTCCTGACGAAGCAAGAACGTTTGGTATGGAAGGATTTTTCCAAAAAATAGGGATTTATGCGCATGAAGGACAAAAATATGAACCTGAGGATGCAGCTCAATTAAGTTCTTATAGAGAAGATAAAAGTGGTCAAGTTTTAGAGGAAGGTATCAATGAAGCTGGTGCCATGTCTTCATGGATTGCTGCTGCTACCGCGTACACCAATCATGATATTGAAATGATTCCAATTTATATTTTTTATTCGATGTTTGGTTTCCAAAGAGTAGGAGATCTAGCTTGGGCAGCTGGAGATAGTCAGGCTAGAGGATTTTTGGTGGGTGCAACAGCTGGAAGAACAACATTAGCTGGAGAAGGCTTACAACACCAGGATGGGCATAGTCATTTAATTGCATCAACCATTCCAAATTGTGTAACTTATGATCCTACATTTCATTATGAATTAGCGGTAATTTTTAGAGAAGGTCTAAGAAGAATGCATGAGAAAAATGAGAATGTTTTTTATTATATTACAACAATGAATGAAAATTACTCACACCCAGAAATGCCGAAAGATAAAAATTGTGAGGAAGGCATTCTAAAGGGAATGTATAAAATAAAAGAATTTAACAAATTCAAAAAAACCAAAATCCAACTTTTAGGATCAGGAACAATCTTAAGGGAAATGATGTCTGCTGCAGAGATTTTACAAAATGATTATCAAATTGACAGCGAGATATGGAGTGTAACAAGTTTTAATGAATTAAGAAAAGATGGAATGGAAGTAGAAAGATATAATCTTTTGAACCCAGATAAAGAACCTAAAAAATCTTATGTTGAGCAATGCCTAGGTCAAACAGAAGGCCCAATTATGGCTGCATCTGATTATATGAGAATGAATTCAGATCAAATTAGACCTTATACTAATAAAAGTTTTTATTCATTAGGAGCAGATGGTTTTGGAAGAAGTGATACAAGAAAAAATTTAAGAAAATTTTTTGAGGTAGATAAAGAACATTTAGTTGCTTACGGTTTAAGTATTTTGGCAAAAGAACAACTTATAACTTCTAAATATGCAAGAGATGCAATGAAGAAGTATAATATTGATAGCAACAAACCAATGCCAACAAAATTATAAATGACAGAAACTGAGATTAAAGTACCTAATATTGGAGATTTTAAAGATGTTGAGGTCATTGAGGTATTAGTTTCTGAAGGTCAATCAATTAAAAAAAATGATGCTCTAATAACGATTGAAAGTGATAAATCTAGCGTAGAAATACCATCAAATTTAGAGGGTAAAATTAAAAATTTAAAAATAAAAGTAGGAGACAAAGTTTCTGAAGGCGACTTAATTTTAACTATAGAGAGTATCTCTGAAGTTAAAAAGGAAGACATTAAAGAAAAACCAGAAATTGAAAAAGAGTTAAAAAAAACAGAGCTAATAAGACCTGAAATCCATGAAAAAACTTTTTCTAAAAATAATATTTCTGACATTTCATCTGCAAGTCCAAAAGCCAGAAAATTTGCTAGAGAACTTGGTGTAGATATTAATCAAGTAGCAGGAAGTCAGAAAGATGGCAGAGTTGTTGAAGATGATATTAAAAAATTTGTTTCATCTAATTCAAAAAACAATGATTTAGTAAAAGATAGTAAACCCAATAAAATTAAAAACGAATTTGAACATTCTGATTTTGGTGAAGTAGAAATCAAAGACATACCAAGAGTAAAAAAATTGTCATCAAAATATCTTACAAATTCATGGACAACAATTCCTCATGTTACAAATCACGATGAAGCCGACATAACGGAGATGGAAAGTTTTAGAAGTTCTTTAACAGATATGTATACTGGAGAAAAAATTAAAATTACACCTCTGGCATTTATAATAAAAGCTTTAGTTGCATCCCTAAAGAAATTTCCTAGTTTTAATTCTTCTATCGACGAAATCGAGAGTGGGACAATGACTTTAAAAAAATATTACCATATTGGGATAGCGGTTGATACACCAAATGGATTAATGGTTCCAAAAATAAGAAATGCAAATAACAAAAAAATTTCTCTGATAAGTAAAGAATTAAAAGAAGTAAGCGAACTTTGTAGAAATTTGAAAATTGATAAAAAAGAATTGTTTGGCGGCTCGATGACGATTACGAGTTTAGGTGGTATTGGAGGTTCATTTTTTACTCCTATAATTAATTATCCTGAAGTTGCTATATTAGGAGTAGGAAGATCAGAAAAAAAACAAGTTTTTATGAATGGGAAGTTTCAAACTAGGACTATGCTACCAATTTCTTTATCTTATGACCACAGAATTATTGATGGTGCTGAAGCAGCTAGGTTTAATAATGATCTAAAAGAAAATTTAGGGAAAAATTTTGCTTATAAACTAGCTGTTTAATTAAAAATGTCTAAATCCTTCTCATTATTTAGTGCTTTATTATGTACTTTTATTTGGGGCACAACTTTTATTGCTCAAGATACAGGCATGGATAATATTGGTCCTTTCACATTTAATGCCGTGAGGTTTTTTGTAGGTTTTTTAGCCATAACACCGCTTATGATTTTATTTGAACTTAAAAATTTTGAATCAGAATTTAAATTAGACAAAAAAACCTTTGTAATTTATTCATTATTAATAGGATTTTCTTTATTTTTAGGATCTGCATTACAACAAGTTGCTCTGCTTTATACGGATGTTGCAAATGCTGCATTCTTTACAATTTTTTATGTGCCCATGGTACCAATTATCATTTTTTTTTTTGGGAAAAAAACCATGCATTGGAGTGTTTGGCCCTCAGTAGTTCTATGCTTGATTGGAGGATATCTATTAACTAATTTTTATGATGCAACAGTAAGACTTGGAGATACATTAGTAGTTCTAGGAGCTTTATTTTGGGCTACACATATAATTTTTACCGGAATTGTTATAACTAAATACAATCTTCCACTAACTTTAGGAGCAGTACAGACTTTAATTGTAGCTATTTTATCATTTATAATTGGAATTATTTATGAAGAGTTTATTTTAAATAATATTTTAATGGAAATTTATTCTATTTTATACGCTGGTATATTATCCGGTGGATTTGCATTTGTTTTACAAATATATGCACAAAGAAATATTACACCTGCACCAGCAGCTATTATATTTTCACTTGAAGGAGTATTTGCTACGATTGCTGCTTGGTTTATTTTAAATCAAATTCTAGATATAAATAATTTACTTGGATGTTTTTTTATTCTAGCTGGAGTCCTTTTTTCTCAATTACTACCTTTAATCAAAAAGAAATATACTTAATAAATTAAACTAAACAAAATTAAGGCAATTATAATTCTATAAATTACAAAGGCATTCATTGAAAATTTGTTTATATAAATTAAAAAAAATTTAACAGTTAGGAAAGAAAAAATAAAAGACGAAATAATTGCAATAACTATTAAGTAATTAAATTCAACAGATTGTCCAATAACATCTTTCAAGCTTAATACGCCTGCCCCAGCTAATGCTGGTATAGAAAGCAAAAAGGATATTTTACTAGAGTCTACTCTATTAAATTTTAATATTCTTGCAGCAGTTATAGTAATTCCCGCCCTACTCACTCCTGGTACAAGAGATAATATTTGGAAAATACCTATAAACATAATTGATTGAAAGTTTAAATTTGATGAAATTTTTTTATCAAATCGACTTTTGTCTGAGATGTATAAAACAATTGCAAATATTAAAGTAGTCCATGCAATGACATCTAAATTCCTCAAATGGTAAATTAGTCCAGAATTATAAAGTATGTAGCCGACGATTATTAAAGGAATGGATCCAAGTATAAGTAAACTTAAAAGTCTTTTGTTTTTTCTTGCATCAAACAGTTCATCTCTAAAAAAATATATTATTGCTATTAGCGATCCAAAATGAAGGCTTATATCAATTAAAAGAGAACTGGATTTAAATTGATATAATGTAGAAACCAAAATCAAATGAGCTGAAGAGCTGATAGGTAGAAATTCTGATATTCCTTGAATTGCAGAGAGAATTAAAATTTCTATAATATTTTGAAACATAATTTCTTCGTAACTTATAAAGTATTGATTTAAAACAATTCGATTTGAACATATTAGCTATGCAATAATTAAAAACTTGTTTATTTGTGGTAAAAATTTAAAAATTAAGGTCAATATGCATGACCTATTTTATGCTTTATATACATAAATCAAGGTATATTTTGCCAAAACTTAAATAATATTATGCCAGATAAAATGCTCAAATTTGTTAAAATAGGTCAACAAACTCCACCTAAAAGAGAAATTGATACAAGAAAGAAAGATTTTAAGGAAATTTATGACGAGTATATCAATGAAAAAGCCAAAGAACAGTCAAGCAGATGTTCACAATGTGGAGTACCTTTTTGCCAAGTTCATTGTCCTTTAAGTAACAACATTCCAGATTGGCTTAAACTGACAGCTGAGGGAAGATTAAAAGAGGCGTATGAATTATCCCAAAGCACAAACAATATGCCTGAAGTGTGCGGCCGAATTTGCCCCCAAGATAGATTATGCGAGGGAAATTGTGTAATTGAACAGTCTGGTCATGGAACAGTG
>CACJBA010000011.1 GCA_902591535.1 uncultured Pelagibacteraceae bacterium | reverse complement strand
TAAAGACGATAAAGAGAATAAAGAAGCAGAAGAAATAGCTAATTTAAAATCGGAAATTACAAGTTTAAAAGATACCTTAAATACAACTATCAATAGTTCACTTGGTGCAATGTCGACCTCATTTAATAATTTATCAACTGGGGTTACCAAAGATATGACTGAAACTTTAACCAAGGTAGAAGAAAAAGTAGGAAATTTTAATCAACAAGTACAACTATTAAATCAAAGCCAAGAGGGAATAACTAAAATTTTAGCTGGAGTTAAGAAATACGGAACACTTGCAGAATTTAGCCTAGATGCTCTTATTAAAGATTTGCTACCAGCCTCTCAATTCATGACGAATGTTAAAATGAAAGAGGACACCAGTGAAAATGTTGAATTTGCAATAAAGCTTCAAGGAGATGTTCTGGTTCCTGTTGATAGTCATTTTCCAGTAGAAAAATTCAAAGCAATTACCGATGGTCATGACGCGGAAGACAAAAGGGCTGTAGCAGATGCTAGAGCAAAATTAGCCTCAGCGTTTAAAGCAAAAGCTAAAAGTGTTAATGAAAAATATATTGTTCCACCGAAAACTACTGATTTTGCAATTGTGTATGCTCCTACAGAAAGTTTATATAAAGAATTAACTGAATACCAAGATCCAAGTACAAAAGAATTATTAACTAAAGAGTTAATGAAAAAATATAAAGTTGTAATATGTGGACCCAATACTCTTTCTGCTTACATACAGTCTTTACATATGGGATTTCAATCATTGAAGGTACAAAAAGGTGCAACAGAAATTTATAATCATTTAAAAACAATCAGTACAAGATTTTCTAAACATTTTGACAACATTATAGTTCTTAGAAAAAAATTAGAAGATGCTATGGGAGTTGTTGATAAATTTGGAACGGATGCAAGATCAATTTCAAGAACTTTAGAAAACATTAAAGATCCCGAGCAGGTTGAGAAAGCTGTACAAACTGAAAACGTGGAAAAATTTGTTGAACGAAATAGGCAGCTTAAAAATTAATTTCTTTTTTTCCTTAATAACGTCTATAAGAAATCTCATGCAGTGGAATCAAAAATATGATTATCCAAAATCATCAAGAGCAACAGTTGATGGCATTAGAAGATACTTATTAGGGGAAACAAAATTACCAAGTGTCACTTCAATTTTAGATGCAACTCGATCTGAAGAAGATAAAGCAGCATTAGCAAATTGGAGAGAAAGAACTGGGCAAAAAGAGGCTGAGGCAATTACAAAAGCAGCAAGTAGTAGAGGTTCTCAAATGCACAACTATTTAGAGTCTTATTTACTTGGAAGAGAAAATTTAAGTTTTTTTGAAGATAACGAACAATACAAATTAATGGCTAAAGAAATTATAGAAAAAGGTTTGAAAAATCGATTGGATGAAATTTGGGGTGTTGAATGCACTCTTTATTACCCAGACAAGTATGCAGGCACTGCTGATTGTGTTGGAGTTTATGAAGGAAAAGAAACAATAATTGATTTTAAACAAAGTAATAAACCTAAAAAGGCTGAATATATAGACTCATGGCTTCTTCAAACAAGTGCATATTCATTAGCACATAACATTGTGTATAACTCCAATATCACTTCTTGTGTAATTTTGGTTTGCACAGTAGATAAATTATTCCAAGAGTTTAAAATTCAAGGGCATGATTTAATTGTTTATCAAAATTTGTTTTTGGGAAGATTAAAAAAATTTAATGAGCTATCAGACTTAACTTAGGATTTTATGGATAAAATAGTAATTTACGATACAGAAACAACAAATAGCACAATTTGGGGCTCAATAATTGAAGTAGGTGCTGTAGTTGTTGATAAAAACTTAAAAGAAATTGGTAAGCTAAATATTCGTGGCAGAATGCCTGAGGGTGAGGTCCCAAGTGCAAAGGCCTTATTAGTTAATTCAACAAGTATTGATTTACTTACTAAAGGCAATTACTCACATTATGATTTTTTAGGCGCAGTAGAGAATTTTTTCTCTAAAGCTGGTCCGGCATTGTTTATGGGTTGGAGTAACTTAAATTTTGATAGACGAATGTTTCATTTTAATTTTTTTAAAGGGAATAGATATCCTTACATTACACATTCATCACCAAATAAAGAACATGACGGTTTACATGTTGCAAGAGTAGCACAAACCTTGAATCCTGAAACATTAAAGACTGAATTAACAGAAGCTGGTAACGAAAGTCTTGCTTTGGAAGGTCTTGCTAGACAACAAGGATTTGATACATCTCAACAACACACGGCCTATCATGATGCATTCACAAGCTTAAAAATTCTTAGAATTATAAAAGATAAACATAAAGACAATTGGGAAAATTTCTTAAGCACATCCACAAAAAATAGTGTTGAAACTATTTTAAAAAGTGAAGGTATTTATTCAATATTTGAAAATGTTAAAGGAAAAAATATGATGTATCTTGTCTCTACACTTCATCCAGACCACTGTTTTCATCCATCATATGCATCTTGGGGATATTTATTTGATTTAAGAAGAGATCCTGAACCTTTGTTAAATTTATCAATAAATGATCTTAAAGTTTATTTAAAAAAGTTTAGTCCAAAAGCACTTAGAGTAATCAAAACCAACAAAGCTCCTGTAGTTTTAGATAAAAAGTTTGCATTAAAAGAGAAGGCATATGCTGACTTAGATTTAGAAACAATCCAGAAAAGAGCAAAAATGGTTAGAAATAGTGAAAATTTTTGTAAAAATATTCAAATCATTAATAGAGAGGCCGCTGAAGAAAAAGCTCAAACTCAAACCCAGGAAGATCTGTTACCTGAAGAAACTTTATATGAAAAATTCATTCCCAATAAAGACACCCAATTATTTAAAACTTGGCATAGTTCTTCTTGGGAAGATAAATTAAGAATGTTGGATAAGTTTCAAGATAAAAGATGTAGTTGGTTTGGGCAAAAAATTATTTATCAAGAAGCACCACATATTTTGCCACCAGATTTATATAAAAATATAAAAAGTGAAATTGCTAGACGAATTTTAAGCAAAAATAGAGAAAAGTGGCAAACTATAGGAATGGCCTATCAAGAAATTGATACCTTAAGAGATCAAGCATCAAATCGAGATAATGAAGAGGAACTAAAAAAATTAGATGAAATAAATGAATTTATTATGTCTATAGAAAAAAAATATGAAATTGCCTAGTTGACTTTAAGGCTCTAATTAATAGAAAGGAAATATGCTTACAAACTTTAAAGACGAAGATTTTGATACTAAAATTAAAAATGAAGATGTTTCAGTCATCCAGTTTTCAGCTGAGTGGTGTGGTCCATGTAAGGCACTAAAACCAGTAATGGATAAGTTATCTGATGAATATAAAGATAAGGCTGGTTTCTATTATGCTGATGTTGAAGACGGTGGAATAAATACCGGAAGTGCAGCAGGTATCAGAGGTGTTCCAACAGTTATTATCTATAAAAAAGGTGTAGAAGTAGATAGAAAAGTTGGTGGAGTTCCCGAAAGTCACATGAAGGAATTTTTAGATAAAAATATCTAATTTAAATTTAAAACTTCACCCGCAAGATATAACGATCCAGTAATCAGTATTATATCGTTTTCTTTTACTGGGATTGACTTTAAAGCATCTTCTATACTTTCCTTATAATTAATATTAGAAAAGCCGTTTAGCTTATCTTTAAGCTCTTCTCCTTTAATTGAATTAGGTTGATTAGGTATATCTATTGTAGTCAATGTAGAAATATCCTTAAAGAAACTCATATATTCATTATGATCTTTATTAGCCATCATTCCAAGAATGATGTGTTTATTGCAATGTAAACTTTCCAAGTATTCATTCAAAACTTTTGCTCCCAATGGGTTATGAGATCCATCAACATAAAGTTTGTGATCTTTTACAAGCTCTTTAAGTTTTCCAGATTTAATTTCTTGTAATCTTGCAATACAATTTATTTTTAAAATACCTTTTTTAATGTGGTCATCTTTAATTTTTAAATCTTTCAAAATTCTTAGGGTCGCAATTGCTGTTGAGACATTTTCTAATTGAAATTGACCTTTAACATTTGGTATAGGTAATTTTATTCCCCCAAATTGATCTTCATAATAAAAGAAGTCATTTTCTTGCATTGTAAAACTATAATTTTCATTATGGAAAAACTTATTTGATCTGTTATTTGATATTGTTTTTTTAATATTTTCTTTGATTTTATTAGTACTTTGTTTTGCAACTATAATATTTGAGTTTAAAAGGCTTGATGTTTTCTCAAAAATAATTTTTTCAACAGTTTGTTCATTTTCAGGTAACCAATCTAAATGATCAAGGCCAATAGATGTTACGACGCTAGCAAGGTTATTTTTTAAGATATTAGTAGCGTCAAATCTAAAGAATAATCCACTTTCAATTAAATTTAAATTATCTGGGTATTGAGATGCTTTTAAAAAATAAGCTGCAGTCAGTATTTCAAAAAAAGTAATTGGTTCACCATTGTTAGCTTCCTCAACTTCTTCAAGTAAATTTGCCAAATCTTCATCATTCAATTCTTCATTATTAAAAACAAACCTTTCATTGATACTTTTGATATGAGGACTAGTGTAGATATTACAATTGAAATTTGCTTCCTTTAAAATAGAAAACATTGCTTGGATAGTTGAGTACTTTCCATTGGTACCAACAATTGAAATTGCTTTGATTTTATCTTGAGGGTTGCCTAATTTTTTGCAGAGACTTTGAATACGATCTAGACTTAAATCTATTTCTTTAGGATGCAGCTCTTGTAAGCGACTGACTATCTTCTGAAGTTTCATTTTGTTCAGCACTTATATCAGAGTTTTTCTTTAACAATATTGATAATAAAGTTCCAATTTTTGATGCAAGCTCTTTACGCTCAACAATTAAATCAACAAAACCAGTTTTTTCAACATATTCACTTTTTTGGAAACCTTCAGGTAGCTCTTCTTTAACAGTTCCTTGAATTACTCTTGCACCCGCAAATGCAATTAAAGCTCCTGGTTCTGCAATGTGAATATCACCTAACATAGCGTACGATGCAGTAATACCGCCTGCTGTTGGATCAGTTATGCAAACTAAATATGGTAGTCCATTTTTTTTTAATTCATTAATTGCAAGTGTTGTTCTTGTCATTTGAGATAAAGAAATTAAACTTTCCATCATTCTCATTCCTCCTCCAGCACTAATACACAAAAACGGTGTTTGATTTTCTATGGCATGTTGTACCCCATATAAAAAAGCTTCACCTTCTGCCGCTGCCATTGAAGCTCCTAAAAAATCAAAATCAGAGGCTACAGCAGTAATTTTAATATTATTAATTTTTCCAGAAACAACCATCATTCCACATTCTAATCCTGTTTTTTTTCGGGCACTTTTTAATCTTTCTTTGTAAGGTTTAGAGTCTGTCCAATTTAGTGGATCGTCTTTTGGTATAGGAGTTTTGAAAATCTCGTAATTATTTTTTCCAAACAATATATCAAATCTTTGATGTGGTTTTATTCTGTGATGGCGCTTACAGTCTGGACATACCCACAAGTTTTCCTCTAAATCTTTTTTTAAAATTGGACCCTTGCAACATGATGTCCAATCACTTTTTGCAATATCCTCTTTTGTAGCTCTTTCACGTATAGCAGTTTTAATTTTTTCACCTGCTTTAATTATTTTTGTTATCCAGTTCATTGAATTTTATTCTTTAATCTCCTAACGATATTAGTAACATTTGTGACAGGATTTTGTCTCTTTTCAATAGATTTAGAAATTTCTTTACAAATTGCACTACCAACAACTAAACCATCAGCTTTTTTAAGAGATTGGATGGTTTTTTCTGTAATACCAAAGCCAATAACAACATTTTTAGATTTATTCTGTTTTTTTATTATGTTGTATTTTTCTAATATTTTCTTTGGGGATACTTTAAGCTTCCCACCTGTTGTGGATAACATACTTATATAATAAATCATGTCGTGTGAATCTTTTATTATTTTTTTTAATCTTATCTGGGAAGTAGTTGGTGAAACCAATTGAATAAAATTAATTCCTTTTTTTTTACATTTTGATGCAAAATTTTTATTTTCTGGATAAGGTAAATCAACAACGATTAAACCATCAACTTTTGATTTTTTGCATTTTTCTAAAAATTTATTTTCATTATATTGATAAATCATATTGTAATAGCCCATCAGTATAATTGGTTTATTTATTTTTACCTTTTTAAAATCTTTTGCAATTGAAAATACATCATTAATTTTTATACCATTTTTAATTGCCCGGTAAGCACTTGTTTGTATTTGTCCTCCATCAGCTATAGGTGTGTTATGTGGAAAACCTAATTCACAAATATCAGCATAATTTGAAATTGATTTTAATATTTCTAAAGATTTTTTTTTAGTATTATCTCCAGCGACAGTATATGTCAGTAAAGCAGGTCTATTTTCTTCTTTTGCAGCTGAGAAAGTTTTGTTGATTAATGAATTCATTAATTTTTACCCAACCTTTCTCTTAAGATATCTCTATCTTTTTTAGCATCACCACAAGAGTTAACAATTATAATTGTGTCTTTGCTTAATTTTGGGGCAATTTTTATCGCCTCAGCAAATGCATGACTAGGTTCTAAACTTGGATTAAGTTTTTCAAATTTAGTTACCATCACATGTGCTTTTAATGCATCCTCATCAGTTGCATAAGTGTATCTAGCTCGTTTTGTATCTTTTAAAAAACAATGTATTGGACTGACACCTGGATAGTCTAATCCAGCACTAATTGATTCAGTATCATTAATTTGACCTTCATTGTTTTGACAAACATAAGAAGCTGCACCATGTAAAATTCCAATTTTGGCATTTCTACTCAAAGGAGCGGCATGGAGTTTTGATTTTTTTGGACCTCCAGCCTCTACACCAACTAATTCTATTTGCGATTTATTAAAATCTATAAATTCACTCCAAAAACCATATGCTGAACTTCCACCTCCCACACAGTTAATCAATTTAATTTTTTTTGGAATTTTTTTGAATTCTTGTTTAATTTGTATTTTTAATTCTCTTGAAATTTGTGCTGTACTCCATCCACAAATTTTTACAAATATATTTGGACCAACTGTACTTCCAACACACATATGTGTAGTGTCACAATTTGATACCCAATATCTCATACACTCACTGACTGCATCGACCAAGGTTTGGCTGCCTGAATATACAGGAACTATTTCAGCACCATTTTTTCTCATAGCATCACAATTAGGTTTTTGTCTTTTGATGTCTTTAGCACCCATGAAAATTTTACATTTAAGACCAAATTTCTTTGCAGCCATACTTAGCATTTTACCTGCATAACCAGCGCCAGTGTCACCAACAATATATTTTTTTCCCATAGCCTTACATATTAAGGCATGAACAGTTGCATTATATATTTTGTGGGCACCACCATTAGCCTCCGATACAACTTTGGCCCATATTTGAGCACCACCCAAATGATTAGATAAATTTTCTAATTTTACTAAAGATGTCGGAGAGCCTATGTAATTTTTAAAATAATAATCTCTTTTTTTTAAAAATCTTTTATCATTTCTTAGTTTTTTAAATTCTTTTGTTAAATCTTCTACAGGTTTTTTTAAAGTTTCTGGTATAAAACTACCACCAAACTTTTCTCCCCAGAAACCTTGTTGATTGTGTTGATCAATTAATGGAATACCTTTTTTAAGCTTCATTTTTAATTTCGTTAACTTTTTTTAAAAAAAATTCTATTTTGGATAAGTCTTTTAATCCAGATGTTTCTACGCCACCAGATAAATCTATAAAATTTACTAATTTTTTGTAATTTTTAAGATCATCATTGTATTGAATATTACCAGCAATCATTAATTCCTTATTTACCTTAATATTTTTAATCAAGTCATGATCAAAGGACTGGCTTTTCTCATATCCCTTACTATCAAATAGGTAAATGTCAGTAACATCAGAATATAATTTATAATTGGTCAAATCAGATTCTGATTTTATTGTAAAAGCTGTAATAATTTTCTTTTTATATTTTTGTTTTATCTCTTTTATTTCCTCTGGGGAGCAATCGTATAATTGATAGTAATCAAAAGGTAACTTTTGAATTTTTTCTAAAATTTCTCTATTTGGTTTAACAAGAACAGCAACATAGTAACTTTTTTTTGGATTTATTTTTAAAAGTTTTTTTAAATTTTCATATTCAACATATCTAGAACTTTTTGGATAGTTACATATAAATCCTACAAACTTTGGTGGGTGAGGGTGATTAATTAAAAAATTTAAAGTATCAGGATCTGAAATCCCACAGATTTTACACCCCTTGATCATCAGTTTAAATGATCAATTAATTTTTTAATATTATTTTTAATATTTCCTTTAGTAATAGGTCTTCCAATTACAAGCCAATCACTGCCATTTCTTAATGCTGCTTTTGGGGAGAGAACTCTTTTTTGATCTCCTTTTTTTGAATTAAACCTTATCCCAGGCGTAATAATTTCTTTTTTAAAAAATTTTCTTACAATTTTTACTTCTTGAGCACTACAAACAATAGCATCCAACTTTGCTTTTTGTGCAAGTTTCGCCTGATGAGCTACTAATTTTTTTACATCTTTATTGTAACCTATTTCGTTTAAAGCCTTGTTATCTAAAGAAGTTAGAATTGAAACACCAATTATTTTGGTTTTTCCAGAAACCTTTTTAGCTGCTTTTAACGCTTCTAAGCCTGAGCTTATGTGCATAGTGCAATAATTAAATTTAAGATCTTTAATTGCTTTTACTGCTGATACACAAGTGTTAGGAATATCTGAAAACTTAAAATCTCCAAATGTAATTTGATTGTTTAGTTTAGACACAAACTTTCTTCCATTTTTAGAGTTTAAAAACTCTAGTCCAAATTTATAACCAACTTTCAATTTTGATGTTTGAGTATTTTTTATTATTTTTTTAACCTTTGAAACGCTAGTCGTGTCACATGCTATGAATATCTTACTCTTCATTGTTTATCTTTTTAAACATTTCTTTACTCATTTTCCAAGATATTACTTTTTTTTCTGGGACTGCAACTTTTTCTCCAGTTTTAGGGTTCCTTCTAATTGAAGCTTTTTGTGTTTTTACTCTAAATGTGCCAAAATTTCTTAATTCAACACCATCCCCACGTCTTAGAGCTCTTTTAATTTCGTTCAAAATAATATTAGTAAATTTTTCAAGGTCTTTTTTTAAAAAATTGGGGTAACTATTTGAAAGTTGTTTTAAAAGCTTTGATTTTACAATCGCCAATTTAAATCTTCTTCAATTATTCTTTCTTTTCTTCTTTTTTTTTGAGATCTTCAGATAATGAAGAGAAAGGTAAATTTTTACCTGATCCTTCAGATCCATATTTTTCTAAAGCTTCTTTTTTCTCAATTTCCTCGAGCAATTTGATGCTTAAGGTTACTTTACGTTTATTCAAATCTAATTCAGCTATTGCGCAGTCTAGTTTTTCACCACCTGTCCATCTACTTGGTCTAGCATCTGCAGCATTTATTGCTATCGCTGATTTTTTAATTTGAAAATCCATTTCACAGTTTTCTGGCCTTACGATTAAACCTTTATTGTCCGTTGAAACAACTTTGACTGTTATAGTTTGATTTTTAGATTTATCTTTGAACCAATCAAATGGATCTGCTTGAGTTTGTCTTAAACCAACTCTAATTTTCTGCTCAGAAGACTTCATTTCTAAAACTTTAACTTTAATTTTATCTCCTTTTTTATACCTAGCTAACTCTTCCTCGCCGTTATTTAAATAAGTTAAGTCATTGCAATGTAAAAATGCATCTATATCTAAATCTTCTATTTTTACAAATAGTGAGTATTCATTTTTATTAACAATTTCACCCTGAACAATACTGCCTACAGGATATTTCTTTTCAAATGTTTCAAAAGGGTTTTCTTGTGTCAATCTATGAGAGATGGCAACTCGTCTTTTTTCTTTATCAATTTCAGTTATTATACAATCAATTTCATCTCCTACTTTAAACATTTTTTTTGCTGAAATATTTTTTTTAGTCCAGCTTAGTTCACTTGAGTGAAGTAAAGTTGTTAATCCAGGTTCTAGCTCACAAAATGCTCCAAAATCCATTAGTTTCACTACTTTTACTTTATAAATTTTGTTGAGTTCATAATTTTCTATATGTTCAAAAGGGTCTGGAGAAAGTTGTTTTACAGAACAACCAACTTGAAGTTTTTCTTTGTCAACACTAATCACTTTTAGATCATGTTTCTCACCAATGTTAAATACTTCATCAGGATGGTTTACCCTGGAGTAAGAAATTTCTTGTAAATGTACTAATACATCTAATTCTCCATTTACATTAAAGAAACAACCAAAAGAGCTGTATCCTTTTACCTCTGCATTTTTAATAATGTCACCAACTTTATACTTTTCAATGATTTTCGCTTTATCCTCTTTTTTGAATGAGGAGATAATTTCTCTTCTAGATACACATGCATTACCTCTAACTTTGTCCAGTTTAATAAGCGCAAATTTCTGAGGTTCATTCATTAAATGACTTATATCTTTTAAAGGTTTATCACTGATTTGAGATCCTGGTAAAAACATCAATGATCCAGTATCAATGTGCTCAACTATGCAACCACCTTTACATTTAGAAGTTATTTTGCCCATTATTGGTTCATTTTTTTCATATGCCTCAACTAATTTATCCCAACCTTTAATTTTTTGAGCTTTGCTAGCTGATACTAAAACTTCACCATTTTTATCTTCAATTCTTTCTAAAAGTACTGAAATAGTCTCTCCAATTTTTATTTTTTCAGAAAGGCCCATATTTTTTAATTCGTTAATATCTAGAACTGGTTCAGATTTTAGTCCTTCAACGAATAAAAATACAAATTTTTCAGTAATCTTGTTTATTTTACCTTCGATAATTTTACCTTCTTCTATTTGTATCTTTGAAAGCTGGCTGTTCAGTAATTTTTCAAACTCTTGCGATGCCGGATTTGATAGATCTTTATAAATTTCCATTAAATATTTAACTTTTTGTCTATTATTTTTTTTATTTTTAAAAAACATGCCCTTTTATTAAGGTTTGTCGTATTAATCAATAGTGAATCTTTTGTTTTCTTTAGGGGTGAAATTTTTCTATTTAGATCATTTTTATCACGTTTTTTAATACTTTTTAACACCTCAGTGTAAGTAATTTTTTTTTTATATGTTTTTAGTTCCTTATATCTTCTTAATGCTCTAGTTTTTACGTTGGCAGTTACATAAAACTTAAAATCTGCATCTGGAACAATTTTATAAGTTATATCTCTACCATCAAGACAAGATCCTTTATATTTTTTAGGGGGATTGTAAGCAAAGCTAATTTGAAAAGAGTGAACTATCTTTCTTATACTTTTAATTTTAGAAATAATTGATGCCTCTGTCCCCACATCATCTAATAGCAAATATTTATTTGATAAATCTTTCATCCTCAATGATTTTATTTTTGATTTAATAAATTTATTATTAAATTTTTTTGGAAATTTAATTTTCAAATAGGCAACAAATCTGTAAATTTTTCCTGTATCAAGATAGAAAAGATTGTAGTGTTTAGATATAGTTTTTGCCAAAGTGCCGGCACCAGCTGCAGCGGGTGAATCAATAGCAATTTTTAAAATATTCTTTCTTTTAATCATTTTTTTTTAATTTATTTATAATTTTTAAAAAATTTGGAAATGATGTTTTTATTGAAATTTTATCATAAATTTTCCAATCTCCACCAAAAGTCAAAGCGGCGATAACACTTGTCATAAAAACCCTATGATCCTTTAAATAATTTTTGATGACAATTTTTTTCTTTAGATTTAATTTAGGGTTACCATAAATTTTAATTGAATCTTTTGTAGTTTCAGTTTTTATTCCTATTTGATTTAAAATATATGCTCCCCATTTAAGTCTTGGGCTCTCTTTTTGATTTAATTCTGATAAATTTTTGAAATAAGAAATTCCATTTGCTTTAGCAGCTACTAAAAAAATAACAAGAAATTCATCTATCGCTCCACTATTAAGTTTTGAAGGACAATTAATTGATTTTATAATTTTGGGACTTTTAACAAAAATATCTGAAACTTTTTCACCTTTGTATATTCTAAGATTTTTAAGAATAATTTTTATACCCATTTTTCTTAAAATAGTAATCACTCCTGTTCTAGAAGGATTTACATTAACGTTTTTTATCTTTATTTCTGAATTATTTAAAAGCGCAGTTAAAACCATAAAAAAAGCGCTGGAACTTATATCTGAAGGTATATTATAGTTTAAAGGTTTTATTGATCTAACTTTTGTAACTTTAATTTCGTCATAATTTTTTTTTTTTCTTATAGCAATAGGTAGTTTTAAATATTTGCACAAAAGCTCAGTATGATTTCTAGATTTTCTAGCTCTAATGAAAGTAGTGCCTTTTGATCTCATTCCTGCAAAAATTACTGAACTCTTGCATTGTGCTGAACCTTTATTTTCAAAATATTTTATTGAATTTAAATCTGATGTTCCTTTAATTGTTAGTGGTAAATTCTTATTTTTATTTAATTTAAAATTTGCGCCAAATTTACTTAATGGATCAGAAATTCTTTTGAAGTCTCTTTTAGATAAACTTTTATCACCAATTAATTTAATAGTATGTTTGCAGTTAATTAATAAACCAAGCAAAAGTCTGCCCAGTGTTCCTGAATTTTCTGCATTAACCACAAGATTTTTCTTATATTTGTATCCGTCAATACCCCTTCCATAAATTACATGTTCATTATTTTTATAATCTGTTTTTATACCAAGTTTTTTTATAGCCCTAATTGCTGCCAATACGTCATCTGAAATTAATAAATTTTTTGCTTTAGATTTACCATTTGCTAAAGAAGAAAACAAAACCCATCTAATACTTATGCTTTTATCGCCACTTACTGTTATAGTTTTTTTAAAATTTTTAATTTTTTTTTTAATTGTTATAAAATTTGGCATTAATGATTAGTTGATTTTAAAATTATCACCAAAATATGCACTTTTTGCATTTCTATTATTTACTAAATTAGAAGGAGTATCTTGAGCAATAATTTTTCCATTACTAAGTATCATTGCCAAATCTACACAAGCTAGAAGGTCTCTTGCTTGGTGGTCACATATACAAATAGTAATCTTATTTTCACTTTGTAAACTAACTATAATTTCTTGAAGCATTTTAATTGTTAAAACATCTAATGCAGCAAAACACTCATCTAATAAAAGAACTTTGGGTTCACTTAGTAAAGATAGAGCTATAACTAATTTTTTTTTTTGTCCACCAGATAAAAATTTTGCTTTAATATCTTTTAAATTGTCTAGTTCAAATTTAGAAATTAAGTAGTTAATTCTTTCTGATCTATAATTTTTATTTTCAATTACAATTTCACTTATCGCTTTTAAATTTTCATGTAGAGTAAGATCGTTAAAAAATCCTCCATATTGAGGTACATAGCCTACTTTAAATTTTTTAGTTCGAAGGTATATTGGGAAATTTTTTACATCTTGATCCATAATTTTTATTGTTCCATTATTTGGATTAATTAAACCAGTGATTAGATTAAATATTGTTGATTTTCCAACTCCATTAGGACCTAACATTCCAAAAATTTGACCTTCATTTATTTTAAAGTTTAGATTGTCTAAAATTAATCTATTTCCATAAGAAAGAGAAACATTACTAAATTCAATAATAGGATTATTGTTTTTAAAAGATTTTATTCTAAATTTTTTTATTATACCCATTTAATTATTACTTTTTATATTTACTTTCTTATCTTTTTCATACATGAATATTTTTGTATCTCTAGTTTTGATGTCAATTTCTACAACATCGGCTTTTAATTTATTTTCAGGATTGCTATAAACCACATTTCTCGAAATAAACATCAAATTTTTTTCTAAAGAAAAATCAAGATATTCTGCTATAATTTTATTATCTAAATAATCTACTATTACATTTTTTGAAAAAATAGTATCATTATTTTCAGAATTATATTTTCCGTAATCAGAAACAATAGTAACTATCTCAGAAGTATTTAATCTTATTAATGCTTTTACATCTGTTAAAAATAAAATATTAGGGTCAGAGAAATCTATTTCCCCTTTTATTGCTCTAATTAAGTATTCATTACCATCTTTGTCTTTTGTTTTGTATTCAATATCTTTCAAAATATTTGAATTGTAGGGCACTTCTTCTTTTTGTTTAGTAATATCTGCAATTTCTTTATTTTTAAAATATTTTAAGAAAATAACGTAAAAAGAAATTAGAAATAGTGAAACAATAAAAAAAATTTTTGCAAATTTTTTAAAAGACATCTAAGAAATATTTGATTGTAAAATTGTATGAATATGAATAACTCCAATTGTTTTTTGAGGTTTTTCTCTCTTATTAACTAATAATGATGTAATTTTTTTATTATTCATTACCGAAAGTGCTTTTGCTGCTAATTCATCTTTTTCTACAAAAATTGGTTTTTTTGTCATGATTTTTTTCACAGGTAATGATTGAAAATCTGTGTTTTTTTCTGTAAATCTCCTTATTTGTCCATCAGTTATAATTCCTACAGTTTTATTTTTATTATTTATAACAATTAATATTCCCAACTTCTTTTTGGATAATATTTTTAAAGCCAATTTCATTTTTAAATTTTCACTTACAAATGGTATTTTATTTCCAGTTATCATTATATCTTCAACTGTTTTGAGTTTTGCTCCCAAACTTCCTGCAGGATGAAGTTTTTTAAAATCTAATTTTCCAAATTTTTTATATTTCATTGAGCAAATTGCCAAAGCATCACCTAAAGCTAGCTGAGATGTAGTACTCGAGGTTGGAATGATGCCTTCTGCTTCAGTAACTTGCGGAATTAAAAGTTTAATATCAGATGCTTTATATAAAATTGACTCTTTTTTTGAAACAATTCCAATTAATAATATCTTATTTCTTTTAGCATATTGGATTATATTCTTTAGTTCACTAGTTTGACCAGAGTTACTAATAAGAATCAAAATATCATTTTTAGATATCATTCCAAGATCACCATGAGAAGCTTCGCTTGCTGCTAAGTTGAATGCTGGTGTTCCAACTGATGCAAGTGTAGCTGCTATCTTTGATGCAATCAATCCACTTTTCCCAACTCCACATAAAATTACTTTTGATTGACATTGAGCAATTTTATTCACAGCCTTATTAAAAGAATTGTTGATACTTTTTTTTAATTTTTGTAAAGCTCTTATCTCAAGATTAATTACATCTTGAGCTGTTGATATAAATTTTTTATTCGTCATCAGTGTGACCAGATATCATCCTTAAATAAAGCTAAATCAAGATCTACTCTAGTTTTTAAAAATTTTAAACAATCTTTGTAGAGTTGTATTCTATTTTCTCTTTTCAATATTAAATCCAATTGCTCATGAATTTTATGTAAATATATAACATCATTAGCACAATATTTAAGTTGGGCGGGCGTCAATTCCCCACCAAAATCTGAATTTTGGAATTGTTTACTAATATCAATGTTAACGAATTCCTTTATTAATGTTTTTAGAGAATGATTGTCAGAATAAGATCTTGCAAGTTTTGAAGCGATTTTTGTATCCAGAATATTATTAGTATTAGTTTTTAAGTAATATTTAATATGCGCCATATCTGCTCTTCCATAATGAAAGATCTTTATTATTTTTTCATCACTTAATAATTTTATTAAATTAGGAGCACTATAGTTGTTTCTATCAAATTGAATGATATGTGCATCAGAATTTCCTGAGGAAATTTGAATTAGGCACAATGGATCTCGTCTAACATTTAGACCCATAAATTCTCCGTCCACAGCTATTGTATTGCCTAAATTTAAATCATCTGGTAGATCATTTTTGTGAAGTTGAATATTATTACTCATTTTTTAAACATATATATATGAAAGCAAAAAATTGTCTAATTTTTGGTGGTAGTGGTCAAATTGGCAGAAACTTAATAAGAAAGCTTACTAAGAACAACTATAAAGTTACAGTTGTCACTAGAAACAGTCATCAAAAAAGCTATATAATTAAAACACAAGCAAATGCAGGCTTTATAGATATAGTTGAAGCAAATATTTTTGATGAAAAAAAAATTAGAGAGCTTTTTAATAAAGCTGAGATTTGTATTAATTTAGTTGGGATTTTATATGAGGAAAAAAAAGGTAATACATTTTTAAATATTCACACAATTTTTCCAAAATTGTTAGCAAAACTCTGTAAAGAATATAGTTTAAAACATTTTATACATTTGTCAGCTCTTGGTATTAACGAAGCTAAAGACTCCAGATATGCTTTAAGCAAGTTAGAAGGAGAGAACGAGGTTTTAAAAAATTTTCCTTTAGCAACAATACTAAGGCCGTCAATAGTGTATTCAGTAGATGATAATTTTTCAACAAATTTTATGACATTATTAAACAGGCTTCCTGTATTTCCTCTCTATTACAATGGAGCAACAAAGTTTGCCCCTATCCATTGTTCTGACTTAACTGATACAATTCAGCATGTAATCTCAAATAATATTTACTCTAAAATAATAGAATGTGTTGGTCCTGAAACAATTACTTTTAAAGAAATTATTAAAAAATTATTAATCTTAATTGGAAAAAAAAGAATTCTTTTACCTTTTCCTTTACCGATAGCTAAACTTTCTGCGAGACTTTTTGAAATCATGCCCAAACCTTTACTGACAAGAGATCAACTAAAGCTTTTAAAGTACGATAATATTGCATCAGGTAAGTATAAAACTAACTCAGATATAGGAATTCCTAGTTTGAGATACTTTGATCAAGAGGTGAAAAAATATTGTTACATGTGGAGAGAAGGTGGACAATTTTCGACTGAAAAATATAATTCAAAATAGAATTTAGATATTTAATATAACTTGAATTTAAGCTGATCGAATTTTTTTTTCTATAAATTCTGAATCATCTTCTTTATCTGCAACATCTTCTTTTTTCCCTTTGGGTTGATAAGCGTAAAGGAGATGTAACTTACAGTAAGAAAAATCCTTTAGCGAAGATCTTCCACAAAAGTAAAAAGATTTTTCATCTGGATGACCTATAGGCCATTTACAACAATTTTCATCTAGTTCCTCTAATTGCTTAGGATTTTCAGGCTCAAAATCCTTTTCAATAATTAGTGATTTAAATTTACTCTTTCGACCTCTTCTTGATCTAATATTTTTTTCATTTACCGAGTTTTCAAACTTTTGATTTGATGTAGCCGATCTTGTCTTGATCTTTGCAGACAGATTGAGTCTGTGAGCTTTACCGATAACGGCGTTTCTGCTTAAGCCACCTATAATTTCAGCTATTTGACTAGCAGTATTTCCTTTGCCCCAAAGTTCTTTAAGTTTTTCTACTTTTTCTTCTGTCCAACTCATTATAGCTATATGTTGTATTTAATTTTTTAATATCAACAATATACTGTTATAAAATTAATTGAAACAATCAAAATTTAAGAGTTATCAACAAAAAGAAGTCATGCTTGTTTCTAAAAATTTTCAATCATAACTTGTATCTATTTATTAAAATTTATAAAACAAAAATTAAATTATGAGTTATTTAGCAAAAAATTATAATAGAAAAAAAATTTCATTTAAGTATGGAAAGGGTAGTTACCTATATTCTTCAGCTGGAAAAAAATATCTTGATTTTGTCAGTGGAATAGCAGTCAATTCTTTAGGACATTCAAACCCAAAATTAGTTAAAACTATAAGAGATCAATCGAAAAAGCTATGGCATGTATCAAATGCCTTTCAAATTCCAGAAGGTGAAAAATTGGCTAAAAAATTATGTAAAAAAACATTTGCAGATTATGTTATGTTTCAAAATAGTGGAGCAGAGGCCACAGAGGCAGCTATTAAAGTTGCTAGAAGATATTTTTACTCAATCGGAAAACCGAATAAAAATAGAATTTTATGTATTAAAAATTCATTTCATGGCAGAACTTTAGCTACAATTTATGCTAGTGGTTCAAAAAAAATGACAGAAGGGTTTGGTCCAAAAGTTACTGGTTTTGATCATTTCAAATTTGGAGATCACAATTCTTTTAAAAAAAAAATTACTAACAATACGGCTGCTATTATGGTTGAAACCATTATGGGTGAAGGAGGTATAAAAGTAATACCAGATTGGTGCTTAAGAGAGTTAAGAGCAATATGTAACAAAAAAAAAATTTTACTTATACTGGATGAAGTTCAATGTGGAATTGGTAGATCAGGTGATTTTTTTGCATTTGAAAAATCAAAAGTTAAGCCAGATATTGTACCTATCGCAAAAGGAATAGGCGGAGGGTTTCCTATTGGTGCAGTTTTAATGAATAAAAAAGTTGCGTCAGCAATGGTGCCAGGAACTCATGGATCTACATTTGGTGGAAATCCTTTAGCTATGTCTGTTGGAAATACTGTAATGGATATCGTATCAACTAAGAAATTTTTAAATAACGTAAAAAAATCTTCAAAATATTTTCTTTCAAACTTAAATAAGTTGAAAGAAAAATATTCAAGTATAATTAAAGAGATAAGAGGAAGAGGTTTATTGATTGGAATTCAGCTTCATCAAGATCAAACAAAGTTTATTAAAAAACTTATGGATAAAAAATTGCTAACTATTCGAGCAGCAGAAAATGTTGTTCGTATTTTGCCACCTTTAAACGTAAAAAAAAAAGAAATAGATATAGCATTAAAAGTTATCGATAAAGTTTGCTCAGAAATAAAATAATCATGAAACATTTTATAAATTTAAAAGATATACCCACAAAAGATTTAAGAAAGATTATTTCTGATGCTAAGAAAAGAAAAAGTTTAAGAAAAAAACTAAGTACATTGGAGGTTGATAAAGGTGCACCTCTAAAAGGAAAATTATTAATTCAAATGTTTGAAAAATCTAGTTTACGAACAAGATTAAGCTTTTATTTAGCTATCAAACAGCTGGGTGGTGGAACTTTGACCTTGAGATCTAATGAACTTCATTTGGGTCAAGGAGGAGAAAGTGTTGCAGATACAGCAAAAATCCTTTCTACTTATGGTGATGGATTTATGCTTAGAACTGACAGTGATAAAAAGATTGAAAGTTTTGAAAAATATTTATCAATACCAGTAATTAATGGCTTGAGTCCTTCATCTCATCCAACCCAGGTTTTATCAGACGTTTTTACGGTAGAGGAAATAAAGAAGAAACCTATTTCTAATTTAAATATTTGTTGGATAGGGGATTCCAACAATGTTTTAGATAGTTTGATAGCTGCGTCAGTAAAATTTTCTTTCAAACTTAGTATTGGTTGTCCAAAAAAATTTGAACCAGGAAAAGAAGTTATAAGTTGGGTCAAAAAAAATAATAAAAAAGTTTATATTTATAATGATGCTAAAAAAGCAGTTTCGGGCGCAGATGTAATATTTTCTGATAAAGTAATTTCTTTAAATGATAAAGTTAATAAGAAAAAAAAAATAAAATCATTTAAAAACTTTAAAATTGACAATAAATTATTTAGTCAAGCTAAGAAAAATTGTATTTTTTTACATTGTTTACCTAGAGGTAATGAAGTAAGTGATGAAGTTTTCTTAGGCAAAAAATCTCACGTATGGCAACAGGCGCTTAATAGAGTTCATGTACAAAAAAGTATATTATTATATTGTTTTGGAAAACTAAGGTAGTGGCAAAGGGCTGTCTGAATTCTCATTTAGATATTTTATTACAGAGGCTCTATCTTTTTCTTTTCTAAGACCTGCATAAGCCATCTTAGTCCCCTTAATCCATTTAGCAGGTTTAATCAAAAATCCATTCAGTTCTTCAAACGACCAATTCTTATCATATGCCGCTAAAGCTTTAGAATATTTATAATCCTCAATCGCTCCAACTTTCCTTCCTACTACATTATATAGTGCTGGACCTATAGCATTCTTTCCACCTTTAACAATTGAATGACAAGCCGCACATTTTTTAAAAACTTTTTCACCATGAGCAATATCACCTATAGCCATTAATGCTGCTATATCAATTTTATCTGTTTCAGAACTTGAGTTAGATGTAGATGCAGTTGTTACAGCTTCCATTTCAACAGAATAGCCTGGTGTCTCAGGTTTTTCTACGTGGAATATAACATCAGACAGCTTTCCAATACCAATAACAAGCAGGGCAACCATTAAAATTGCAGCAACTATTTTGTTAATTTCAAAAGAATCCATTTTTTCTAAATTTTGTAAAGAACGTATAACATGTTAAATTAAAAAAAAGCTAAAATTTAATGTATAAATTTGCCCCTATAGTTGTTTAATAGGTATAATAAATTGAAAATATAATGAAAACTTTAATAATTATACCTTCTAGAATGTCTGCAATGAGGCTTCCAGGTAAACCTTTAATGAAAATAAATGGATTATCAATTATCTCACATGTTTCTAAAAAAGCTGAAGAGGCTAATATTGGTGATGTCGTAGTGGCAACCGAGGATCAACAAATAGTAGATGATGTAAAGAGAAATGGTTTCAATGCTATTTTAACCAGCAATCAACACAAAACAGGTACGGATAGAATTTATGAGGCATTAGAAAAATTAAATATTAAAGATGTTGATTTAGTCATGAATTTACAAGGAGATGAGCCAGGAATAGACATTAATGATATAAAAAGTTTGAATAATAAAATGATAAAAAATCATTCTAACTTAGGAACTCTTGCCGCAAAGATAAAAGATAATAATAACCTCAACAATGAAAATATTGTGAAGGTTATCACTGAAAAAAGCTTAGAAGAGGATCATTTTCCAAAGGCAGTATCCTTTTCAAGAAAATCTGAGCAGATAGATAATATCTATCACCATATTGGAATTTATTGTTATTCTAAAGATTGTCTTAAAAAATTTGTTCAATTGGATCAATCCAAAAATGAAATAGAAAATCGGTTAGAGCAGTTAAGAGCATTAGATAATAATATTGATATAAATGTTTCACTTGCTAAATCTTCTCCAATAGGAGTAGATACAGAGGAGGATTATCTGGCCTTAAAAAAATTAATGGAATATAAGAATTGATGAGTAAAATTTATTTTCAAGGAACCTTTGGCGCATATTCTCATTTAGCAGCTCTTTCAATTGACCCAAAAGCTGAGATCTTACCATGTAAAACTTTTGATGAGTGTTTTAACAAAGCCTCAGAAGAACCTGAAAGCAGAATAATAATACCAGAATCTAATAGAATTACTGGTAACATTGGTATTGAATATTTAATATTTAAACACAGGCTTAATATTTATAAAGAGCATTTTCAAAAAATTGAACATAATTTATTAGGACAGCCGGGAACAAAACTAAAAGATATTAAAGAAGTGTATTCTCATGCACAAGGACTATCTCAGTGTTCAAAATTTATAAAAGATAATAATTTAGCAGAACATATAAGAGCAGATACTGCTGGATCTGCTGAAATGATTTCTAAAACAAAAGACGCTAAGCAATCAGCTATAGCATCTTCATTGAGTGCTGAAATTTATGGTTTAGAAGTAATTAAAAAAAACATTGAAAATGAAAGTGGAAATTTGACAAGGTTTTTGGTTATGGGAAAAAATATTTCTCAACCAGAATTTAAAGACAAAACTTACATAACTTCTTTTTTATTTAAATTAAAAAGTAAACCGGCGGCACTATATCAAGCACTAAGTGGCCCTTCCTTGAATGGAGTAAATTTAACTAAATTACAAAGTTATCCTGTAAAAAATAGTTTTGATTCTTATTTTTTCTTATGTGATTTGGATGGACACATAGAAGATCCAAAAGTTCAAAAATCTCTTGAAGAGTTAGGTCTGCATTGTGAGGATTTTCACGTTCTAGGTGTTTTTGAGGCAGATAGTTTGAGACAAAAAAAATAAGAATCTTTTCTTGTAGATTAGAAATTTTAACTGTTATAATAGATATGGAGGCTAGAGGTGGATGCTGCTTGAACCCGACCAGATCTTAACGGAAGCAGTCGTAGAGACAGTGATTCAGGTTCTAGTCTCCTTGTTAAATATATGAATAATAACTCAAAAGTATTAGCATTAAAATACAGACCACAAACTTTTGATGATCTTATTGGTCAAGAGGTTGTTGCAGAAACTATTACTAATTCGATTAAAGCTGACAAAATACCCAATGCATATTTGTTCACTGGAATAAGAGGAATTGGAAAAACTACAACAGCAAGAATTATTGCAAAAGCACTTAATTGCACAAATGGTATAGAGCACTTATGCAAAGATAACTTTTGTGAAAATTGCAAAGCAATAAGTAATTCAAGTCATATAGATGTGCTTGAAATGGATGCGGCAAGCAAAACTGGTGTGGATGATGTGAGAGATCTAATCGAATTTTCAAGATATGGGCCGACTTCAGCTAAATACAAAATTTTCATTATTGATGAAGTTCATATGTTAAGCAAACAAGCATTTAATGCTTTACTGAAGACTTTAGAAGAACCACCGGAATATCTAAAATTTATTTTTGCAACTACAGAGATCAAAAAAATCCCAATTACAGTAGTATCTAGATGTCAAAGATTTGATCTTTCTAGAATTAAATCCTCAGAATTATTGGAGTTTATTAAAAAAATTAAGGACAAGGAAAATGGAAAAATAAGCGACGATGCTTTGAAGCTTATAGTAAAAATTTCTGAGGGTTCTGTTAGAGATTCTTTATCGTTACTCGATAGGGCACTATTAAGTTTGGATGAAGGAAAAGAATTAGACTTAAATTCAGCTCAGAAAATTTTTGGATATTTTGATAAATCTCAATTAATCGATCTGTTTGAGTTAATTTTAAAAGGTGAAGAAAATAAAGTAATAAGTATTTATAGAAAAATTTATGACCAAGGTGTTGAACCAAAGGTTTTTATTAATGATTTCTTAGAGTTACTTTACTACTTTAAAAATATTAATTCTTTAACTTTAGAAAGTACAAACTTTTCATTAAATGATGATGAATTTTCTAAAATTAAAAATTTATCAAATCAAATAGATTCAGAGGTATTAATATTATTTTGGCAATTTGCCATCTCTTCTCTCGAAGAGATAGACATAGTATCCAATCAACACCTTTCAATTGAGATGTTCTTAATAAGACTAATGCATTTAAGTTCAGTAAAATCTGAAAATAAAGTTGAAAATGGTGAGGCTAACATTAAGAGTGAAAATTTTGTAAAGAATAAAGAAACTGAATTAACTTCTAAAACAATAAATCAAATTAAGAATGTTGCACAGGAAGAAAAAACCAAACCAGAAGTTCAGACAGAAATTAAAGCAGAACATAAAATTAATATAAATGCATTTGAGGATTTAATTGAAATTTGTTCAAAAAAAAAAGAGATCAAACTTAAATACGAGTTAGAAAAAAATGTTAACCTTGTAAAATTTGAAAAAAATAGAATTGAAATATCTTTTAATGAAAGTCTAGATAAAGATTTTGTAAAAGATTTATCATCAAAACTTTTTGAATGGACTGATGAAAGATGGATCATTACATTTAGTAAATTAAAGGGACAAATGTCGATAAAACAAAAACAAAAAAATGTTAAAAAACAATTAATTGATGAAATGAAAAATTCAGAAATATTTAAAAGTGTGATGGATAAATTTCCTGATGCCGAATTAATAGATGTAAATTCAAACAAAGATGGAGTTGATAATGACTGATTTTAGTAAAATTTTAGATAAAGCAAAAGAACTTGAGGCAAAAATGAAAGAAAGCCAACAAAAGATTAAGGAAATTAGAGTTGAAGGAGTTTCGGGTTCAAATTCTGTGAAGATAACTTTGGATGGAGAGGGAGAGATGCAAACAATAAAGCTATCTGATGAAATTATGAAAGAGGACAAAACCATCATTGAAGATTTAATTGTTGCAGCACATAATAGTGCTAAATCTCAACTTAAATCAAAAACAACTGAGGAAATTTCAAAAGCAACTGGAGGTTTTGGAATTCCTGGTTTTAAATGGCCTTTGTAATAAATGCAAAATATCAGTGAGATAGAAGAATTAATCAAATTAATTTCAAAACTTCCAGGCTTAGGTCCCAAATCAGCAAAAAGAATTGTTTTAAAATTAATAAATAATCGAGACGAACTTGTAAAACCTATGGCAAATACATTGGCACAAGTTTACAAAAATGTAGTTAGATGCAATTCATGTGGTGCCTTAAAGTCAAATTCAAATGGTTGTTTAAATTGTGAGAATACAAAAGAAAAATATAATAAAATTTGTGTAGTAGAGGATATCGCAGACCAATGGTCGATTGAAAATTCAAACATCTTTCAGGGCTATTTTCATATTTTAGGGGGGACAATTTCTTCAGTTGGCCAAAGAAAAGAAGATTTATTAATTAACTCATTAGTAGACAGAGTTAACAGAGATAAAATCGAAGAAGTAATTCTTGCAACTAGTGCAACTGTTGAGGGTCAAACCACTGCATATTATATTCAAGATAGTCTAAAAAATTTAGATGTTAAAATTACTAAATTAGCACAAGGTTTACCAGTCGGAGGAGAGATTGAAAGTCTAGATGATGGGACTTTATTTTCTGCTTTCAAAAATCGATCTAATTTGGTTTCGAACTCAGATTAGATTTTTTTTTTAACCTATTCAAATGAAGTAGTGGTTCAGTATAACCTGATGGTTGCTCTTTACCTTTAAAAACTAGATCACACGCAGTTTGAAATGCTATAGAGTTTTCATAATCATCACTCATTTTAACATATAGCGGATCATCTTTATTTTGATCATCTACTATTTTGGCCATATCTTTCATTATTTCAGTTACTTGTATTTTTGTTGTAATTCCATGATGAATCCAGTTAGCTATATGCTGAGATGAAATCCTAAGTGTCGCTCTATCTTCCATTAAACCTATATTGTTAATATCAGGTACTTTAGAACAACCAATACCTTGATCTACCCATCTTACGACATAACCTAATAAAGTTTGTGCAGAATTTGAAATTTCTTTATTTATATCTTCTACAGACCAATTAGGTCTATCTGCTATTGGGATTGTTAAGAGATCATCAAGCTTAGCTGGGTCTCTATCTATTAATTTTTTTTGTTCATTAAAAATATTTATTTCATGATAGTGTAAAGCATGTAACGCAGCTGCTGTTGGAGATGGGACCCATGCACAGTTTGCTCCTGCTTTTAAGTGCCCTGTTTTTTGTTCCATCATATCTTTCATTTTATCAGGCATTGCCCACATTCCCTTACCTATTTGTGCTTTGCCAGAAAACCCGCAACTTAAACCAATATCGACATTGTTGTTTTCGTAAGCAGTAATCCATTTGGATGATTTCATATCACCTTTTTTAATCATAGGACCGGCTTCCATTGATGTGTGCATTTCATCACCAGTTCTATCTAAAAAACCAGTATTTATGAAAAAAACTCTATTTTTAAGAGTTCTAATACATTCTTTTAAATTTGCTGATGTTCTTCTTTCTTCATCCATAATACCAATCTTACAAGTGTACTTAGGTAAATTTAGAACTTCCTCAACTTTAGAAAAAATTAAATCTGTAAACGCTGTTTCGTCTGGACCATGCATTTTGGGCTTAACGATATAAACTGATCCTGTTCTTGAATTATTTTTATTTTTAATATCATGTAAAGCGGCTGCTGTAGTCATAAATGCATCCATAATTCCCTCAGGTATTTCACTTCCATCACTCAATAAAATTGAGGGGTTAGTCATTAGATGACCTACGTTTCTCACAAGCAATAGGCTTCTACCATGTAACTTTAAACCCTTACCATCTTTTGAGATATAACTTCTATGTGGATTCAATTTTCTCTCAAATAGTTTACCTTCTTTTTCAAATTTTGATTTAAGGTCTCCCCTCATAAGACCTAGCCAATTTCGATAACAAATAATTTTATCTTCAGAGTCTACTGCAGCCACACTGTCTTCATTATCACAAATTGTTGAAACCGCAGATTCTAGTATTATATCACTAATACCCGCATGGTCTTGTTGGGCTGCAAAAGCTCTTCTGTCTTTAAGAATTTCAATATGTAAATTATTATTTTTTAGGATTATTGCAGACGGATTATCGCTTTCACCTCTGTGTCCAATAAATTTATTTTCGTTTTCCAAATCAAAAATATCGGCACCTCTTAAAACTTTTAATTTACCATATTTTACAGCAAAGCTTGTAATTTTATTCCAACTTATTCCTGCTAACGGAAAGTATCTATCTAAAAAATCTCTTCCATATTTTATAACCATTTCACCTCTTAGAGGATCATATCTTTCTGATACACTATCTTCAGATTGTTCAATTACATCTGTACCATAAAGACTATCATATAAACTCATCCATCTTGCATTCGCAGCATTTAATGCATATCTCGCATTCATGACAGGGACAACTAATTGTGGTCCAGCTATGCTTGAAATTTCTTCATCTACATTTTCGGTTTCAATTTTAAAATTAGGTCCCTCACTTTTTAAATAACCAATTTCTAATAAAAATTTTTTATAGTCATCTGAATTAAATTTTTTATCATTGTTTTTGATATGCCAATTATCTATCTGCCTCTGCAAATCTTCTCTAAATTTTATTAATTCTTTATTTTTTGGTGCTAACTCATCAAGAGTTTTTTCAAGACCCAACCAAAAATTTTCTTTAGTAACATTCGTGTTTTTTAATAATTCATCAGTTACAAAGTTTGATAGCTTTTCAGATACTTTAAGATTATTTATTTTTACGTATTTTTCTTGCATACACTTTTAATTCTTACCCCATCTGTATTTTTGCCTGAGAGTTTTACTCCTTCGGCGGAAGTCAATCTCTTTCCAGAGTGTTATGCTTTGATCGGTCCTTTTGCCTGAGAGTTTCCGGGGTGGTTGCTCCTTCGGCGCTATAAATAGTCTCTCCCGATTGTTAATTTGTATCCGTTAAAAGAATTAAGTCAATTAATAAGAATTTCGCCTAATAGAATATCATTTTATTGCCTTTTTTGTATTTTATCCATCCGCTATAAATAAAACTATGAAAAATTACTTAAATTTTGAAACCGAAATTAAAGACCTAGAAAATGAGCTAGAAAAATTAAAAGATCCTTACAATCAAGAGGGATTGTCAGAAGTAGATACCCAAAAAATTTCAATCACTCAAAATGAAATAGATGAAAAATTAAAAAATATTTATTCTAACCTAGATCCTTGGCAAACTACTATGGTTGCTCGTCATGAAGATAGGCCAAAAGCAAAATTTTTCATTGATAATTTATTTGACGACTTTATCTCATTATCAGGTGATAGATATTACGGAGAAGATAAATCAGTTTTAACTGGATTTGCAAAATTTAAAGGGAAATCTGTTTTGGTTATAGGTCAAGAAAAAGGAGAGGATCTAGATAGCAGAATTGAAAGAAATTTTGGAATGATGAGACCAGAAGGTTATAGAAAAACAATAAGATTAATGAAGCTAGCAAATAAATTTAATATTCCCATTATCTCTTTTATAGACACTCCAGGGGCATATCCAGGTGTGGGAGCTGAGGAGCGTGGACAGGCAGAGGCAATTGCAAAATCTATTGAATGCTGTATGGAACTCAAAGTTCCAACAATTGCAATAATTATAGGTGAGGGTGGCTCTGGTGGAGCAATAGCATTGGCTTCATCAAATAAAGTTCTTATGCTAGAAAATGCAATCTATTCAGTAATATCTCCAGAGGGATGTGCAACTATACTTTGGAGAGATCCAAAAAAAATGCTTGATGCTGCAAAAGCCATGAAGCTTTCAGCAAAGGATTTATTAAAATTAAAAGTTATTGATGAAATTGTCGATGAGCCTGTTGGTGGTGCTCATAGGGACAGAGATTTAATATTACAGAATGTTAGAGCGTCTCTGGTTAAAAATTTAGATTATTTTAATGAATTATCTTTTGAAGAAATAATGAATGAAAGAAAAAATAAATTTCTTAAAATTGGAAGAAATGATGGATTTATGAGTAGTACTGAAGATTTTACAAGTTTAAGTATTCAAAAAAATAATTTAGATAAAATTTTAAAATCAAAAAAAATACTAATAGCAATTGCTATTGGAGTACTTTTATCCTCTTTGATTTTTATATTAATTTAAAAATTTATAGTGCTCCGTGACAGTGTTTAAATTTTTTTCCAGAGCCACAAAAACATGGTTCATTTCTTCCGATTTTTTTGTTCTTTGAAATTTGATTAGAAATATCTTTTTGCTTTCCTTCTTCGTTTTGATCAGATTGTATAACAACTTTTAGGTTCATAAGAATTGTTACATAATCTAATTTCAATTTTTCTAAAAGGTTTGTAAATAATTCAAATGCTTCCTTTTTATATTCAACCAATGGATCTCTCTGGCCATAAGATCTAAGTCCAATAACTTGTCTTAATTGTTCTAAATATTGAATATGAGATTTCCAGTTTAAATCAATTGATTGTAAAAAAATTCTTTTTTCTATTTCCTTGGCGTGATCTTCACCGAGAAGTTTTATTCTTTCTTTTCTTGTTTCTTGGAATTTATTAAAAATTTTTTCTTTAAAATCATTATCTTTTGCTTGAATTAATTCTTTAAATTCATTTTCTTCAATGCTTTTTCCGGCAATTTGTTTTGTTCTGTTACTAAATTCATTACTCTTAGGATTTGATAAATTTGAAATTTTTAATTTAATTAAGTCTTCAGATATTTCTTTTAAAAATTCATCTGAATAATCAAAAATATTTTCGCTATTCATCGCATTTCTTCTTTGAGAGAACACAACGTGTCTTTGGTCATTCAGAACATTATCAAACTTAATAAGAGTTTTTCTGATATCAAAGTTTCTAGCCTCAACTTTTTGTTGAGCTCTTTCTAGAGCTTTATTTATCCATGGGTGGTCTATGCTTTCTCCATCTTTAAGTCCAAGCTTTTCAAGCATACTATTCATAGATTCTGAGCCAAAAATTCTCATTAGATCATCTTCTAGACTTACGTAAAATACAGAACTTCCTTCATCTCCTTGTCTACCTGACCTACCACGAGCCTGGTTATCAACTCTTCTAGACTCCATTCTCTCTGTGCCAATAACAAATAAACCGCCTAGAGACTTAATTTTTTCTTTATTAATCTTGAGTTCATCGTCAGGAACAGATCCTTTTTTTCCACCAAGTTGAATATCAACTCCTCTTCCAGAAATACTTGTTGTAATTATCAAAGAATTTTCTTTTCCAGCATTCGCAATTATTTCGGCTTCATTTGCATGGTTTTTTGCATTTAATACAACGTGTTTAATATTTTTTTTATTTAATAAATCTGAATAAATTTCTGATTTATTTATGCTTGAAGTAAATACTAAAATTGGTTGCCCTAACTCATGGCGCTCAATTATTTTTTTTACAATAGCATTATTTTTTTCATTTTCTGTTCTAAAAATTAAATCATTAAAATCTTTTCTTATCATTTCATTATTCGTTGGAATAATAACAACTGGCAAATTATATATTTCAAAAAATTCCTCAGATTCTGTAGCAGCTGTTCCTGTACAACCAGATAATTTTTTATAAAGTTTAAAATAATTTTGATAAGTTATAGATGCTAATGTTTGATTTTCTGCCTGTACTTGAATTTTTTCCTTAGCCTCTAATGCTTGATGTAATCCATCACCAAACCTTCTACCCTCAAGAATTCTTCCTGTCAGCTCATCTATAATTTTAAGAGTTCCATCTTTTACAATATAATCTTTACCTTTTTCGAATAGATGATTTGCTCGAAGGGCTTGATTTACATGATGAACCAAATGTAAATTTTCCGGATCGTAAAAGTTATTATTTTTTAAAATACCTGCTTTAGAAAAAAGATTTTCAACATTATTAATTCCATTATTTGTTAGAAGAATACTTTTTTCTTTTTCATCAATATCAAAATCTTTATCATTCAGTAATCGAACTAATTTATCAATAACTAAATATTGCGAAGTTTTGTCTTCTGCTGCTCCAGATATTATTAATGGAGTTCTGGCTTCATCAATTAAACAAGAATCTATTTCATCTACTATTGAAAAATGATGCTTTCTCTGAACCATTTCTTTTTCAGAGAATTTCATATTATCTCTTAAATAATCAAAGCCCAATTCACTATTAGTTGCATATGTTATATCACAACTGTAGTTTTTTTTTCGCTCAATGTCATTTTGATCATTATTAATAAATCCAGATTTTAAACCTAAAAAATTATATATTTCACCCATCTCAATCGAGTCTCTTTTTGCAAGATAATCATTAACTGTTACAATATGTACTCCTTTTTCATCTAAAGCATTTAAGTATGCTGCTAGTGTAATTGTTAAAGTTTTACCTTCCCCAGTTCTCATTTCAGCAATTTTACCCTCATGAAGAGCCACTCCACCAATTAATTGAACATCAAAATGTCTTTCTTTTCTAGTTCTTTTTGCCGCTTCTCTTACAAGCGCAAAAGCTTCAGGCAACAATTCATTTAAAGATTTTCCATTTTTTATTTGATCTTTGTATTCAATTGTTTTTTTTGGAAATTCATCATCATTTAATGTAATAAATTTTTCTTCAAGTAAATTTATTTTTTCAACAATTTTATTTATCCTATCTAACTCTTTTTGATTACTGGATTTAATTAATTTTGAGATTAAATTTAATGGATTAAACATGACTATTTGATTTATTCTTTAAATATATCGTTTAATATATGTATTAAATAAATATTTTAAATACTATGGGAATTAATTTAAGTAATTTTTTATCATCAAAATCAAATAATACTAGAATGATTGATTTTCAAGACCTAGATCACATCGATGGTCTTTCCATCTCAGTTTTGAGTGCAAATTTATATAATAATAAAAGAGATGATTTATCAATGTTTTATTTCAGAGAAGGGGCAAATTATGCTTCAGTTTATACTAAGTCTAAAATTGTTTCAGAAAATATAAAATGGAACTTAAATCAAAGTCCAAAAAAAGTATTTTCACTTTTAGTGAACACAAGAAATGCTAATGCATTTACAGGAAAACAAGGATACGAAAGCTTAAAAAAAATAGCAGAATCAATGTCGAAAGAGTTAACTGAGAAACAAAAGCAAGATGAAGATAAACCGCAAAATATTTCTCCAAAAGAAATTTTGTTTGGTTGCACAGGTACAATTGGAGAAAGTTTTCCTTTTAAAAAAATTAATATTCAGATTCCGAATCTAATCAAAAAAATTCAATATACTCAAAATAAATTTATTTGGATGAAAGTAGCACTTGGTATTATGACCACTGATACTAAACCCAAGTTAGCAATGGAAGAATGTAAAATTGGAAATAAAATTGTTAAAATTTATGGAATCGCAAAAGGCTCAGGAATGATATACCCAAATATGGGAACGACGCTAGCTTATGTTTTTACAGACGCCACTTTAACAAATGATATTTTAAGTAAATTGTTAAAAAAAAATATTAATAATACTTTTAATGCTATTTCTTGTGATGGGGATACTAGTACAAATGATATGATAACTTTATTTGCAACTAATAAAGTTCAAAATTCAGAAATAAAAAATATAAATGAAAAAAATATTAAAAACTTTGATAAATCTTTGAACAATGTTCTGCTAAATTTAGCAAAAAGAGTAGTGTCAGACGGTGAAGGTGCATCTAAGTTTATTACAGTAAATGTTAATAAGTGTAAAAATGAAGATGATGCAAAAAAAATTGCATTTTCTATTGCAAATTCGCCTCTTGTTAAAACTGCTATTGCAGGAGAGGATCCAAACTGGGGAAGAATAATTATGGCCATAGGTAAAGCTGGAGTGAAATTGAATTTAAAAAAATTAAATGTAAAATTAGGAAATATAAAAATTGTTCAAGAAGGAAAGTTATACATAAATTATGATGAACAAGTGGCTGCAAAATATATGAAGTCTGAAAATATTGAGATTAATTTGGAAATTTTTACGGGAAAAAAAATGTTTACCGTATATACAATGGATTTTACAAACAAATATATCCAAATTAATGCAGATTATAGAAGTTAAAAATATTGAAAAAATAAATTAAATTATTAATTAAATATCAATTAAAATGATTAAATATAAACTTATTTGCAAAAGCTGTAATACAGATTTTGATAGCTGGTTTGCCTCTTCAAATGAATATGAAAAATTAAAAAAAAGAAAACTTATTAGTTGTCACAATTGTCATTCACATAGTGTTGAAAAAACGATTATGTCTCCCCAATTGATAAATAACAACAAGTCTGAAGAAATAAACTCTAAAAAACTCAATAAGGTAAAAAAAACAATACAAAACTATCAAAAATTTATTAAAGATAATTTTAAGTATGTTGGTGATAATTTTGCTTATGAGGCAAGGACAATTCACTACAATGGAAAAAAAAAATCAAAAGGTATTTATGGAACAGCATCTAGAGAGGATATGAAAGAGTTAAAAGAAGAAGGTATAGATACTCAATTGATACCTTGGATTAAAGACCTAGATAATTAGTTTTTTTTAAATTTAGTAATATAGTTGATAGACAAATCTTTTGTAACACTCCACTCGTTTTTTATAATATTAAAATTCATGCCATCAATTCTTTTTAAAGATAAATTATTTTTATTTAAGATATATTTAAGATCTTCAGGTTTAACGAATTTTTCCCATTCATGTGTTCCTATTGGTAACCACCTTAAAATATATTCTGCACCAACTATTGCAAATATATAAGATTTTAAAGTTTTATTTATTGTTGCGACAAACATTAGTCCATTTTTTTTAAGCAGCCTTGAACAGCATTTTAAAAAAAAATTTACATCTTCAATATGCTCAACTATTTCCATGTTTAAAATTATATCAAACTTTTTTTTTACATTTAGTTTTTCAGGAGACGAGCATAAATATTTTATTTTTAAATTATTTTTTTTTGAATGTAATTTTGCAATATTAATATTTTTATCTGATGCATCAATTCCAGTAACATTGGCACCCAATCTACTCATTGGTTCTGAAAGCAGTCCACCACCGCAACCAATATCTAAAATACTTATTCCTGACAAAGGTTTAATTTTATTTTTTATTTTAAAGTTATTAATTATATTTTCTTTAATATATTGAATTCTAATTGGATTAAACTTATGTAGTGGTTTAAATTTTCCTTCTGGGTCCCACCATTCTGTGGCCATTTTAGAAAATTTTTCTATTTCTTTTTTATTTATGCTAGTCATTTAAGATAATTAGTTGACATAACAATTAAGATGTATTTTATCAAATATTAATTTAATAATAAATATTTTGAGCGATCATGAAAACAATAGTTTTAAAATTTGGTGGTACTTCTGTTGGTACTATAGATAGAATTAAAAAAATATGTAAAATTATTGCTTTTTACAAAAAAAAAAGAAACAGAGTTTTGGTAGTTTCATCTGCGATGAGTGGTGTGACAAATGATTTAGTTAATAAATCAAAATTAATTAGCAATAACTTTGATATAGCAGAATATGATGTTTTGGTATCAACTGGAGAACAAGTTTCTTGTGCTTTAATAGCGGGAAGATTAAAACATGATGGGTTTAAATCTAGGTCTTGGACTTCTTGGCAATTACCCATCTCAACTGAAGGACCCCATGCTGGAGCTAGAATTAGTTCAGTTAGAGTAAAAGAATTAAATAACTACATTAAAAAAGGTGGAATACCAATCATAACTGGATTTCAAGGTATTAATAATAAACTAAGAATTACAACAATTGGCAGAAGTGGATCAGATGCTACAGCTATAATGTTAGCAAAATTTATAAAAGCAGATGAATGTATAATTTATACAGATGTAGACGGAGTATACACTACTGATCCTCGGGATTATAAAAAAGCAAGAAAAATAAAAAAAATCTTTTATGATGAAATGTTAGAAATGGCATCATTAGGTTCGAAGGTTATGCAACCAACATCAGTACAAGATGCTAAATTAAACAATATCGATATTAAGGTTAAATCTTCATTTATATCTAGGTCAGGTACCCTAATTACAGGTTCAAAGAAATCATTTAGTAACCAAATTATTACTGGAATTTCATCAACCAAAAATGATGCTAAAATCACAATTGTAGGAGTTAAAGATAAACCTGGAATAGCGGCTTCAATTTTTAGACCATTGTCTAAAAATTTAATAAATGTAGACATGGTTGTTCAAAATATATCTCAGAATGGAAAAGAGACTGATTTAACTTTTACAATAAAAGCAGATGATTTAAAAAAAACCGAAAAATTAATAAAAAAAAATAAATCAATATCATATAAAAAAATATCTTTTGATAAAAATGTATCAAAAGTATCAATAATTGGAGTTGGAATGATTACAGCCCCTGGAATAACTTATAGAATGTTTCAGGCCTTAGCTTCAAAAAAAATAAATATTTTAGTTATATCAACTTCAGAAATTAAAATTTCAGTATTAGTTTCTGCAAAAAATGTTAAAAAAGCAGTAGCCGTTTTACATAAAGAATTTAAATTAGACTAATTGAAATGAGTGTAAGACCTTTTAGAGATATCAAAAGAAGAAGAACTAAAGTAGTAAATGTTGGTAAGGTAAAGATTGGAGGAGATAATCCGATTTCCGTTCAATCAATGACAAATACTTTAACTACTGATGTTAAAGCAACTATCAATCAAATTAACGATATAGCTGAGGAGGGTGCTGACATTGTAAGGGTCTCATGTCCTGATAAACAGTCAACAGTAGCTTTAAAGGAAATAATAAAGCATGTTTCAATACCTGTAGTTGCAGATATTCATTTTCACTATAAAAGAGCTATTGAAGCAGCAGAAAACGGAGCAAATTGCTTAAGAATTAATCCAGGAAATATTGGAGATGAAAAAAAGATACATGAAGTTTTAAGTGCTGCAAAAAATAATGATTGCTCTATAAGAATTGGTGTTAATGCAGGCTCTTTAGAAAAAGATATTTTGGAAAAATTTAAAGAACCTTGTCCAGAGGCTTTAGTTGAAAGTGCTTTAAGAAATATAAAGATTTTAGAGGATAAAGATTTTTTTAATTTTAAAATAAGTGTTAAATCATCAGATGTTTTTCTTTCAATAGCAGCTTATAGACAACTCTCAAAAGTAACAGACTACCCTTTGCACTTAGGTATTACAGAAGCAGGAAGTTTTGTTACTGGTAGTGTAAAATCATCAATTGGTCTTGGAAGTTTATTGATGGATGGAATTGGCGATACAATAAGGATTTCCTTATCAGATAACCCTACTCAGGAGGTAAAAATAGGTAATGAGATACTAAAATCATTAAACTTACGCAATAGGGGTGTAAAAATTATATCTTGTCCATCGTGTGCAAGACAAGCATTTCATGTAATAGATACCGTTAAAATTCTTGAAGAAAAATTAGCACACATAAAAACACCAATAACACTCTCAATTATTGGATGTGTTGTTAATGGACCTGGAGAAGCAGCAATGACTGATGTTGGGATTACTGGAGGAGGCAAGGGCAATAATATGCTCTATCTTTCTGGAGTGCAAAATGAAAAAGTTTTAACCAGCGATATAATTGATAAAGTTGTTAATGAAGTTGAGAAAAAAGCATCTGAATTAGAAAACTAATTATGATTCCCTTAAAGACAATTGAAGAGTTAATATTAAAACACTCAACTTTAGAAAAAGATTTATCTTCAGGAGAAATAGACAAAAAATTATTTGCTGAGAAATCAAAAGAATATTCTGATGTAAATGAAATTATTACAAATGCAAAAGATTATATTTCTTTTCAAGCTGAAAAAGAAGAATTAGATAAAATATTAAATGATAATTCGGGAGATGAGGAGTTAAAAAAAATGGCAGAGTTAGAACTAATAGAATTACATAATAAACACGAAATAAATGAAAAAAAATTAAAATTATTTTTATTGCCTAAAGATGAAGCAGACAAAAAAAATGCTATTATCGAAATTAGGGCTGGAACAGGTGGACTAGAAGCAAGTTTATTTGCATCAGATTTATATAAAATGTATGAAAAAGTAAGCCACAAAAAAAAATGGTCACTTGAATTAATTTCTATTTCAAGAAGTGATGCTGGAGGTTTAAAAGAGGTTATTGCTTCAATCAAAGGTAGAAATATATATTCAACTTTAAAATACGAGAGTGGGGTTCATAGAGTGCAAAGAGTACCTGATACAGAAACTCAAGGAAGAGTTCATACGTCAGCAGCCACAGTTGCAGTATTACCTGAAGCAGAAGAGGTAGATTTAAAGATTAATGATTCTGATTTAAGAATTGATGTTTTTAGAGCTGGAGGCCCAGGTGGACAATCTGTAAATACAACAGATAGCGCTGTAAGAATAACTCATATTCCAACTGGAATATCAGTTTCTCAGCAAGATGAAAAATCTCAGCATAAAAATAAAGCAAAAGGAATGAAAATTTTAAGAGCTCGCTTATATGAATTAGAAAGATCAAGAATCGATCAAGAGCGATCCCAAGATCGAAAAACAAAAATTGGTACAGGAGATAGATCTGAAAGAATAAGAACTTATAACTTTCCTCAAGGCAGAGTAACTGATCACAGAATAAATTTAACACTTCATAAATTAGAGGAATTCTTAGAAGGTGAAGTTTTTGATGAAATGATTGAAGCCCTAACATTACAAGCTCAAGAAGATAGTTTGAAAAGTTTAAATTAAATGGATATTCATACTGCTATTAGCAAAGGTACAAAAATTTTAAAAGAAAAATTAATCTTAACCGCTAACCTTGACTCAGAAATTCTAATGGCAAGAGTTTTGAAAAGAGATAGGAAATATGTAATATTAAACTCTTTACAAAAAATAAGTGATAAAGAATTTAATTTTTATAAAAAATTAATAAGCAAAAGATCATTAAGAAAACCAGTTGCCCAATTAACTAACAAAAAGTTTTTTTGGAATTCAGAATTTTATATTAACGCCGATACATTAATACCTCGACCAGAAACAGAATTAATAGTTGAAAATGTAATGGAACTTACTAAACTCAAAAATAAATTAAACATTCTTGATATTGGTATTGGCTCAGGATGTATCTTAATATCTATTTTAAAAGAGAGAAAAACATTCTATGGCACTGGAATAGATATTAGCAATAAATGTTTAAAAATAAGTAAAATCAACGCTTTGAATCAAAATGTCTATAATAGATTAAAATTATTTAAATCAAATGTTGACAAATTCTTAATAGGCAAATATGATTTAGTTGTTTCTAATCCTCCATATATTAATAGAAGAGATTTAAAATATTTGGAAAAAGATGTTGGTAAATTTGAACCAAGATTAGCACTAGATGGCGGTTTAGATGGTTTATCAGAAATCAGAAAAGTTGTTAAAAAATCGTCTGAACTGATAAAAATTAATGGCAAGTTTATTTTAGAGATAGGATTTGACCAAAAAAATAAAGTTGTGAAAATACTTAAAAAAGAAGGTTTTTATATAAATAAGATACTCAAAGATCTTGCAGGTAATGATCGTTGTATTGTTTGTACTAAATTATAATTAATTAAATCATGGTAACATTTAGAAATAACAACCATAATAGAAAAAGTAACTTTAGAAGGACTGATCGAAGCTACAAATCAAATGGTGAAAGACAAAAGTATCCATCAAATTTTTCTAACAATGATAGTTTTAAAAGAAAATCACCTGGTCGCAATAATCATAATGCAGCAAAGTTAATAGAAAAATATAATGATTTAGCTAGGGAAGCTTCATCTAATGGTGATAAAATTTTATCAGAAAATTATTTGCAACATGCGGACCATTTCACAAGAATACTCAACGAAAGAGAAAGTTTTAGAAAAGAAAAATATACTGAAAATGAGCAAAATAAGAAAGAAATAAACGAAGTTTCTCAAGAAGAAGTTGCAGTTGCAACAAATGATATGTCTAGTGATAATTTAGAAATTTCTAAAGAAAATTTAAAAAAAGACGAGGTTAAAAAAAGCGTAAAATCAACTTTAGATATTAGTTAATTTAATCCAATAATTTTTTCTGATTTAAGAACATTAAGTTTAATTTTTTGTGTTTCAAAGATTTTCCTTTCATTTCCTTTCAAGATTTTTCCTGAAGGAAGCTTAAGTTTTTGAGAATTTACTTTCTTTCCATTAATAATTACCTCGTAATGTAAATGTGGGCCAGTAGACTTTCCTGTAGACCCAACATAACCAATAGTTTGTCCTTGTTTCACCCTTACACCACGTTTAATACCTCTAGCAAATTTTGACATATGTGCATAAACTGTTTGATAAGTTGAATTATGTTTTATCACAACGCAATTTCCACCTCCACCACACCATCCAGCTTTTTTTATTACCCCGTCACCAGAAGCCATAATAGGAGTTCCAGTAGGTGCAGCAAAATCAGTACCTCTATGCATTTTATTATAACCATCTATAGGATGTTTTCTCATTCCAAATGATGATGAAAGTCTAGCCCCATTAATTGGAGTTTTCATTAATGCTTTTTTTACACTTTTTCCATTTTTATC
>CACJBA010000010.1 GCA_902591535.1 uncultured Pelagibacteraceae bacterium | reverse complement strand
TAGAAAATTTGAAGTTTTTACCAAAATATTTTTTAAAATTTTTCGATCCAACAATATAATTCCGTTTATCATTAATTTGTTTTTTAAATATTATATTTTTTTTATTAATATTTAAAATTTTACATATTTTAAAAGCAATACTTCTAATTTTAGAATTAAAAGAACCTATGTTACAAATAAAAGATGGCAATTTATCATTTGAAACTAAAATTTCGTATATTTTACAAACATCATTTACTGATATGAAAGGCCTATATTGGTTTCCATCTCCATCAATTATAATTTTTTTTTTTTTTAAAATATTTAAGACAAAGATATTAATAACTAAGTCCAACCTCATTGAATGTGAAAAACCAAATAATGTTGAATTTCTTAAAGAATTAACTTTAAATTTTTTATTTTTAAGTTTGTATATAAAACTTTCTGCTTTTAAATTAGCTTTGGCATAAGTGCTAATAGGATTTTTTCTTCCATTTTCATAAACTTTATTTTTGTTATAGCCATAAATTGAACATGTTGAATTAAAAATATATCTTTTGACTTTTGCTTTTTTTGCCATTTTGGCAAAATTTATTCTTTGATTATAATTTAAATTCCATGTATGTTTTGGATTTAGTTCAGATGAGGGATCATTAGAAATTCCATTTAAATCACAAACAATATCTACATTTTTAAAATCACTTAATTTAACATATTTAATATTTTTTTTTATAATTTTAAGGTTATGTGAGTTTTTAATTTTTTTTTTATTTTTTAAAATCCACGGGAAATAAAATTTATCGAAAATTATTACTTTGTTAGTATCTAAAAGTTTTTGTGAAAGCTCAGTACCAAGATATCCAGCTCCACCTGATATTAAAATTGTTTTCATAAACTAATTGTTTTTGATTAATAATATATTAATTTAATATTTCTCCATTGTAAAAAGAACTAAAATTGATATTTTTTTAATCATGGTCTTTAAAAATAAATTAATACTTTTAAGTAATATAATATTATGTACCTTAGTAATATTCTTTTTCAACGTAGAATATCAATATTCTTCAGATGTAAGACGAAATATTCAATTTGCTGAATTTTTTATTGGGAATAATTTTAATTTAATTGAGCTGGTTAAATATTTAATAGATGCACGCTCAATCGAATTTAATATTATTATTTCTATATTGATTTATTCAATAGGATTACTAATTGATAATTTAGCAATAATTTTTTTTATATTAAATTTTGTTATTACTTTGTTCTTGTTTTATTTAGTAAAAAAAGATTTTGATGAAAAAAAAATCAATATTTTTTATTTTCATTTTTTTTGTTACTTTTATTTGTTAAATCCAGATTTAAGATTATGGCAGAGCTTTCTTTTATTTGATTATTTATGTGCGGTCTTGATTTTTATTCATTTTAGATTTCTCATAAAAGAAAAATTTTTAATATCAATATTATTTCTAATTTTACTATTATTGTTACGTCCAACTTCTATATTTATATTGCCAATAATTTTTTTATATATTTTTTTTAGATATTTTTATAAAGCAAAAAATAGTACACAAATTCATCTTTTAATTTTTTTAACAATTATAGCTTTTATTTGTTTTTCATTAATCTATATTAATGTTGACGATCTCAGTTTTATTTCACCAAGGTTAAATTATTACAAAGATTTCAATTTAGAAGGTTTAGTTGTTCATGACAGATGGAGTTTAGATTTTGAAATAAATAGTATTTTTAAATTAATTATATTGTTTTTAATTAAATTTTTTGCATTTCATCAATTTTTTAGTTCAGATTTTTCTTTAATTCATAATGTCTATAATATTGTTTATTACACACCATATATTTTGACTTTTTTATTTATCTTTATAAAAATGTATTCAAATAATGACCTAAGTTTTAATAAATATTACCTAATAAGTTTTTATTTTGTAATTATTTATAGCTTAAGTCATTCTATTCTCTTAATTGACTATGATTTTAGATATAGGACACCTTTATACATACCAATAATTCTTTCTATAGTTTACTTTTTACATGAAAATAATTTTATCAATTTTTTAAATAAAAAGCTTAAATTATTATTAAAATAAATGTTTGTTAAAAAAATTTATTAAGTTTTTATCTATAAATTTTGAAATAAATGAATTGGTTGCGGGGGACGGATTTGAACCGCCGACCTTCAGGTTATGAGCCTGACGAGCTACCAGACTGCTCCACCCCGCGTTAAATTTAAATTCTATTTTTTAACTTATTAAGTTTTTTAACTCTTTTAATATTTTCTTGAAGAATTCTTTTTTTTTTCTCTGATGGTTTCTCATAAGTATTTTTTAATTTAATCACCTTAAAAAAACCATCTCTTTGGAGTTTTCTTTTTAAAACTCTCAAAGCTTGTTCTACATTATTATCTTTAACTTCTATTTTAATAACTACCTCCAAAAAAATGAGTATTTATCATTTTTATAATTTTATGTCTATTTATTTTGTTAATTAATTGATTAAACTTAGCTTATTTCTCTTTCTCTTTTTGTTTTTTTTCTCTTTTTATTCTTCTTTCAGCCTTTTCTATTGCTTCTGTTAGATCTTTTTGTGTAAATAGATTTAGCGCCACAGGATCTTTAGGATTTAAATTATTATAATTCCAATAACTCTTATTTCTTATTGAAGTTACAGAGTTTTTAGTAATACCAACTAATTTTGCAATTTGTGAGTCTTTTAAAATGTTGTGTTGTCTAATTAACCATAGAGCAGAGTCGGGTTTATCTTGTCTTTTTGAAAGTGGAATATATTTTTTTATTTTTTTTTCATTATTAGAAATTTCAATGTCGTTGTTTTTAATATTTAGAGCTCTTGTTTCGTCTTTAGAGGAAAGTTCGATTTCTTCTCTAGTTAGTTGACCTGAAATAATTGGATTGTAGGCTTTAATTCCTTTTGCAACTTCTCCATCGGCTATACCTTGAATTTCAACTTCATGTAGTTTACAAAAATTTGCAATTTGCTTAAAAGTAAGAGTTGTATTTTCAACAAGCCAAACAGCAGTTGCCATTGGCATTAAAGGAGCATTAGGCATTTAGTTCTTTTTATCTGATTTGAAGTTTTGAAATTTTTTATTAAATTTACTTATTCTTCCTTTATCCATTAATTTTTGTTTTCCTCCAGTCCAAGCAGAATGAGATTTCGGATCAATTTCCAACTTAAGAATTTCTCCTTCTTTTCCGTAAGTAGACCTTGTTTCAAACTGAGTGCCGTCAGTCATCTCAACTTTTATAGAGTGATAATTTGGATGAATATCTTTTTTCATAGCGAGACTTATAACAAAAGAATTTTCTAAAACAATTAAAAGTTTAGAAAAATTTCTCTAATTATGCCTTATAAATCAGGCAATTTTGAATTTTTATATAAATCTGAGAATTAAAAATTATATTATTAATTTTCTTAAATCTAATTAAAGTAATTAATTTTTTTTCCGGTTTTTCATGGAATTTAACATTAATACATAAAATATTCCAATAATTGCACCAATTAGACCTGCCAATATAAGCATCGGTATTTTTTGGTATTTTTTAGCACTTGAATTTTTATATGAAGTTGATTTTACCATTAATCTTGCAGCATAAAAATCTTTCGAGTTAACAATTGGTGTTGATGAAAATTCATCTTGGAGCCTTTCTATGTTTTTATTTTGCGATATATCATTCTTTAAAGTTTGTAAATGACTTATATACGAACTCGTAGTAGCAGCTTCAGTATTTGATATTAAAATATCGATATCTTCAATTTTATACTTTTTTAATCTTTTTTGATGAGAAATTAACCTATTAAAAGTGTCATTTAGATATTCTTGAATTTCTTTATTGGTAGAGTATTCAATATACATTAGTATTTTTTCCCAAAGCTCTTTATCTTGCGTCATAAACTCAATATTAAAGTTAAATAAATTACCATCTTCTTTTATTTTGCTGTTTTCATTTAATTCGCTATTTAATTTAATTGACGAAGATAATTTCATAATTGCATTTTCAAAAGCCTGATTACTTTGGTAGTCTTCTCTTTTTATCAAATTAAATTTTTTTATAGCATTTATAAAAGTAGAATTTTCATTAAGTTTATCAATAAATAAATCAAGCAGAAAGGCCTTATCAATTTTCTTAAAAGATGAATTATCTATACTATTATAAAAGTCGACATCTTTAAAAACAAATGTTTTTTTTTCTATTTTTTCCATATCCTCTTTAAAAGGGTTGAATGAATAAAATATATTTTCGTAATCAGTATTTTTTAAGTAGCTATTATAACTTTCATATTCAAATTCTTCAAAAGTTGAAATTGGTTTAATTTCTGTTGTGGCGACATAAGATAGTCTTATTGAAGGTTGATTGGTTATAAATACTAACATTGCAATTACAGCTAACGTTATAGATATAAAAATTCTCCATTTATAATTTGAAATAATTAAAAAAATATCGATTAAATCTAATTCGTTGTGATATAAATTTTTTTTTTTTAAAGACATGTAATTAATCAAAGAAGTTTATATCTAATAAATATATTATATTCAACTTTTTAAGATCTAATATAAAAGATTATATATTTGATTTTTTAAAAATATTTTCCATTTTTTAATTAAAAGTTTTTTAAATTTTTTAACATTTCATTATTTATTGCAGAACTTGAGGCCCTAATATTGATGTTGTTTTTATCAAATTGTTTAAAATCATTGACTATTCCACCTGCCTCTTGAACCAATAATCCTCCGGCAGCAATATCCCATATATTAATATTATTATGGAAAAAACCATCTAGACGTCCTGATGCAACATAAGCCAAATCTAATGCAGCACAACCACTATATCTCATATTTAGATTACTGAATTTGACACCCTCATGATTACTTGAAAATAAGCAATCCTCAATAGAATTTTTACTTGAAACCCTCAATCGATGATTATTTAAAAATGCACCTTTATTTTTTTCAGCAAAAAACATTTCGTCTTTTATTGGATCATAAATTAATCCACTTATTATTTCGCCTTCGGACTCCAAAGCAACACAAATTGCAAAATGAGGAATTCCATGAAGAAAATTTGTTGTTCCGTCAATTGGATCGATTATCCATAGATTTTCTCTATCTTTATTTGTGATTAATCCAATTTCTTCTGAAAGAAACGAATAATTTTTTTTGGTTTTACTCAATTCTTCAATTAAAATTTTTTCAACATTTTTATCAGTTTTAGTAACAAAGTCGTATGGGCCTTTTTTTAATACTTGTAATTTTTCAACTTCTCCAAAATCTCGAACTGCAGATTTAGATGCTTTTTCTACGGCTTTAATCATTAAATTAAGATTTGATGATATTGAAATCATTTATTTAGACTTTTTTAACGTATTCTAAATTTCTAGTATCTATTATTACCTCGTCGCCAGCCTCGATAAAAGGAGGTACTTGAATATTTAAACCATTATCTAGAATAGCTGGTTTATAGGATGAGGATACTGTCTGGCCTTTAAGAGCCACATCTGTTTTATCTATTTTACATTTTACTTGATTAGGAAGTTCAACTGAAATTGGGCTTTCATTATAAAAGTTTACAGATATCTCAAGATTTTCTGTTAATAATTTTCCTTTATCTCCCACAAGTTTTTTATTAATTTCTATTTGTTCAAATGATTTAGGATTCATAAAAAAATAATTATTTTCATCGCTATAAAGAAAATTAAAAGTAGTTTCCTCTAAAGAGGCTTTTTCAATTGTTTCGCTAGATCTAAATCTTTCATTCAATTTTGTGTTTTTATTTACACTTTTCATTTCAACTTGTGCAAATGCACCACCTTTTCCTGGTTTTACATGTTGAGTTTTTAAAACTTGCCATAAGTCATTTTTGTATTCGAGAAGCATTCCTACTCTAATCTCACTAGCGTTAATTTTCATTTTAGTCTTTCTATTGCTTGCAAAGGTTTGTATTTCTTATTTTTCCAAATGTAACTTGAAATAGCTAAAAAATTGGCATTGTTCAATAATAGATTTGAGTAATTATCAGAATTGATGCCACCAATGGCTACAATTGGTGTTTTAGTAAATTTTTTCATTTTATTTAAAATTTTAGTGGAGGCCACATATTTGGTTTTTTTAGTTTTTGAAGAGTAAAATGCACCAAAAGCAAGATAGCTAGCTTTGGCTCTAACAGCTTTTTTTGCCAAATTCATAGAATTATGACATGTAATTCCTATAATTTTTTTACCAATTATTTTTTTTGCTTTTCCAATATCCATGTCTTTTTGACCCAAATGACAACCATCTGCATCTAATTTTAAAGCAAGCAAAGGATTATCGTTAATTATAAATTTTACATTATTTTTTTTACATATATTTTTGATTTTTTTCCCAATTTTAATTTTTTCTTTATTAGAGTAATTTTTTAGTCTTAGTTGAAAAAAACTAACTTTACCAGTTTTTAGAACCAACTTAAGATTTTTGTAAAAATTGACAGTTATTTTGTTAGGAGAAATAAGATAAATAAATTTTTTCTTATTTATTTTCAAGTTCAATCGACCATTTTCCTTGAGCAGCTAAGGTACACATTTCGGCTCTATGATTAAAAATATTTTGAGTTACTTCTGAATCTTTAATGTCTTTTGACCAAACTTTTAAAGCACTTTGTTGAAGAGCTCTTCCGTATGAATAGGTCATTATAAAATTTGTATTATTATTTTTATTTATAAAATTTAAATTTTCTGTAGCCTCTATTTCGGATTGCCCTCCAGATAAAAAGGCAATACCAGGCACTTCGTTTGGTACAGAATCTTTTAGACATTCAAGTGTTTTTAGTGAAATCTCCTCACTAGAAATTTTGTTTTTTGATAGGTTTCCAGCTAAAATCATATTTGGTTTTAAAATAATTCCTGATAGATCAACCTTGTGCAAAATTAGTTCCTCAAAACATTTTTTAATTACTTCTGATGTTTTTTTCAAACAAACTTCAGAGGAATGGTTTCCATCCATCAAGACCTCTGGTTCTACTATTGGAACCATTCCACTCTCTTGAACGAGTGCGGAGTATCTAGCAAGAGCATGAGCATTACAATTCATTGCAAGTTTACTTGGATATTTTTCACCAATAGAATAGACACCTCTCCATTTTGTAAATCTTGCTCCTAGATCGTAATATATTTTTAATCTGTCTCTAAGACCATCTAAACCCTCTGTAATTTTTTCTTCTGGGGAATTAGCTAAATTTTTTGCTCCTGTATCAACTTTTATTCCAGGTACTGCACCTGAGTTTGATATCAATTCAGGTATTGATTTTCCTGAGCTTGAAGTTTGATTTATAGTTTCATCGTAAAGAATAACACCACCTATATAGTCCTTCATTCCTTTTGATGAAAAAAGTATTTCTCTAAATAAAAGTCTATTTTCTGGAGTTGAGTTTACATTTACGGCCTCAAGTCTTTTGGTCATAGTTCCATTACTTTCATCTGCCGCAAGTATTCCTTTACCATTGGAAATTATTTTAAGTGCAATTTTATTTAGTTCTGTCATTTAAATTTAATGCCTTTATACCAGGGAGGTTTTTACCTTCAAGATATTCTAAAAAAGCTCCACCTGCAGTTGAAACAAAATTAAAATTACTTACAAGATTTAATTTATTTAATAAAGAAACAGTATCTCCACCACCAGCTACAGAAAAAATTTTGTTAACTTTATTATTTTCAATTATTTTTTTTGCTATTTGAATACTTCCATTGGCAAAATTCGGATTTTCAAAATATCCTGCGGGTCCGTTCCAAAGTATTGTTTTACTATTATCAATAATATTTGTTATTTTTTCTATAGTTTTTGGACCAATATCCAATATCATTTCATCAAATAATATTTCGTTTAATTCTTTATTTTTGGGAGATCCATTGTAATTTTTAGACACAACAACATCGTCAGGATAAATTAATTTACATTTTTCTTTTTCTGAAAGGGCGATGATTTCTTTTACTATTTGATTACAATTTTTTTCTTTAATAGAAATTCCAATATTATTTCCAAAAAATTCGATAAAATTATTAGCCATTCCCCCAACAATTATAATATTGTCAAATTTAGTAATTAAATTTTTGATAACATTTATTTTAGTAGAAATTTTAGACCCACCAATTATACAAGTAATAGGTCTTGTAATTTTAGAGGTTATTTTAGTGAGCGCATTCACTTCTAAATCTAACTGTAAACCAGAAAATGAGGGAAGGAATTTTGGCATCTCACGAATTGAAGCATGAGCTCTATGTGAGCATGAAAAAGCATCATTTATATATATATCTCCAAGACACGATAGGTGTTCTGCAAACTTATTATCGTTTTCCTCTTCTTCAGAATAAAATCTGATATTTTCTAAAATTAAAATTTCCTCATTATAATTATTAAAGAAATTTTTATTTTTTATTTCTTTAATATTTTCACTGATGAGCTTAATTTTTTTACTTAATTTTTTCTCTAATTCTACACGGATTGGTTCAAGAGAGAGTTCTTTAACAATTTTACCTTTTGGTCTTCCAACATGAGATAAAATTATAATTTTAGCTTTTTCTTTTATCAAAAAATTTAAAGTAGGAAGAATTTTATCGATTCTTGTTGTGTCTGTTATCTTGTTTTTTTCTAAAGGAACATTTAAATCTAGTCTTAATAATATTTTTTTATTGCTTAGATTTTTTTCGTTTATAATGCTTCTCATTAAGAGATTTTATGCAAAGTTTCAGCAATATCACACATTCTATTAGAAAAGCCCCATTCATTATCATACCAGGCTGATATTTTACCCATATTGCTTCCAACTACATTTGTCAAAGAGGCATCTACAATTGCAGAAGCAGGATGATGATTAAAATCTATAGATACTAATTTTTCATTAGTAACTTCTAAAATATTTTTTAATTTATTTTTTGATGCTTGTTCAAAAGCGTTATTGATTTTTTTTATATTAATTTCTTTTTTTGTACAAAAGACCAATTCAACGAGAGAAACATTAGGAGTAGGTACTCTCATCGCAATACCTTCTAGTTTCCCTTTGAGGTTTGGCATTATTTCTCCTATTGCTTTCGAAGCTCCTGTTGAGGTAGGAACGATCGATTGACTTGCAGATCTCGCTCTTCTGGGATCTTTGTGAGAGTTATCTAAAATTCTCTGATCGCTAGTAAATGCATGAATTGTAGTCATAAAACCTTTTTCAATTTCAAAATTTTGATCAAGAATACTGATTACTGGTGCTAGACAATTGGTTGTGCATGAAGCTGCAGATATTATTTTATCCTCTTTAGTAATTATATTTTCATTAACACCAAATACTATTGTTTTATCAGCATTTTTACATGGAGCAGAAACGATCACCTTTTTTGCACCATTTTCTATATGAGCAAGAAGTTTTTCTTTCGAATTAAATTTTCCAGTGCATTCGAAAACATAATCAACATCATGTTTTTTCCAATTTATGTCTTCAATTTTTGTTTCTTGAGAAAATGTAATTTTATTTTTATTAATTATTAAATGATTTGGATCATATTCTAAATCAGCATTTAATTTTCCATGTATAGAATCATATTTGATTAATTTAGATGTAGTTTCTGAATTTGACCTGTTGTTTATATGATTAATTTTTAAATTTTTATTTTTACTTTCGACAATCGATCTAACAACCATACGACCAATCCGTCCCATTCCATTAATTCCAATTTTAATTGTCATTTTATTTATTTACTAATTTTTTAGTGATACTTTTAATGTTTGTACTCTCTAGTCCAAAATATTTATAAATATCTTTATAGGGTGCACTTTTTCCGAATTCATCAATTCCAAAAGCAATACCGTTATCACCTACATATTTTTTCCAACAATCGCTTGATCCAGCTTCAATGGATATTTTAAATTTTGTTTCCTCTAAAATTTTATTTTTATAAGATTTTGATTGTAATTCAAAAAGTTCCATGCAAGGCATTGATATCACTTTGGAATATATTTTATCTTTGGCTAATTTATGGCTAATCTCCAACGCTAGATTAACTTCAGATCCACTAGCTAATATTGTTAGATTAATTTTTTTATTTGTTCTTAAAACTTCATAAGCACCTAATGAGCATAAGTTTTTATTTGAGTATGTTTTTCTTACTGGATTTAAGTTTTGTCTTGTTAAAGATAGCACGCTAGGTGTTTTTGAGCTTTTTAATGCATGTTCCCAACACTCGATAGTTTCAATTCTGTCTGCAGGTCTGAATACATTTAGGTTAGGTATAGCACGTAAGCCTGAAAGCTGTTCTATAGGTTGATGGGTAGGGCCATCTTCTCCGAGCCCAATAGAGTCATGAGTCATTACATAAATGACTCTTTTTTTCATTAAGGCAGACAATCTGATCGAAGGTTTGCAATAATCAGAAAATATTAAAAAAGTACCTCCATAGGGAATTAGATTACTGTGAAGCGCAATGCCATTCATAACCCCACTCATTGCGTGTTCTCTCACTCCGTAGTGAATGTAGTCACCAGCAAAATCTCCAGGTTCAATTATTTTATGGTTTTTAGTTTTAGTATTATTTGATCCAGCTAAATCAGCAGAACCACCAATCAAATTATTTTTTTGTTTTGTTAGTGCGTTCAATGTTATTTCTGAACATTTTCTAGTAGCTAAACTTTTTGGCTCCTTTATTGCATTCTCTTTTTCTTTTTTAAGCACTGTAGTAAAGTTATTTTTTAAAGTTTGATTAAATTTTATTTTTTTTCTTTTTAATACTTTGTTCCATTTTTTTTCTAAAATTTCACCTCTTTGGCCAATTTTTCTCCATTCATTTAAAATTTTATTTGGGATATCAAAAGGTTTGGTTTTCCAATTTAAGGCTTTTCTTACAAGCTTGATTTCATCTACTCCCAATGGACTTCCATGGGACGATGCTTTTCCTGATTTATTCGGTGAACCATATCCAATCTTAGTTTTACAAGAAATCACACTAGGTTTTTTAGCTTTTTGAACTTTTTTTAGTGCTTTAAAAATTTCTTTTTCATTATGACCGTTGATAGAAATATAATCCCAACCATATGCTTCAAATCTTTTTTTAAAATTATCTGAAACCGCGAGATTTGTTGGACCATCAATTGAAATTGAATTGTTGTCAAATAGCATAACTAAATTTTTAAGTTTTAAATGTCCCGCCAAACTCATCGCTTCATGACTTATTCCTTCCATTAAGCATCCATCTCCAGCTAAAACATAAGTTTTGTGATTAATTAAATCTTTACCTAATTTATTTTTTAAAATTTCTTCAGCTATTGCAAAACCAACTGCATTAGATATACCTTGTCCAAGAGGTCCCGTTGTAGTTTCAATACCTGTTTTCGGATGATACTCAGGATGTCCAGCACAAATAGAATTAAGCTGCCTAAATTTTTTGATATTATTTATTGATATGCTTTTATATCCCGTTAGGTAAAGCAATGAATATAAAAGCATAGAACCATGACCAGCAGACAGAACAAATCTATCTCTATTTAACCAATCTGGATTCTTTGGGTTAAATCTTAAAAAATTTTTGAACAACACCGTTGTAACATCTGCCATACCCATTGGCATTCCTGGGTGACCTGAATTTGCTTTTTGAACGGCATCAATTGATAAAAATCTGATGCAATTAGCTAAATCATTGTGTAGTTTGCTCAAAATTATCCTGACTAGACTAAGAAGAATCTATTTAATAATATAAACATATATATATGAATTCTATAAACGAAAAAGAAAAAAAATTAAATATTGCATTAGAGGAATTAAAAAATTTAGATCTAACAAATCCTGAATTACAAAAAAATATCGAAAATTTAAGCACAAAACAAAATCAATTAGAAATTGAAAAAACACAGATTGAGGAAAAATATAAAACGTTACTCGAGGAACATGAAAATTTATCAAAAAAACTTGAGGATTTAAAAAATAAAGAAAAGTTGGAAGAAAGAAAACAAATTGAATTTTCTGAAAAAATTGACGAACTTAATCAAGAAACCGACACACTATTGGATGAAATAGATAAATGGCAAATGTAAGTATAAAATTTAATAATAAAGAGTTTTTGCTCGCTTGCGAAGATGGACAAGAGGAGCACTTAGAAGAATTGTTAATTCAGATTAACAAAAAGTTTAATAATTTAAAAAATGATTTGGGAAATCTAGGTGAAAATAAATTATTATTAATTACAGCTGTAAAAATAATGGATGAATATTATGAAACAAAGAAGAAAGTAGACCAAAAAAAGGATGAATTAAAAGATCTATCAAACAAATTTAAAGAACTAAAATCTTTAATTTATGATTACAGGGACAGAAAAGAATCTGAAATTGAAAAACTAAATCTTGATCATGAAAATTTAAAACAAGAAATTGACGATAATCAAAAAAAATACGAAAATTTAATTGATGAAGCTGCTGATCAAATATCAAATTTTGTAAAAAAAGCAAAATTAGAAAACATTTCAAAGTAGATCTGTGAGTAAATCTAAGCTAAGAAGTAAAATTTTAAATCTTAGAAAAAAAAATTCGAATAAAAAACTTAGTCTAGATCCTGTTAAAATTTATCGATTTTTAAAAAAAAATAAAATTAATTTCAAAAATGTAGGAGGGTATTACCCTTGTAATCATGAGATTGATGATTTGGATATGCTTTATTTTTTAAGAAACAAAAAGGCAAATATTTCCCTACCAATAATTAGAGAAAATAACCAAATGGATTTTTTTGAATGGACAAATAAAGATCCTTTAAAAATTAATAAGTATGGAATTGCTGAGCCAACTTTAGGAAAGAAAATTTACCCAGATATAATATTTGTTCCTTTAGTAGCTTATGATGATGATTTGAATAGATTAGGTTATGGTGGAGGATTTTATGATCGTTATTTAGAAAAAGTATCTAAAATTAAAAAAATATTTAAAATTGGATTAGGATTTTCATACCAGGAGATAAAAAAAATACCTATCAATAATCATGATAAGAAACTTGATTTAATAATAACGGAGAAAAAAATTATACAATGAGAATTTTATTTTTAGGAGATGTTGTTGGAATTTCAGGATGTTCTAAATTAACAAGTAATTTATTAAATGAAATTGATAAAAACAAAATCGATTTTGTAATAGTAAACGGTGAAAATGCAGCAGTTCAAGGTGTGGGGCTAACTAAAGAAATATGCAAGGATTTTTTTAATTGTGGAGTTGATGTTATCACAACTGGCAATCATGTTTGGGATCAAAAAGAAATTATGGAATTTATTGATAAAGAGGAAAGATTATTAAGACCTAAAAATTTATTTGAACCTGCACCAGGAAAAGGATTTCGGATTTACAAAACAAAGAATGATATAAAAATTGGAGTTCTTAATTTGATGGGCAACGTTTTTATGAAAAAGTGTGAAGATGTTTTTGAAGCTTCTCAAAAATTTTTAAAAGAAAATGAAATGAAAAAGGATTTTGATTTACTTGTAGTTGATTTCCATGGTGAAATTACTAGCGAAAAAAATGCTATAGGACATCTATTTGATGGAAAGGCAACTCTCGTGGTTGGAACCCATACTCATATTCCAACAAATGATGCCAGAATACTTAATAATGGCACTGGATATCAAACCGATGCAGGTATGTGTGGGGATTATGATTCAGTGATTGGAATGAATAAAGAAAATTCCTTGAATAGATTTTTAAAAAAGAATTCAGTGAAACACTTTCCCGCTAATGGAGATGCTACTTTGTGTGGTGTTATAGTAGATTGTGATATAAAAACAGGTTTAGCAATAGACATCAAAAGCTATGTATACGGAGATCAACTAAAAAATATTTAAAGATCATGGCAGGACATTCGCATTGGGCAGGAATAAAACATAAAAAAGGTAAGGCTGATAAGCAAAGATCAAAAATATTTTCAAAATTATCTAAAGAGATTACTGTTGCGGCAAAACTTGGTGACAAAGATCCAACAATGAACCCTAGACTAAGATCTGCAGTACAGGCTGCTAGATCTGCAAATATGCCCAAAGATAATATTGAAAGAGCAATAGATAAATCTTCTGCAGCTACAGGAGCAAATTTTGAAAATTTAAGATACGAGGGATTTGGACCAGAAAAGATTGCTGTTATAGTTGAAACTTTAACAGACAACAAAAATAGGACCGCATCAAATATTAGAACTATTTTTCAAAAGAGTGGTGGGAGCCTGGGAACCCAAGGTTCTGCCTCTCATAATTTTCAACAATTGGGTATAATTAAAATTGATAAAAAAGAGATATCTGATGAAAAAATTTTAGATTTAGCGATAGAATCCGGAGCTGATGAATGTTTGTCTTATGAGGATTATCATGAAGTCCAGTGTCAAATGAGTGAGATTTATAATGTTAAAAAAAATTTAGAGAAAATTATTGTGAATTTTATTTCTACAGAAATTGAATGGGTCCCTTTAAATAGTGTTGAAGTAAATAAAGATAATAAAGATAGTGTTGTAGATTTTTTAGAAACTCTTGAGGAAGATGACGATGTACAGAACGTTTATTCAAATGTTCATTTGGGTGGTATTTAATGATGATTATTGGAATTGATCCAGGCATCTCAGGATCAATATGTTTTTTTGAGAATGGTATAATTAAAGACGTAATTGAAATGCCAACTATGACAGATGGCAAGAAGAATAAGCGACAAGTAAATGGAGCTCAAATATTTAATGAAATTAGTGAAAGAATAAATAAATTTGATAAAAAAAATATAAAGGTAGTAATCGAACAAGTTTCTGCAATGCCTGGCCAAGGCGTTACTAGTATGTTTAATTTTGGTCAATCTTTTGGTATTTTAAAAGGGATATGCAGCGCAATGAGTTTACCTGTTTATTATGTTAGGCCTGCTAAGTGGAAAAAATATTTTAACCTTATTAATTCAGAAAAAGATGCGAGCAGAACAAGAGCTATTGAAATTTTTCCATATTTTTCAGCACAATTGTCAAAAAAGAAAGATAATAACAAGGCGGATGCTATCCTAATAGCTAGTTTTTTCTACGAAACTTATCAAAAAGAAGAATAATCAATTTAAATTAATAGACAAAATCATGACACATTTAAGTGTGATGAGTAAGAATGGAAGCAGATATAGCAGCAAAAGCAGTTGAGTTAGGAACAAATACTGATTTCTCATTGTTTAGTTTATTCTTAAGGGCCGATATAGTTGTTAAATCTGTAATGATTATACTAATTCTGTGCTCAGTTTATTCTTGGGCTATTATATTTGATAAATTTAAACTGTTTAAAAAAATAAACAAAACTTCTGAAGAATTTGAGGAGAAATTTTGGAACTCTAAGTCCGCAGAAACATTTTATAATAGTTTACCAAATAAACTTGAGGACCCTATGTCATTAGTCTTCCAGGATGCAATGGAAGGTTTGTTAAAAAAAAAATCGAGAGTAAACCTAAGTGAAAGAATGAGCGCGTCATTAGAAGCTGGAATTGAAAGACAAATGACAAAGATTGAAAAAGGTTTTACATTTTTAGCAACAGTAGGATCTACAGCTCCATTTATTGGTCTATTTGGTACAGTTTGGGGTATTATGAATTCTTTTCAATCAATTGCAATTTCGCGAAATACAAGTCTAGCTATAGTTGCCCCAGGTATTGCAGAGGCATTGTTTGCAACTGCTTTAGGACTACTAGCAGCTATACCTGCTGTAGTTGCGTATAATAAATTTAATAATGACTCAAAAAAGTATTCTGAAAAATTAGAAAACTTTTCAAAAAGATTTTTAACCATAATTTAAATGGCTTTTAAATTAAATCGTTCCTCAAAAGAACCAATGAGTGAAATTAATGTTACTCCTTTTGTTGATGTGATGTTGGTTTTATTAATTATTTTCATGGTAACTGCACCATTACTAACTGTAGGTGTCCAGGTTGATTTACCAGAAAGTTCAGCGGATTCCTTACCTGAAGAAAATGAACCTTTAACTCTATCAATTAATGCCAAAGGAGAAATATTTATACAAGAAGCAAAAGTTGAATATGATAATATTATTGCAAAAGTTTTAGCTGTATCAAAAAACAGAACAGATACTAGAATATATGTAAGAGGTGATAAAACAATAAATTATGGAAGAGTTCTTGAAATTATGGGCCTTCTCTCTGGATCAGGGTTTACAAAAGTAGCTTTAATATCAGAACCTCTTAAACAAAGGTAATTCAAGTGAATAGAAGTATAATCATTTCTTCTGTTTTGCATGTTTTCATAATTTTTATTACAGCTATGAGTTTACCGTTTTTAACCAAAAAACCACTAGATATACCCCCTATTGTTTCAGTTGAACTAATTCAAATTGCAGAGAAAACAAATATCCCCTACGCACCAAAAGCTAAAAAAACAATTGAAAAAGCAAAAGAAAAAGAAAAAAAATTAGTTTCTGAGCAAGCTCCGCCTAAAAAAGTTAAAAAAAATAAAACAAAAACGGTTGTTTCAAATGAGAAAAATAAAAAAATAATAAACGAAAAACCTGAAGCTGTACCTCTCCCAGAAAAAACTGTAAAAAAAATTGAAACTAAAGAAGAAAAAAAACAAAATCCTGATAAAGTTGATACAAAAGTAAAACAAGTTTCTGAATTTGAAAAAAAAGAGTTAGTAGATACCAGTACTCTCCAGGGGTTGATTGATAAAGCAAAAGAGCAAGAGAGTGCAGAGATTGTAAAAAAAAATAATCAAGTTTCTCAAGATCAAGTAAGAAATATTGAAAACACTGGTCTTACATTAAGTGAAGAAGATGCTCTTAAGGCACAAATTTTTGGTTGCTGGAGTATTCCATTGGGCTTACCATATAACGAAAACTTATTAGTAAGAATTAAGTTAGAATTAAAACCAGATGGATCAATTACAAAAACTGAAATATTGGATCATGCAAGAATGAACATGCCAGGACAAGGTTTTTATAAAGTTCTAGCCGAAAGTGCTTTGAGAGCGGTAAAATTATGTCAACCTTTAAGAGTTCCAAGCACTGGTTATGAAAGATGGAAAGAACTACAGTTAAATTTTGATGCAAGAGAAATGTTAGAAGGTTAGTATATATTTTTTATGATAAAAAAAATTTTTTCATTAATTTTAATTTTTATACCTTTAAAAGCTTTTGCTTTAATTGAGGTTGATATAACTAGGGGAAATTTAGATCCTTTACCATTAGCTGTATCACCTCTATCAATAGATGAGAAATCAAGATTAAGTTTTGAGGAAATACTTTTAAAAGATAATATTGGATCTGAAATTTCTCAGATAGTAGAAAATAATTTACGAACTTCAGGAATATTTAATCCTCTGGATAAAAATGCATTTTTACAGGCTCCCGATATTGCTCATTTAAAACCTAGATTTGAGGATTGGAATTTAATTAAAGCACAAGCTTTAATTACTGGAAAAGTAAATTACACAGAAGATAAATTAAGAGTAGAGTTTAGATTGTGGGATGTTCTTGCTGCTAAAGAAATGATGGCATTAGCTTTTACCACAGTACCAACCAATTGGCGAAGAGTAGGTCATATTATATCAGACAAAATTTATGAGAGGTTGACAGGAGAAAAAGGATATTTTGATACAAGAATAATTTATGTAGCTGAGGAAGGCCCAAAAACTCAAAGAATAAAGAAACTGGCAATAATGGACCAGGATGGATTTAATAATAAATTTCTAACTTTGGGCAATGAGTTGGTTCTTACTCCTAGATTTAATCCAACCAGTCAAATGGTTACTTATTTGTCTTATTTTAAAAATATGCCTAGAGTTTATTTGTTAGATATAGAAACAGGAACTCAAGAAGTAGTAGGAGATTTTCCTGGCATGACTTTTGCACCAAGATTTTCCCCAGATGGAAAAAAAATAATAATGAGTTTTGCAAATGATGGTAAGTCAGATATTTATACCATGGATCTTGAAAATAGATTGGTAGAGAAAATTACCAATCATCCCTCGATTGATACTTCTCCCTCTTATTCTCCGGATGGAAAATATATAACTTTTAACTCTGATAGAAGTGGTTATCAGCAAATTTATATTATGAGAAGTGATGGTAGTGATGTGAAGCGTATTTCTTTTGGCAATGGAATATATGGTACACCTGTTTGGTCACCTAGAGGAGATTTAATTGCATTTACAAAATTACATAAAGGTAAATTTTATATTGGAGTTATGAGAACAGATGGAAGTGGAGAAAGATTATTGACAGAAAATTATTACCAAGAAGCACCATCGTGGTCTCCAAATGGAAGAGTTTTGATTTTTTATCGAGAAACTAAAACTGACTCAAAGGGAGAAGGTTTCTCCGCTAAATTATGGTCTATAGATTTAACAGGATATAATGAGAGATTAATAACAACACCTACAGACGGATCTGACCCATCCTGGTCATCTTTATTGAGCAATTAATTGTGGATTACATAAACTTATGATTGAATATCACAATATTTCTTGATTTTTTGACTTGAAACATCTAATTAGTTGTGAAAAACTGAATTAATTGAAATTAGCAGCAAGGAGCATTTTAATGAGATTAAGCAAAATTTTTAAAAATACACTTTTAGTGTTAATGGCGTGCATAGTTTTAACCGCTTGCGCAACTAAGAAAGAAGTTGAAACTCAGACAACTACGTCAGCATCTACAACAGAAGCTAAAACAGAAACTGAAAAGGCCGATCCTATTGAACCAATTGCAGGACAAATGCAAGGCGATGTTTATACAGGAACAGACTCTGTTGGTTATCTTGCTGAAGGTGTAAAAGATAGAGTATTCTTTGCAACAAATGAGTCGATTTTAACTACTGCTTCAAGAGAAACTTTAAGAGCACAAGCAGCTTGGTTAAGAAAAAATCCTGATGTAACTATTGTAGTTGAAGGACATGCAGACGAAAGAGGTACTAGAGAATATAACTTAGCGCTAGGAGAAAGAAGAGCTAATGCAGCTAAAGATTATTTGATGACTTATGGTATTTCTTCTGACAGAATAACAGTTTTAAGTTACGGAAAAGAAAGACCAGTTGACGCTGGATCAACTCCGTTAGCCTGGTCAAAAAACAGAAGATCAGTTACTGTTAAAGCAAACTAGCAAAAATTTAGAGACCCTAAGTATATATTAGTCTTAGGGTCTTTTTTTTGCCATTTTTATAATCATAAACTCATATATTAATGAGACTTTTGTTTAAATTAATTTTCCTAAAATTATTTTTTATATTAAATTTTATATTTTTAAATGTTTCTAATGCAGACAGTCACAACATATATGAAACTTTAGAAATAATTAAAAATGATCTCAAAACTCTTGAAAGAGCAGTTTATTCTGGATCAATTGAAATAAAAAAAACAACAAATAGCGACACAAGTTCAAGTATAGATTTAAATTCTGAAGATGTATTGACTAGGCATTTACTTAAATTGTCTGAGGTAGAAGATCAATTTAGAGAATTAACCAATAAGTTTGAAGAAATTAATTTTAAATTAGATAAGCTGTCAAATAGATTAACGAAAATTCAAGCTGATAATCAAATAAGATTTGAAGAAATTGATACAGAATTGGTTGCAATTAATTCTAATAATAAATCTAATGAAAGTAATCAACTAAGTTTAAAGCCAAAGGTTAAAGAAAATAAAATATTACCGGGAAGTTCTGAGCCTCAGTTATTAGGTACAATTACTTATAAAGATTCTGAAACCTCAGAAACTTCACAAAAAATTGAGTCAGTTGAATCTACAGCTTCAGTTGTTATGGAAAAATTTGAGGCAGAGGAAAAAATATTACCTCAGGATATAACGATTGAAAAACAATATGAATTTGCTACAAGTTTTTTAAAAGTTGGAGATTATGCTACGGCTGAAAAAGCTTTCAGAGAATTTGTTACTACTAACTCAGATCATGAGCTAGCAGGCAGTGCACAATTTTGGTACGCAGAAACATTTAGAATAAGACAACTTTATACTGATGCTGCATCAGCTTACCTTGAAGGATATCAAAAATATCCAAAAGGAAAAAAAGCACCAGATAATTTATTAAGGCTAGGAGTATCGATGGTTCAAATTGGCGAAAAAGATCAAGGATGCAAAATGATAAATGGTGTAAGTTTACAATATCCTAACGCCGAAAAGTCAGTATTATTAAAAGCAGAATATGAGTCTAAAAAATTTGAATGCATCAAAAAAGACTCATAAGTTCTTAATTGATAAATTAAAAGATAAAAAAATTCTTCAGATTTATAAAAAATTTGAAAAAAACCTTGATTTAAATCATAATTTTATTGTTGCCGTATCAGGGGGTCCAGATAGTTTAGCTTTATCTTTTTTAACTAAGATTTATTCAATTAAAAAATCTATTAAAGTTTACTATTTTCTTGTTGATCATAAGTTAAGAAATAATTCCTCAGAGGAAGCAAGCTTTGTAAAAAAACTTCTAAAAAAATTATCAATTAAATTAAATATTTTAAAATGGAATGGTAAAAAACCAAAAAATAATATTCAATCAATCGCTAGAACAAAAAGATACGCTCTTTTAAATAAACAATCTGCAAAATTAAAGATAAATTATATTTTATTAGGACATCATAGAGATGATTTAATTGAAAATTTTTTTATCAGAATGTTAAGAGGTAGCGGTTTAAAAGGTATGTTATCTTTTGATGAAAAATCAGAGTTTAAAAAAAAAAATTTAATAAGACCATTAATGAAATTTACTAAACAAGATTTGGTTTATGTTTCAAAAAAAGTTTTTGATACTTATGTTGAGGATCCTTCAAATGAAAATGAAAATTTCAAAAGAGTAAAAATTAGAAATTTAATTAAAACATTAAAATTAGAAGGTCTAAATGATGATAAATTTAATTTAACAATTAGAAATCTAAAATTTGCCAATGAAGCTATTAAATTTTCTACTGAAAAGAATATAACTGAAAATTCAATTATTTTTAAACGGAAAAACTCAATTTTTCTAAATAAAGAATTTTTCAATCAACCTGAGGAGATACTATTTAGATCACTGACAGAAATAATTAAAATTGTTGGTGGGAAATACTATCCAGTAAGAGGTAAAAAAATTGAGAATACAGTTGAGCTAATTAGAAAAAATGCTTTTTTTAAAATTACATTAGGAAATTGTGTAATAAGGAAGGCAAATAACACAATTATAGTGTCAAAAGAGTATTAATTTCACAGAATTATTGTTATTTTGTCACTTGTTAATTTATCAATAATTCTTATTTTAAATACATGAATTTAAAAAATCTTGCGATGTGGGGTATAATAGTCTTCCTAACTATTGGTCTTTATAACATTTTTAAAAATCCCCAATCTGATATAAGAGGTGGAAATCAGATAATTTTTTCTGATTTCTTAACTTCTGTAGATAAAGGAGAAGTTTTAAAAGTTGAAATTCAAGGAAACAATATAAAAGGTGTTTATTCAAACGGTAATTCTTTTTCAACTTATGCTCCAAATGACCCTAATTTAATTGAAAAATTATCAGACAAAGGTGTTAGCATTTCAGCTGCACCTTTAGATGAAAAAATGCCTTCTCTATTTGGAGTACTTTTATCATGGTTTCCAATGCTATTATTAATTGCAGTGTGGATTTTCTTTATGAGACAAATGCAAGGTGGTAAAGGTGGAGCAATGGGTTTTGGTAAATCAAAAGCCAAGATGATGAATGAGCTCAAAGGCAAAGTTACATTTAATGATGTAGCAGGTGTTGAAGAAGCAAAAGAAGAAGTTGAGGAAATTGTAGAATTTTTAAAAGATCCAAAAAAATTTAGTAGGTTAGGAGGCAAGATTCCTAGAGGGGCATTGTTAGTTGGTCCTCCGGGTACAGGAAAAACTCTTTTAGCTAGAGCAATAGCAGGTGAAGCAGGAGTTCCTTTTTTTACAATATCTGGTTCAGATTTTGTTGAAATGTTTGTTGGAGTAGGTGCCTCAAGAGTTAGAGACATGTTTGAACAAGGAAAGAAAAACTCCCCATGTATAATTTTTATTGATGAAATTGATGCTGTAGGTAGAAGTAGAGGAGCTGGCTTAGGAGGTGGAAATGATGAGAGAGAGCAAACTTTAAATCAGTTGTTAGTTGAAATGGACGGATTTGATACAAATGAGGGTGTAATAATTATTGCAGCAACAAATAGACCTGATGTACTTGATCCGGCGTTATTAAGGCCTGGAAGATTTGATCGACAGGTAGTTGTTTCTAATCCAGATATAATTGGTAGAGAAAAAATTTTAAAAGTTCACGTAAAAAAAATAAAAATGGCACCAGATGTGAATTTAAGAACTATAGCCAGAGGAACGCCTGGTTTTTCAGGAGCAGATTTAGCAAATATAGTTAATGAGGCAGCCTTACTGGCAGCCAGAAAAAATAAAAGAATTGTGACTTTGCTAGAATTTGAAGAAGCAAAAGATAAAGTTATGATGGGAGCTGAAAGACGATCAATGGTAATGACCGAAGAGGAGAAAAAATTAACTGCATACCATGAAGGTGGTCATGCTTTAGTATCTTTTAATATGCCAAGCTATGATCCAATACACAAAGCCACTATTATACCTAGAGGAAGAGCTCTTGGAATGGTAATGAATTTGCCTGAAAGAGACAAACATGGATATTCAATTAAATATCTTAAGGCAAGATTGGCTGTTTGTTTTGGGGGCAGAGTAGCTGAAGAATTAATTTTTGGAAAAGATAATATATCTACAGGGGCAGGCGGTGGGAATGGTTCAGACATTAACCAAGCAACTCAACTTGCAAGAGCGATGGTAACAAAATATGGTATGAGTGAAGAAATGGGTCCAGTAGAATATGGAGAAAATCAAGAAGAAGTATTTTTAGGCAGATCTGTTACTCAAACCCAATCAGTTTCAGAGGAAGTTGCTCAAAAAATTGATAAGGAAATTAGAAAACTTGTTGACGAAGGATACAATAAAGCTAAGCAAATCTTGACGGAAAAAATAGATGATTTACACAAAATTGCTAAAGCACTTATAACCTATGAAACTTTAACTGGTGAAGAAATAGAGAATATAATTAATAAAAATTTATACCCTAAAGACAAAACTTTAGAAAATCCTGAGTCAAAAGAAGATCAAGACTCAGCTCTGGGTGCTATGGGTTTGAAACCTAAAATCGTTCATTAATAAATAATGCAAAGATATTACACAAGAGTGTGTAATTTCTATTTTGGTAATAAATCTAAAATTTTAGTAAATAAAAAAAAATCCATTCCGTTACATCAGATTAAAGAAATATCTTTTGACCATGTTGAGATTATTACAAGAAAAAAGATCAGAAGAATTTCTATAAATCAAGTCAAGAAATTACCAAGTAAGTTAAAAAAAAAAATAAATGCTGATATTAAAAAAATAAATTCAAAAAAAACAAATTTTTCTAATTTTAATTTTAAAAAAATTCCAAATATTTTAGGAGTATTAAATCTTACACCCGACAGTTTTTCGGATGGAGGAAAATTTAATAAAAAAAATAAGGGCACCAGTCATGCTATTAATTTATACAAAAGTGGCGCATCTATAATAGATGTTGGTGGAGAGTCTACAAGACCAGGATCGAAGCCTGTAAATGAAAAGCAAGAATGGAATAGAATTAATAAGATATTAAAATTAATTGTAAAAAAAATACCAATATCTTTAGATACAAGAAAGTCTAGAATTATGGAAAATGGTATTAGGATGGGAGTTAAACTGATTAATGATGTTTCAGGGTTAAGTTATGATCCCAAAACAATAAATATTTTAAAAAAATATAAAATTCCATTTGTAATACAGCATTCAGTTGGGACTCCAGAAAATATGCAAAAGAAGGCGAAATATAAAAATGAATTACTAGATATATATGATTATTTTGAAGATAAGATTAAGTTAATAAGGTCTAAGGGTATTAAACACAATAATATAATTTTAGATCCTGGAATTGGATTTGGAAAAAATTTGAAACATAATATGAATCTTATAAGAGGTGTTTCTATTTTTCATTCATTAGGTTTTCCTATACTAGTAGGGAATTCAAGAAAAAGATTTATTAAAGATATATCAAAAAAAAATGATAGCAAAACAAGGATCGGTGGAACTATGGCCTCTTCAATATATCTTTTGATGCAAGGAATTCAGATTTTAAGAATTCATGATGTTAATGAAGTTAAGCAAGGAATTAAAGTTTTTAACGAGATAGTCAAAAATTAATGACAAAAAAATATTTCGGAACAGATGGAATAAGAGGAGCAGTCAATAGTAAATATATAAATGGAGATATGTTCTTTAAATTTGGACTTGCTAGCGGAACATACTTTAAATCTCAAAAAAAAAGAAAACAAACAGCAATAATTGCAAAAGATACGAGATTGTCAGGATATACACTTGAGCCAGCTCTTGTTTCAGGTTTGGCTTCAGCTGGTATGCATGTTTATACTCTAGGACCCTTACCAACTAATGGGTTGGCTATGCTAACAAAAGAAATGAAGGCTAATATGGGTATAATGATCACTGCCTCTCACAATCCACATTTTGATAATGGTTTAAAATTGTTTGGTCCTGATGGAATGAAATTATCAGATAAAATAGAAAAAAAAATTGAGGGACTTATAGATAAGAAAATCTCAAAAAACCTTTCGCATTCTGAAAAATTAGGAAGAGTTAAAAGATTAGAAACAGGCACCAAAAAATATATTAAAATATTAAAAAAAAATTTCACTAAAGAGTTCAACTTAAGAGGACTACGAATAGTAATCGATTGTGCAAATGGTGCTGGTTATAAGGCAGGTCCTAAATTATTGAAATCATTAGGAGCTAAAGTCATAGCAATAGGAATTAAACCAAATGGTTTAAACATTAATAAAAAATGTGGATCAACTTTTCCAAGAAAAATCAGATCTGCTGTAAAAAAATATAAAGCACATATTGGAATATCTTTAGATGGAGATGCTGATAGAATTATAATGTGTGATGAAAAAAGCAATATAATAGATGGAGATCAAATTATTGCTGCTTTAGCAACAAGATGGAAAAACAAAAAAATGTTAAAAGGGGGAGTTGTTGGAACATTAATGTCAAATTATGGGTTAGAAAAATATTTTAAATCAAAAGGAATAAAATTTCTAAGGGCATATGTTGGAGATAGATATGTTAAAGAAAAAATGCAGAAATATAATTTTAATTTAGGTGGTGAACAATCGGGACATATTATTTTAGGTAAATTTGCAACTACAGGAGATGGTTTGCTAGTAGCTTTAGAAGCTCTTTTTGCTTTAAGAAAAGGAAAAAAGGCAAGTGAATTTTTTGATCAATTTAAGAAAACACCTCAGCTTTTAGAAAATATCGAAGTTAAAGATAAAAATATAATCAATAAACCAGAGATAAAAAAAATTATAAAAAATGCAGATAAATTAATCAAAGGTAATGGAAGAATTTTAGTAAGAAAATCAGGAACAGAATCTAAAATAAGAGTTATGGGAGAAAGTGAAAATAAAGCTCTTTTATACAAATGTGTAAATATGATTACAAAAAAAATTAAATAAATTGAAACCACAGTCCAAAGTTTTAATTATTGCAGGATCTGATTCATCTGGTGGAGCAGGTATTCAAGCTGATATAAAAACTGTTACTGCTCTAGGCTCTTATGCAATGACAGCAATAACAGCAGTTACCTCTCAAAATACCACAGGAGTAAAATCAATTGTTGGAATTAATCCAAAAGAAATTTTTAATCAAATTATTTATAGTTGCAAAGATATAAGACCTGATGCAATAAAAATTGGTATGCTACATTCTTCAGAGGTTGTTAGAATGGTTCTGAAAGCTCTGGATGTAATTAAAGTTAAAAATATCGTATTAGATCCAGTGATGGTTGCTAAAGGAGGGGCTAAACTTATAGATACTAAAGCTATTCAATTATTAAAATTAAAATTAATTAAAAAAGTATCACTTATTACCCCCAATATCCCAGAGACAGAAATTTTGACTAAAAAAACAATTATAACAGAAGAGGATATGATTTTTGCTGCTAATAAACTTATAGAATTAGGAGCTAAAAATGTACTTATTAAAGGTGGTCATTTAAAACATAAAAATGTAATAGATATTTTAATAAACAAAAAAAACATAAAGATCTTCAAAAGCGAGCGTCACAAAACAAAGAATACGCATGGTACAGGTTGTACATTATCTAGCTCAATTACAACTTTTTTATCATGTGGAAAAACAGTAAAGAAATCTTGTGAGCTAGGAATTAAGTATGTAAATTCTGCAATTAAATCAAACCCGAAATATGGAAAAGGTCATGGCCCAATTAACCATCTCACTTCCTTAAAAGTAAACAGAAAATTTAAATAATGAAAAATATAGTCGTTGTTGGATCTCAATGGGGTGACGAAGGTAAAGGAAAAATTGTTGATTGGTTATCTGAACAGGCTGATGTAGTAATAAGATTCCAAGGAGGTCACAATGCTGGTCATACTTTGGTGATTGATGGTGTTACTTATAAATTGAGATTATTGCCATCTGGAATAGTTAGAAAAGGAAAAATATCAATTATTGGCAACGGAGTTGTCGTAGATCCATGGGCTTTATTAGAGGAAATAGAAGAAATAAAATCTAAAGGTGTAGAGGTAAATGTAAATAATTTTATTATTTCGGAGTCCGCAAATTTAATTTTGCCTTTTCATAGAGAAATGGATGAGATTAGAGAAGATGCAGCAGGAAAAAGCAAAATAGGAACTACAAGACGTGGAATTGGACCAGCATATGAAGATAAAGTTGGAAGAAGATCTATAAGAGTTATGGATCTAAGATCTGAAAAAAATTTAGATCAAAGACTCAACTCTGTACTAGTTCATCATAATGCAATTAGAAAAGGCCTAGGAAAAAAAATTTTTGAAAAAGATCAGCTTAAATCTGATTTGCTTAAAATTGCCCCTAAAATATTAGAATTTTCTCAGCCAGTTTGGCTAAAGATTGATCAATTTAAAAAACAAAAAAAGAAAATTTTATTCGAAGGAGCCCAAGGTATTTTACTTGATGTAGATCATGGAACTTATCCTTATGTAACTTCATCTAATACTGTCGCCTCAAGTGCAGCTACAGGAACCGGTTGTGGCCCTAATTCGATTAATTATGTTCTTGGAATTACAAAAGCTTATACAACAAGAGTTGGAGAAGGACCTTTTCCTACAGAGTTAACAGATGATGTTGGTGAACTTTTAGGAACACGCGGAAAAGAATTTGGAACTGTTACAAGTAGAAAAAGAAGATGCGGATGGTTTGACGGTGTTTTGGTAAGGCAAACTATTAAAGTTTCAGGGATTGATGGTATCGCTTTGACAAAATTAGATGTACTCGATGAATTAAATGAAATTAAAATGTGTGTTGCTTATGAGCTTGATGGTAAAAGATTAGATTATTTACCTACTGCTGTAGAAGATCAAATAAAAATAAAACCAATTTATGAAACTTTTCCAGGTTGGAAAGTTTCTACAAATGGAGTTAAAAATCTGGACTCATTACCTGAAAATGCAAAAAAATATATTTTTGCTGTTGAAGATTTTATTGGTGCAAAAGTATCAAGTATCTCAACTAGTCCAGAAAGAGATGATACTATTTTAATTGAAAACCCTTTTGAAGTTTAGTTTGCGGGTAAAAGATTTTTTGATTTAGCTAATAGAAGCATTTGCTTTTGGAGTTTTTCAAATGCTTTATTTTCTATTTGTCTAACTCTTTCTCTGCTAATTTTATATTTTTTACTTAAATCTTCTAGTGTAGTTGGGTCATCATTTAGTCTTCTTGAGTATAAAATTTCTCTTTCTCTATCGTTAAGAACTTTAATAGAGTCTTTTAATAAATCTTTTCTTTGTTCCATTTCCTCGTGATGAGCAAATTTTAAGTCATGATCAAGTTCTTTATCAACCAACCAGTCTTGCCATTCATCACCATCTTCCCCAACTTGAGCATTTAGCGAGAACTCCTTTCCAGAAAGTCTTCTATTCATAGACACCACTTCCTCTTTACTGACATCTAGCTTATTAGCTATATGATCAACGTGTTCATCTCTTAAGTCGCCTTCAGTTTCTGGAGAAATTTGATTTTTAATTTTCTTTAAATTAAAAAATAATTTTTTTTGAGCAGTAGTAGTCCCAATTTTGACAAGACTCCAAGATCTTAAAATATATTCTTGGATAGAAGCTTTAATCCACCACATTGCATAAGTTGCTAATCTAAAACCTTTTTCTGGTTCAAATTTCTTAACGGCTTGCATAAGACCTACATTTCCCTCTGAAATCATTTCATTAACAGGCAAACCATATCCTTTGTAGCCCATAGCAATCTTTGCAACTAATCTTAAGTGACTAGTGACTAGTTTTTCTGCAGCTTTAATATTACCAGTCGTTTTCCAGTTTTTTGCTAGCATATATTCCTCTTCTGCAGCTAACATCGGAAATTTTTTAATCTGCTCTAAATATGCAGATAGTCCACCTTCATTAGAAAGGATTGGTAGATTGTTGCTCATTGTTGTGCTCATAGCAGTGTTTATTTAATTAATTTTACCTAATTTTCAATATATTATTCTTCAGTGTTTCTAAGCATTTTTAGAATATTATTTAGATCTTGTGGCAAAAGTGAGGAAAAAATCATCTCTTTCTTAGTTCGTGGATGTATAAATCCTAAAGTTTTTGCATGCAGAAATTGTCTATTTAATTTAGTAATTGAATTTTGGATATCAAAATCAATATTTTTTAATTTTTTATATTTTTTTTTATATTTGTCATCTCCAACTAGACTATTACCTTTAAAGTTCATATGAACTCTTATCTGATGTGTTCTTCCTGTTTCTAATTTGCATTCAACTAAACTTAAAGTTGGTGTTTTTTGATTTTCAAAAATTTCAAGTGTTTTATAATTTGTTATAGCTTTCTTACCTTTAGAACTACTAACTTCCATTAGTTGTCTATTTTTTGAACTACGAGTTATAAATGTTTCAATCCTTCCTGAGGAGGGTCTTAATTTTCCCCATATTAAAAGTTGGTACTCTCTTATAATTGTATGATCACTAAATTGTTTTGATAAATTTTCATGAGTTTCATTGTTTTTTGCAATTACAACTAAACCAGATGTGTTTTTATCAATTCTATGAACAATACCAGGTCTTAACTCGTCACCTATATTTGATAAAGAATCCTTATCATAATGCATCAATGCATTAACAATTGTTTTATCATAATTTCCAGCCCCTGGATGCATGATTATTCCAGCAGGTTTATTAATTACTAATAGATCATCATCTTCGTATATTATTTCTAATTTAAATTCGTAAGGTTTAAGGGATGCTATTTCAGGCTCTGGAATCTTAAGATTTATAGTATCACCAATTGAGACTTTTTTTGATGGACTTTTAATTATTTCATTATTTAGTGTTAACTTTTCTTTTAAAATTAAATTTTTAATTCTAGTTCTACTAATTAATTCCTCTCTTTTGTTAATTAAAACATCAACCCTTAAATTCTTCTCATCCTCTTTGACTATAAAATTAATGTTTTTTTCCATAAAATATAATATTAATACTATATGCGCTTGTAGCTCAACTGGATAGAGCGCCTGACTTCGGATCAGGAGGTTCTGGGTTCGACTCCTAGCAGGCGCACCAGTTTATTCACCTATATTTATTAAAGTTCCTTTATCTCTTGCTTTGCCGAAAGAGTAATAAAATACAAATATAGACAAAATTAAATAAAAGCCGTTCAGATAGATTGCATTAATGATATTTTCATAATTTACCATTCCATTGACCAAGATATTTCTAGTCTCTTCAAAAATATAAACCAATGGAAGTGCGAAAGCGATTGATTGGAAGATTCCTGGCAGTGTTTCAACTGGATAGTAAATACAGCCGAAAGGTGCTAATAAAAACATGGTAGACCATGCAATATTTTCAAAAGATGGTCCAAATCTTAACAATCCTGCTGAAACAAAAAGACCAAGTGTTATTCCAAACAAATACAGACTCACGAAAAGAAATGCTAAAGGAAGACCAAGTTTTAGCAAAGATATACCAAACAAAGGAGAAGTTAATAGTATAGCTGGTATCAAACCAATTAATGCTCTTATTAAAGCAGTAAAAACTAGAGAGACAATTATCTCACTAATTTTAATCGGCGCAATAAATAGATTTGTAAAATTTCTGCTCCAAATTTCCTCCAAAAACAACATATTAAAGCCAATACTCGTTCTAAATAAAAAATCATAAAGAATTGCACATGAAAGAATAACTCCTACTGCACCACTATAATAAGAGCTATGAGCTGCAAAAAAATTTGAAATAAATCCCCAAAGAGTAATTTGAATTGAAGGCCAATAAATTAAATCTAATATTCTTGGAAATGATCTAGTTATTAAATAAAAGTGTCTTAAAAAAAGACCATAAATTCTAATTAAATTCATTTTTATTTTCTCGCAATTTCTAAAAATACTTCCTCTAAATTTCTTCTTCCATATTTTGTTATTAGCTCTTCAGGTGTTCCTCTATCCACTATTAAACCATCTTTCATCATTAAAACAGAACTACATAATCTTTTTACTTCTTCCATATTATGGGAGGCAAGCAAAACTGATATTTTTTTTTCCTTTTTGTAATCTTCTAAAAACGACCTTACAAAATCACCGGTTTCAGGATCTAATGAGGCAGTGGGTTCATCCAACAAAAGTACCGTTGGATCATTTATTAAAGCTTTAGCAAGACTCACTCTATTTTTTTGTCCAGAAGAAAGTTCTCCTGTAATTTTGTTTAAAAGGTCTTTTAATCTAAGTTTATTTGCAAGGTGATCTATTCGGTCATTTAAATTTTGAATATTATATAATTTTCCATAAACAATTAAATTTTGTTTAACTTTGAGTTTTTTAGGCAATTCAATATATGGTGAAATAAAATTCATTTTATGAAGAAGCGAGATTTTATTTTTTTCAATATTCTCTCCGTTGATTAAAACCTTACCACTACTTGGTTTTAATAATCCTAAAATCATTCCAATAGTTGTAGTTTTTCCACATCCATTAGGTCCCAATAAACCAACCATTTCATTTTCATTAATTTTAAAATTTATATTAGTTACTGCTTCTTTATCTTTATATTTTTTTGATAGATTGATTACTTCAATAGAATTTGTCATTAATATTTAGAGGCCCTCTTTAATCTATCGTTAATTGTTTTGCCAAGACCTTTGTTTGGTATAGTTTCAACTGCAATTTTTTTATAACCATCGTTTTTAATTTTTCTTAAAGTTGAATATAAATTCTTTGCAGCCTCCTTTATATTTTTTACTTTGGATAAATAATAATAGTTTTTCAATTTTGATTTTCTTTTTTTTATTAATAAATAAGCCTCATCTTTTTTTGGTTTTTTAACATTGACTCTTAAAGGTATCCCAGGTGAGTAATGCAGCGTAAATAAACCAGGTGATAATTTTTTTTTTGAATTTGTCTTAATTAATAATTTTTTTTTTAAAACATTTTCAATTTTTTTAGTATCTAGGCCTCCATATCTTAAAAGTGATGGTTTTTCTAAAAGATTTAATATTGTGGACTCAACTCCAATTTTACTTTTTCCTCCATTTAAAATATATTTAATTTTTGAACCAAATTCTTCTTTTACATCAGATGGTTTAACCGAGCTTAATCTTGAGGATATATTTGCACTAGGCGCAGCTACTGGATAATCTAAATTTTTTAATAAATTTCTGAACAATTTATGTTTAGGAAAACGAACAGCAATACTTTTTTTTTTGTCGGTGACAAATTTTGATATTTTAGAGTTATTTTTTAATTTCAAAACATAAGTTATTGGGCCTGGAGAAAATTTTTTGTAAAGTTTTACTAAATTATCATTGATGTCACAGTCCTCCCTAAGTCTTTGGATATCATAATAATGGACAATAAGTGGATTGTTTAACGGTCTTTTTTTAAGACTAAATATTTTCTTAACAGCACTATTCGAGTACGCGTTTGCAGCCAGCCCATAAACTGTTTCTGTTGGTACCGCAACACAATGATTATTGTCTAAATATTTTTTTGCTTTTTTGATATTTGATTGAATAAATTTCATGTATTAATAATTATTATTATATGAAAGAAAAAATATTACCACCTGATTATGATCAGTACTCAGTTGATGAGCTTACAGAAAAAGCAAATAAGATTATAGAGTCTCTAGAGAAGGAAAACGATTTAAACAATTCAGTTGACAGTTATCAAGAACTTCTAAAATTAAATAATATTATTGAAAAGAAATTTCATAAAAATTTTAAATCTATTGGAGAAGAGACAAATAAAAAAATTAAAGAGATAACTAAAAAAAATGAAAATACAGCTTAATAAAATTGCTAAAGATACAAATATATTTCTTAAAAAATATATTAATTCACAGAAAAATTCTCAGTTAATGTCACCAATGAAGTATGGTTTATTTCCAGGTGGAAAAAAAATAAGATCTAAAATCTTAATAGACTTAGGGTCATTATTTTCAATTGATTATAAAACATTGATAATAGTTGGGTCAGCTGTTGAATGTATTCATGCTTATTCACTTATTCATGACGATCTACCCTGCATGGATGATGATGATATCAGAAGAGGAAAACCTTCAACTCATATTAAATTTGGTGAGTCTACAGCAGTTCTAGCGGGAAATTCATTACTAACTTTAGCTTTTGAAATTTTATCAAGTCCTAAATTGAAATTAAATGAAAATATAAAAATTAACTTAATCAAAAAATTATCAGAATGTTCAGGTCATTTAGGAATAGCAGGTGGTCAATATTTAGATTTGAGCTATGAGAAAAAGAAAATATCAAGGAATAAAATATTAGAAATGGAAATAAAGAAAACAGGAATGTTATTTAGTTTTTGTTGTGCGGCTCCAGCAATAATTAAGAAAAAAACTATCCAAGAAATTAAATTTTTTGAAAATATTGGATCAAAAATCGGTCTTTTATTCCAAATAGCTGATGATTTAATTGATTTGAAAAGCAAATCTAAGGAAGCTGGGAAAAAAACAGGAAAAGATCAAAAAAAAGGTAAGGCAACACTTATAAATTTAATAGGCTATGATGACTCAATTAAGTATTGTGATAAGATAATAAAAGATATTAATAAAAATTTAAGAAAATACGGTTCAAAATCTGAAAAAATAAATGAAACATTGGACTATATATTGAATAGAAAAAAATGAACAAAAATTATCAATTTTTAAATGATATCAACTTTCCATCTGATTTAAGAAAAGTTTCTGAAGATAATTTACAAAAAGTAGCAGATGAGGTGAGGGAGGAAATGATAAGCGCTGTTTCAGAAACAGGAGGTCACCTTGGTGCTGGTTTGGGAGTGGTTGAATTGACAGTCGCACTTCATTATGTTTTTGACACACCAAATGATAAATTAATATGGGATGTTGGTCATCAATCTTACCCTCATAAAATTTTAACTGGAAGAAAAGATAAGATTAGAACTTTAAGACAGGGTGATGGTTTATCAGGTTTTACAAAAAGATCTGAAAGCGAGTATGACCCATTTGGAGCAGCCCATAGTTCAACATCTATTTCATCAGCATTAGGAATTGCTGAGGCAAATAAATTAGAAAATAAGTCTTCCAATGTAATAGCCATCATAGGTGATGGAGCAATTAGTGCAGGTATGGCTTACGAAGCTATGAATAATGCTGGAGCATCAAAGACAAAAATGATTGTTATTTTAAATGATAACGACATGTCAATTGCAAAGCCAGTTGGAGCAATGAGAACTTACTTGGCAAAATTATTTACGGGTAAGATATATTTTAGTCTTAGGGAAACTTTAAAATTAATTACATCTGCATTTTCAAAAAGATTTAGTGCCAAAGCAGGAAAAGCAGAGGATTTTTTCCGTTCAGCAGTTACTGGAGGTACATTGTTTAGTTCACTTGGTTTTTATTATGCAGGTCCTATAGATGGTCATGATTTATCAAGCCTAGTTCCAATTTTAAAAAACGCAAAAGAATCAAGACATGAGGGTCCTATAATGATTCATATCAAAACTCAAAAAGGAAAAGGTTATTCTTATGCAGAAAAAGCAAATGATCATTATCATGGGGTGTCAAAATTTAATGTTGATACTGGCGAACAAGTAAAGAGTAAATCAAACCTTCCAGCTTATACAAAAGTATTTGCAAACACGTTAGTTAAACATGCCAAAAAAGATAGTAAAATAATAGGAATAACAGCGGCGATGCCAGGAGGGACTGGCATGGATATTTTTGGCAAGGAGTTTCCAAATAGAATGTTTGATGTAGGAATAGCAGAACAACATGCCGTAACTTTTGCCGCTGGTCTAGCAACTGAGGGATACAAACCATATGCTGCAATTTATTCTACATTTTTACAGAGAGCATATGATCAAGTTGTCCACGATGTTGCCATTCAATGTTTACCAGTTAGATTTGCGATAGATAGAGCAGGATTAGTTGGTGCTGATGGATCAACACATGCTGGTTCATTTGATATAACTTACTTGTCAACTTTACCTAACTTTGTAGTAATGGCAGCAAGCGATGAAGCTGAACTAGTTAAAATGATTAATACTTCAGTAGATATAAATGACAGACCTTCTGCAATTAGATATCCAAGAGGAACTGGAGTAGGTGTTGACCTCCCATCAATAGACGAAAAAATTGAAATTGGTAAAGGGAGAGTCGTTCAACAAGGGACACAAGTTTGTATCTTAAACCTCGGTACTCGACTTGAGGAGTGCAAGTTAGCTGTAGAGGAATTAAAAGCAAAAGGAGTTTCAACAACATTGATAGACGCCAGATTTGCTAAGCCTTTAGACGAAGAAATTATACTAAAATCTGCTAAGGAACATGAGCTTATGATAACTGTTGAAGAGGGATCAATAGGCGGTTTCGGTTCCCATGTTAAAAATTTATTAGCTGAAAAAGGAGTATTTGATAAAGGTTTAAAATTTAGATCAATGACTTTACCAGATGAATTTATTGAACAAGATGATCCAAAAAAAATGTACGATAAAGCTGGATTAAACAGTTCTCAAATTTCTAAGAAAATTGCTGATATTTTGTTTCAAAAAGAGACAATAAGAGTTGTGAAAAATTAATTTAAGCTAACTACATTGGGCTTTATTCATTAAGTAGTGGTCAAGTAAAACACAGTTCATCATAGCTTCACCAATTGGTACAGCTCTAATTCCTACACAAGGATCATGTCTACCTTTAACAGATATTGAAGTATTTTTCCCAAATTTATTTATAGTTTTTCTACTAGTTAAAATTGACGATGTTGGTTTGACAGCAAAAGATGCAATAATTTCTTGGCCCGTAGAAATTCCACCAAGAATTCCACCCGCTTTATTTGAATTGAATTTTAATTTATTTCCTTCTAAAGAAATTTCATCTGAATTTTGTTCTCCACTTAATTGTGCTGAGTTCATTCCTGCACCTATATTTACACCTTTAACCGCATTAATACTCATTAGACCTGAAGCTATGTCAGTATCCAATTTTGAATAAATTGGAGCACCTAAACCAACCGGGATACCTCTTGCTCTTATTTCAATTACTGCTCCACATGAGGATCCTGATTTTCTTACACCAAGTAGATATTTTTCCCATAATTTAATCATTGATTTATCTGGACAAAAAAATGGATTTTTTGAAATTACTTTATCGTTCCATTGATTTGTATCACATCCAAGAATTCCTAGCTGAGTTACTGCACCAATTACTTTAAATTTTTTACCTAATTTTTTTTGAAGTACAACTTTTGCTATTGCACCGGCCGCAACGCGTGCTGCAGTTTCTCTAGCAGAAGATCTGCCGCCACCTCTGTAGTCTCTAATTCCATATTTTTTAAAATAAGTAAAATCTGCATGACCTGGTCTGAACTTATCTTTAATATTACTATAATCTTTGGATCTCATATCTTTGTTGTAGATTATGAGAGAAATAGGTGTTCCTGTAGTTTTACCCTCAAACACTCCTGACAATATTTGAACTTTATCGTCCTCTTTTCTCTGAGTTGTAAATTTAGATTGTCCTGGTTTTCTTTTGTCTAATTCTATTTGAATATCTTGCTCTTTAAGAGTTATGTTTGGAGGGCAACCATCAACAATACAACCAATTGCAGGTCCATGAGACTCTCCCCAAGTTGTGAAACGAAATAGCTTTCCAAAAGTATTAAATGACATTATCTATATTATATAGATTATTTTGTTTAAATTATGAATCAAAAAAACTCTTTAGGTCTTAATAGTTGCTTTCTTGATGTAGACGATCCAATTCAATTATTTCATGAATGGATGGAGGAAGCAAAGAAAACTGAGCCAAATGATCCAAACGCTGTTGCTTTAGCCACATCAGATAAAAAAAACATTCCTTCAGTAAGAATGGTTTTACTTAAAGATTTCAACAAAGATGGATTTGTATTTTATACAAACTTAAATAGTCAAAAGGGAAATGAATTAAAAGAAAATCCAAATGCTGCGATGTGTTTCCATTGGAAAAGTCTCTTAAGACAAATAAGAATTAATGGAAACGTGTCATTAGTTTCTGATCAGGTTGCAAATGAATATTATTCATCTAGAGCGTATGAAAGTCGAATAGGAGCATGGGCTTCTAAGCAAAGTGAAGAATTAAATTCTCGAGAACAATTATTAAAATCTATACAAGATTACAAAAAAAAATATAACAACAAATCAGATGTACCAAGACCAAGCCACTGGTCTGGATGGATTTTATCTCCAGATAGTATTGAATTTTGGTTAGATGGTGAGAACAGAATCCACGAGAGATTAAAATATAATAAAGATAACTCTGGGAAGTGGATAAAGTCTTTATTAAGTCCTTAAAAATTTCTTGATAAACTAAATGATGTTAATCTTTTAAGAATATTTTTTTCTTTAGAGTCTTTAAATACACTTAGAGAATTTGAGGCTAAATTTATATAGTGCTGGGCTTTTTGATAGCATTCCTGAATTATTTTAAAATTATTTATAAGAGCAATAATTTGATTGAATTCATCTTTTGTTCTTAACTTTTTTTTAAACATATTTGATAAAATTTTTTTTTCTTCATTTCCTAATTTTTGAAAAAGTAAAATTATTGGTAACGTAATTTTTCCTTCAAAAAAATCTTGACCAATTTTTTTTCCAAATTGTTTGAGCTCAGCATTATAGTCTAGTGTGTCGTCTGCTATTTGAAAAGTTAATCCCAGGTTTCTTCCATAAAATTCTAAAGCATCTTTTTCTTTATTTCCTGCATCAGATAAAATTGCACCAACTTTAGTTGATGCTGCAAATAACTCAGCAGTTTTAGCTGAGATTATTTTTAAATATGTTTCTTCCAGCATATCAACTTCACCTTTGTGTTGAAGTTGTAGAACTTCTCCTTGAGCAATTTTTGATGAAGTGGACGATAATAATTTTAAAACTTCTAGGTTTCCGTCTTCTACCATCATTTCAAAACATCTACTCAATAAATAATCTCCTATTAAAACTGACGAATGATTATCCCAAACTTTGTTTAAAGTTTCTTTCCCTCTTCTAACAGTGCCTTCATCAATTACATCATCATGCATCAACGTTGCGCTGTGAATTAATTCAACACACGCAGCTAAATTTATATCTCTAGAGCCTCTAGTGTAACCGCATAATTTTGCACTACCCAATGTTAGTAATGCTCTTAGTCTTTTTCCTCCAGTTTCTATGTGATAATCTGTCATTTTTTGAACCAGCTGTACGTCACTAGATAATTTTGATTTTATTTTTTCTTCTGTCAAAACCAGCTTTTCTTCAACCGAGTCTTTAAGCTGAAAATATGAATCATTTATCTGATTTTTAAGCTGTACAACTGTTCCCATAACATTTTTTAAATTAGTATAATTTAGTTATATATATTACTTATCAATTGACGCACCAGTTTCTTCAATTATAAGTAGTCTTTATATTCAATAAATAATTCTGTAAGACTTACCTATGTTCTCTTTTTTTAAAAAGAAAAAAATTGTTGCTCACTTAAAATTAAGTGGGGTTATTGGTAATGCTGGAAAATTTAAACAAGGTATAGATTTTGCAGGTCAAGAAGAACTAATTAAAAAGGCTTTTTCACTTAAAAAAGCGACATGTGTTGCTATAACAATCAATTCTCCAGGAGGATCACCAGTTCAATCTCATTTAATCTACAGTTTTATAAGACAACAAGCAAAAAAACATAAAAAAAAAGTTATTGTATTCGCTGAAGACGTAGCAGCATCTGGAGGTTATTTGATTTCTTGTGCTGGGGACGAAATTTATGCAAATTCAAGTTCAATAATTGGATCTATAGGAGTGATATATTCTTCTTTTGGATTTACTGAGTTGATAAAAAAAATTGGGGTTGAAAGAAGAGTTCATACTGCTGGCAAAAATAAAAGCACACTTGATCCATTTTTAGAAGAAAAAAACGAGGATATTGAAAGATTAAAAAATATTCAATTGGATCTTCATAAAGACTTTATAGATGTTGTTGAAAAAAGCAGAGGATCAAAATTAAACAAATCTGATGTAGAACTTTTTTCAGGTGAGTTTTGGTCAGGCAGTAAAGCAAAAAATTTGGGATTGATTGACGGAATTGGTAACGCACATGAAATATTAAAAGATAAATTTGGTGAAGAAGTAATTATTAAAAAATTTGAAAAATCAAAAGGATGGTTAAGTCAAAAACTTTCTTCATCTAGTAATCAAGTAGATCAAATAGCAAGTATTTTAGATGAAAGATCAATTTGGCAAAGATATGGTTTCTAAAGTAAAAAAAGAAAAAAAAAAAATTCAAACATTCCAAGATATAATTTTAAATCTTCAGAAATTTTGGAGTAAAAAAGGATGCATTATTCTTCAGCCTTATGATATGGAAGTTGGTGCAGGAACTTTTCATCCAGCTACTACCCTAAGATCACTTGGAACTAAACCATGGAAAGCAGCTTACGTACAACCATCAAGAAGACCTACAGATGGAAGATATGGAGATAATCCAAACAGATTGCAACACTATTATCAATTTCAAGTTTTAATTAAACCTTCCCCTGAAAATATAAAAAAACTTTATTTAAATAGTTTATCTACTATAGGAATAGATCATAATGATCATGATATAAGGTTTGTTGAAGATGATTGGGAAAGTCCAACATTAGGTGCTGCAGGATTGGGATGGGAAGTATGGTGTGATGGAATGGAAATTACTCAATTCACCTATTTTCAACAAATGGCTGGATTTGATTGTAAACCTGTATCAGTTGAAATCACTTATGGTTTAGAAAGAATTTGTATGTTCACTCAAAAAGAAAAAAACGTTTATGATTTATTATGGAATGATGAAGGTGTAAAATATAATGAAGTTTTTCACCAGGCTGAAAAAGAATTTTCAGCATACAATTTCGAACACGCGAATGTAGAAACACTTTTGAAAATGTTTGAAATGCATGAGTCTGAGGCAAAAGCTTTGGTAGAAAAAAAAATTTCTTTACCAGCATATGATCAATGTTTAAAAGCTAGTCATGTGTTTAATATTTTAGATGCAAGAGGTGCAATCAGTGTCGCACAAAGAGCAGGTTATATTGCTAGAATAAGAGATATTACAAAATCTGCAGCAGGCGTTTGGTTAGATAGTCAAAAATAATGTCAGAGTTTTTTTTAGAATTATTTAGTGAGGAAATACCCTCAAATCTTCAACAAAATTTAAGGGAAGACTTACTTAAAAGTTTTAATGAATTGTTTATAGAGAAATCAATTTCATTTAAGAAAAGTTCATCATACTCAACACCAAACAGACTAGTGGTATTATTTGAAGGTGTTCAAAAAAATGCTGTATTAAAATCTGAGGAAATCAAAGGTCCAAATATCAAGTCACCAGAGGTAGCACTAGACGGGTTTGTTAGGTCAAATAAAATAATAAAAAATGATCTCTACCAAAAGAAAACCGATAAAGGAGAATTTTATTTTTTTAAGACAAAATCAAAAAAATTGCACACACATGAATTGCTAGAGGAATTTATTCCAATATTATTAGATAAAATTCAATGGAAAAAATCAATGTATTGGGGAACTTT
>CACJBA010000009.1 GCA_902591535.1 uncultured Pelagibacteraceae bacterium | reverse complement strand
TTGTATCATCTTCTTTAATAAGAAATCTTTTAGAAAATGGATTTTTAGAAAAAGCAAATAAACTTCTTAATAGAAATTGGACCATAGAGGGAATAGTTCAAAAGGGTAGGCAGGTTGGAAAAAAAATTGGATTCCCAACCTGCAATATAGATATTCATGATTATGTTCTAGCTAAACCAGGTGTTTATGCTGTTAAAGTTCTAAGGAAAAATAAGACTAAATATCTTAGAGGAATTGCTAATTTAGGATTTAGACCCACATTTAATCAAAAAAAAATCTTATTAGAAGTTCATTTATTTAATTTTTCTGGAAATCTTTATAATAAACTTTTATCAGTAGAGTTTTTAAAGTTTATAAGAAAAGAAAAAAAATTTAAAAATGTTAATCAATTAAAAGCTCAAATAAAAACAGATTTAAAAATTGCAAAAAATACTAAATGAGTAAATCACAAATTAATCTACCAAAAACAGCTTTTTCTATGAAGGCAAATTTGCCAACAAGAGAGCCTGAAATTTTAGATTATTGGCAAAAAATAAATCTTTATGATGAAATAAGAAACTCAAGTAAAGGAAAAGAAAAATTTGTTCTTCACGATGGCCCACCTTATGCGAATGGAAACATTCACATGGGTACTGCTCTTAATAAAATATTGAAAGATATTATCGTTAAATTTCATCAAATGGATGGTAAAGACAGCATTTATGTACCTGGGTGGGACTGTCATGGTCTACCAATTGAATGGAAAATAGAGGAACAGTATAAAAAAAATAAAAAAAATAAAAATGAAGTTCCTATCGTTGAGTTCAGAAAAGAGTGTCGATCATTTGCAGAAAAATGGATTGAAGTTCATAAATCTCAATTTAAACGTTTAGGTGTTGTTGGAGATTGGGAAAATTACTACTCCACTATGAGTTTCGGAGCTGAGGCCCAAATCGTAAGAGAACTTGGAAAGTTTTTAAAAGAGGGAAGTTTATATAGAGGCTTCAAACCAGTTTTATGGTCAACAGTTGAGAAAACAGCTCTTGCAGACGCAGAAGTAGAATATCAAGATCATAAATCTGATACAATTTATACATCTTTTTCAGTAAAATCTTCTGATTTAAAAGAATTAGTCGAAAGTAATATTATAATTTGGACAACAACACCATGGACAATTCCAGCCAACAAAGCTTTAGCCTATAATGAGTCTCTTAATTATGTGATATTACAATTGAGAGATGATGGTGATTTTAAAAATAGAAAAATAGTTGTTGCAGAAGCTTTATTAGAGTCGGTCATTAAAGAATGTGGAATAAAAGATTATAAAAAAATTCATACTTTTAAAGGAAAGGAATTCAAAAATACTATCTGTAATCATCCTTTTGTTAAAATTGGATATGAGCATGATATTCCAATGCTTGAAGCAAGATTTGTTACAACCGAGCAAGGAACTGGAATTGTTCATTGTGCTCCAAGTCATGGACCTGATGATTTTAATTTATGCTTAAACAACGGAATTAAAGCAATAGAAACTGTTGATGGAGATGGAAAATATACAAACAATGTTAAACTTTTTGAGGGTATCCATATATTTAAAGCAAACTCAATCGTAATAGAAAAACTTAATGAGCAAAAAAATTTATTATCTAATGGTGAATTAGTTCATTCTTATCCACATTCATGGAGATCTAAAGCACCACTTGTACATAGAGCGACACCTCAATGGTTTATTTCTATGGAAAGTCACAAATTGAGAGATACAGCTTTAAAAGCAATAAATGAGACAGTTTTTTATCCAAGCAAAGGTAAGGAGAGATTAAAATCAATGATCGAAACCAGGCCTGATTGGTGTGTATCAAGACAAAGAGTTTGGGGAGTACCTCTTCCAATTTTTGTAAATAAAAAAACTAAAGAAATTTTAGTAGATGATGATGTTATTGAAAATATTGCTTCAATTTATGAGAAAGAGGGCTCAGACTGCTGGTTTTCGGATAATCCTCAAAGATTTTTAGGTAAAAAATTTAAAGCTGAAGATTTTGATAAATTAAGCGATATTGTTGAAGTTTGGTTTGATAGTGGTTCAACTCATTCATTTGTATTAGAAAAAAGGGAAGATTTAAAATGGCCCGCATCAATGTATTTAGAGGGATCAGATCAGCACAGGGGATGGTTTCATTCATCACTTCTAGAGTCATGTGGGACCAGAGGCAGAGCACCATTTGAATCTATTTTATCTCATGGTTTTGTTGTAGATGGAAAAGGATTAAAAATGTCTAAATCATTAGGAAATGTAATTGCGCCTGATGATATTTTAAAAAAATATGGTGCTGATATTTTAAGAATTTGGGTAGCATCATCAAATTATGCAGAGGATTTAAGAATTGATTATTCAATTCTAGATCAGCATGCAGAGTCTTATAGAAAAATTAGAAATACTTTTAGGTATTTACTCGGAAATATTAATGATAATTTTGAAATAATAAACTTTGAAGAACTCAATGTAGAAAATTTACCTGAGTTAGAACAGCTAATGCTTCATAAAATTTATGTTTTAAACAGTAATTTTAAAAAATATTTTAGTAATTATGATTTCCATAATTTGTATAAAGAATTGTTAAATTTTTGCACTGTTGATTTATCTGCTTTTTACTTTGATATTAGAAAAGATAATCTTTATTGTGATTCTATTGACTCAAAAAAAAGAAAGTCAACAATTTTGACACTTAATATTATTTTAAATGCTCTTTTAAAATGGTTTGCCCCAATATTATCTTTTACAACAGAAGAAATTTTTAGATTATTATTTAAGAATCAAAAAAGCATTCACCTTGAGAAATTTATAGAATTTCCTGATAAATTTAAAAATGTAAAACTAAGCGAAAAATGGGTCGAATTAATTAATATCAGAAATATTTGCAATATAAGTATTGAGGAAAAAAGAGCTAGTAAAGAAATAGGTTCAAGCTTGGAAGCAGATTTAAAAATACAATTAAGTGAAAAATTAAAAGAACTTACAAAAAATACAGATTTTTCTGAACTTTGTATTACCTCAAAAGCTGAAGTTGCTTATAAAGATGATATTGAGACTACAGCAATCACGACAAAAGCAAAGGGATCGAAGTGTCCAGTTTGTTGGAAAATAAATGATGGCCCTTGTACAAGACATTTTTAATGATTTTGAAAAATTTAGATAAAAGTTTTTTAATTAATTTATCACTAATTTTCATAATTTTTTTATTTGATAGGATTTCTAAAATTTATGTAATTTATTTAGATAATAAATTATTTGGATCTGAAATATTTTCTTCAAATTTTTTAAATATTTATTTGATATGGAATGAAGGGATAGCTTTTGGTCTCTTCTCTTTTAATGAAAAAATTTTCTACAACATATTAACAATTATAATTCTAATTATTATTTTGATAATTTTTATTATGATCATTAAAAGTGATGGACTTAAGAAATACTCACTTTTAATGATTTTAGGAGGTGCGTTAGGAAATGTGTTTGATAGATTATATTACAAAGCAGTTCCTGATTTTATAGATTTTCATATAGGAAATTTTCATTGGTTTATTTTTAATGTAGCAGATATATTTATAACAATAGGTATACTTTTTATGGTAATAATAGAGTTATTTAATAAAAATCAAAAAACATGAGACACTTAAAAATAGTAATAATTATATTAAGCACATCTTTATTTTTATTTTCTTGTAGTGGTTTAAAAAAAGGATTTTCCAATCAAAAAAAGAATAATTCAGATGAATTTTTAGTTGAAAAAAAGGCACCTTTAGTGATGCCACCTGATTATAAAGAATTGCCAAAACCCAAAACAAATCAAGAAACGTCTTTAATAAAAGAAAATAAGAACAACATAAAGTCTCTATTGACTAACGAAGATAATTCAGAATCTAATTCTGAAAAAGATCAATTAAACAAAAAGCTTGAGGAATCTTTATTAGACAAAATTAAGAAAAATTAATGCTTACTCCAGAAATTAATTTTGTTAATTTTAAAAAAAAATTAAAGACTAAAAAAATCAATAATAGTTTTAAAAGTTTAATTAAAGAAAATAATTCAATCCTTCAATCTTTATCGAAAAAATATCAAGATAGTTTTGATAATAAATTTGTTAAAAAATTTAAAAAATCTAATAACTATAGATTATTAGGTATGGGAGGCTCTACATTAGGTTCACAAGCCATATATCAATTTTTAAAAAATAAAGTAAAAAAAAAATTTGATTTTATTGATAACCTTCAATCAAGCACTAGATCAAATAAAACTAAATATACAAATATAATAATTTCAAAATCTGGGAATACAATTGAAACATTGGTGAATGCTAATATTTTAATAAAAAAAAGTGATAAAAATATTTTTATAACAGAAAATAAGAAAAACTATCTTTATATTTTAGCCAATAAATTAAAAGCTGAAGTTATTCATCATAATAACTTTATAGGAGGAAGATACTCTGTGCTTTCAGAAGTCGGTATGCTCCCTGCAGAATTAATGGGTTTAAAATCAAAAGACTTTAGACAATTCAACTCACTAATTAAAAATAAAAAATTTATTAATCATTTAATCAATAACGTCTCAAGTACACTTTATTTTGTAAAACAAAAAAAATTTAATTCAGTAATAATTAATTACGATGAAAGATCTGAGAATTTGTTTAAATGGTATCAGCAATTGGTTTCAGAGAGTTTAGGAAAAAAAAGTAAAGGTTTACTACCCATAGTTTCTAATATGCCAAAAGATAACCACAGTGTTATGCAGTTGTATTTAGATGGATTTAAAAATAATTTTTATACCTTTTTTGTTGTAAATGAAGATAAGTCTGAAAAAATTAAAAACAAACATATATTACCTTCGCATGACTTTCTAAAAAATAAAAATTTATCAGAAATAATATTTGCACAAAAAAAAGCAACCGAGATAGTATTTAAAAGAAAAAAAATTCCATTTAGAAGTTTTGAAATAAAAAATAGAAGTGAAAAAAATCTAGGAGAGCTTTTTTGTTTTTTTATTTTAGAAACTATTCTTCTAGGCAGATCACTAAATCTGAATCCATTTGATCAGCCTGCTGTTGAGTTGATTAAAAAGGAAACTAGAAAAATTTTACTCTAGAAAGAAATAAAAAATATTTTTGAAATCCCATATTTTTTTTCTTCAATAATGTTAAAATTTGAGGAAGAGATTTCTTTTTCTTTTTTATGTCTATGCAATATTAAAATACCATTTTTCTTTAGAATTTTTGAATTTTTGATATTTATTAATATTTTTTCTAAGTGCTTGTCTTTATATGGAGGATCTAGAAAAATGATATCAAATTTGTAATTTAAAAAATTAAATACATCATCTTTATAAATATCTTTCTCTATAACTTCAAAATTATTTATTAATTTTAAGTTAAGGAGGTTTTTTTCCAGTACAGGCAAAACATTTTTATAATTTTCTACAAAAAAAACCTTTTTTGCCTTTCTAGATAAGCACTCAATTCCAAAAGAACCAACTCCTGAAAATAAATCTAAAACTATCGCTCCCTCTAAATTAACTCTGAATTTATTAGAATGTTTAAGAATATTAAAAATTGACTCTTTGGTGAGATCTTTTAAAGGTCTTGTTTTAATGTCTAAAGGATCTGAAATTTTTTTTCCTTTAAAAATCCCTGAAATTATTCTCATTTATCTATAACTTTATGGCCGATATCTTTTCTATAAAAACCATTGTTCCAATTTAATTTTTTAAGATTTTCATGAATATTTTTTCTTGATTCACCATAATCTTTCGATAACGAGGTGAAATTTAGCACTCTACCTCCAATAGCAAGAATTTTTTCATCTATTTTTTCAGTACCCGCATGAAATAGATAATTATTTTTATCTAAATTTAATTTATTTAAATTTTTTATTTCAATATTTTTTTCATAATGATCTGGGTAACCGTTAGAGCACAAAACAACACATAAACTTTTTTTTCCTAGCCATTCGATTTCAATATTTTCTAGCTTTTCATTTATAGTGGACTCTATAATTTCTAGTAAATCCGTGTATAGCATAGGAAGAATTGTTTGACATTCAGGGTCTCCCATTCTGACATTGTATTCAATTAAGTAAGGTTCATTATTAACTATCATTAGTCCTGCATATAAAAATCCTTTATATTTGATGTTTTGGTCCTGCAGTCCTTTTAAGGTAGGTTTTATAATTTTTTCTATTATTTTCCCATCCAGTTCTTTATTAATTAATCTTGATGGCGAGTAAGCTCCCATCCCACCAGTATTTTTTCCTTTATCACCTTCATTAACTCTTTTATGATCTTGTGCGGTTCCAAAATTTTTAATTGTTTTTCCATCACTAATTACAAAATAGCTCATTTCTTCTCCTTGAAGAAATTCTTCGATCAAAACATTTTTTGCATCACCAAACTTGCCATTAAATATTTCCTCTACTGCAAAGCAAGACTCTTTAAAATTTTCACAAATATAAACACCTTTTCCAGCAGCTAAATTATCAGCTTTTATTACAATTGGGTGTTGTGAATTTTCTAAAAATATTTTTGAGTCTTTAATGTTTTCAAATACTCCAAAATTTGCTGTTGGGATATTATATTTTTTGCATAAATTTTTTGTGAATATTTTTGAACCCTCTAGTCGTGATGCATTTCTGTTTGGACCAAAAGTTTTAATATTAGATTTTTCAAGATAATCAACAATCCCATTCACTAATGGATTTTCTGGTCCCACAATTACAAGATCAATATTATTTTTATTTAAAAATTTTTGGATTTCTTCAAATTTGTTAATATCAATAAAAACATTTTCACAAATTTCAGATGTTCCAGCATTACCTGGAATACAGTATATTTTTTTGACTTTTTTTGATTGTGAGATTGAAAAAGCTATAGCGTGTTCTCTACCACCACTACCAAGAATTGCAATTTTCATATTACCACTTATATATCTTATAAATGAAAAATAAATTAGCTAAATTAAAGTATTTACCAAATAACTTTAAGATCATTGAAGATGGTGATCATGTAATTTGTGCAATTTCAGGTAAAAAAATTTTATTAGAAAATCTAACTTATTGGAATGTTGATGAACAAGAAGCCTATTTTTCCTATGTTGAAGCTTCAATTAAAAGAGAAAAAAATTAGACCTTTAAGTCCTCCATCTATCATGAGTCCATATCCACTGATCAACATTTTTAAGAATCATTTTTTCTAAAATTTTATTTATAAATAGTGTTATTTCGTCAGAAGATTTATTTTTGTTTATTTTAATTGGTTTTGATACATACATTTTAAAATCAAATTTATTCTTTCTTTCTATGTAAATGGGAACGAGATCACAGTTATATTTTTTTATTAATTGGGCAGGAATTGTTGTTGATGTAGCCAAGTGCTTAAAAAACAAAGCTTTTTCACCCTCTCTTACCCTTTGGTCCACCATAAGTGCAATTGATGTTCCTTTTTTTAATAATTTTATTATTTCTCTTGTACCTGATCGGCCTTTTTTTATTTGTTTTTTGCAAATATCTCTTTTTCTAATTTTTTCCATTATTTTATTAAGATATGGATTATTTAAAGGTCTATAAATTGCTGCACAATCCACTTCTGCTTTATCAATTTGCATAGCCATTAATTCAAAATTATTAAAATGACCCGATATAAAAACTACACTTTGTTTGTTATTTTTTATTTTTTCTAGATACTCTCTTCCTTCAATTGATATATGATTATTTAATTTATCATTTTTAAAATTCTTTAAGTGTACATACTCTGCAAAGATTCTTCCATAATTTCCCAAAACATTCGTTGCTATTTGTTTATAATTTCCGTTTATCTGGGCTTTTTTTAAATTGTTAATAATTGATAATTTAGATCTGAATAATGGACCTAGATATTTTCCAATAAAAAAACCAAAATTAGATGAAGCTTTAAATCCTATGATTCTAAATAAAATGAATAAAAAAATTATAATTACATATTGAGTAAGATGATAAAAATTTTTCATTTAATATTAAATAATATTTTTTTAAATTTATTTAAATTTTTGATTTTTAATTTTATCTTTATAAATTTTATTCCTTTTTTTTGTTTTGAACTCAATCTTAAAAAATCTTTTTCAGTAGTAATAATACTCAGTTTATTTTTTTTTGCTATTTCTTTTATAGAAAAAATTTCTTCGTCATAGAATTTATGATGGTCTGCAAAAATAAATTTTTTTTTAATTTTAAATTTATATTTTAATAATGTATTTTCAAATTCTCCAGGATTTCCAATTCCACAAAACATTAAAAAATGTTTGTTTCTGTTAAAAGTTTTTAAATTTAGTGGATCATAACTTCCTTCAAATATCTCAATATCTTTATTGATAGATTTTATTTTTTTCTTTATTTTTGAAGATTTGGTTTCTCCATTTAAAAATACGCAATCATAGTTTTTTAATTCAGTAATATTCTCTCTTAGAGGGCCCGCAGGTAGGAGATATCCATTACCAATAAATTTTGAGGAATTAAAACAAACAATTTTTAAATTATAATTTATATTTTTTTGTTGTAGACCATCATCTAGCAAAGCTACTTCGTATTTTTTTTTTTCTGCTAATTTTAAAGACAATATTCTATTTTTTTTTGAAATGACCGAACCATTTTTTTTCAGTAAATTAATCTCATCCTTTTGATTATTATATTTTTTTTTTATAAATACTGTTTTAAACCTTTTTTTTAAAATTTGATTTACTAAGATTGTTAAAGTTGTCTTTCCTGTCCCTCCAACATAAATATTCCCAATACAAATTGATTTAATTTTAAAAATTTTTTTATTAGAAAATTTTTTAAAAGAATTGATTAAATAAGTTATGATAGTTAATGGTAAAAGAACTAATGATATAAGATTTTTTTTAAGCCAAAATTCAGGTTTTTTTAAATTCATTAACAATATGTTTATCTAATTCATTTATAGTTTTTTTTAAAATTTTTTCTCCAATATTTTTAATTTTTGTTCCTGATTTAATATTTTTTTTAAAAATTATCGATGAAGATAACTGTTTAGGTGTAATAATTTTTTTTGAGAAATTATACGATCTTAATAATTTATATACATCTTTAAAATTGTCTGTATTAGGTCCATGTAATATTCTTGCTCCATATCTAGCAGCTTCTAAAGGATTTTGTCCTCCTCCTCTAATAATTGATTTACCTAAAAAAACTGAGGGACTAATTTTATGAAATTTTTTTGTTTCACCAAATGTATCCACTAAATAAATATCTGTTTTATCAAATTTTTTTTTAATATCACTATGCAAAGTTACATTTAGATTTAACTTTTGTAATTCTGACTCTATTTTTTTAACTCTATGAATATGCCTTGGAATAATAATAGTAATAAGATTTTTAAATTTATTTTTTAGTATAATATGAGCTTTAGCACAAAATATCTCCTCACTATCATGCGTACTTGATGCTACCCAAAATTTTTTATTTTTTAAAAATGAACTTAATTGTTTATTTATTTTATCAAAACTCTCTTGATATTCAGAAAATTTGAGATTTCCCAATTCAACTATATTACCAACTCCTAATTTATTTAGATATGATTTTGTCTCTAAATTTTGAGGATAGGCTGTTTTAATATTTTTTAAAACTGAATAAGTCAAATTTTTAAATTTATACCATCTGTTAAAAGTCTTTTTTGTTAATCTTGCATTTATTAACAGAAGTGGAATTTTATTTTTGTTAATATTTTTATACATACATGGCCATATTTCTGAATCGATAAATATTGCTATGTTAGGTCTCCAAAATTTTAAAAAAAGGCTAACAAAAATAAAATGATCAATCGGATAAAATTGATGAACAGTTTTTTTAAATTTAAATTTTTTTAAAATTTTTGATGAGCTCAGTGTACTAGATGTAATTAGTATTTGTCTCACAGATTTATCTTTTTCATAATGCTTAATAAGGGGTATTACGCTTAATATTTCACCTACACTTGAGCCATGGAACCATATTAGAAATCCATCTTTCCTTTTTTTTGATGCTATAGAAAATTTTTCAGTGAACTTTATCTTGTCTTCTTTTTTTTTAAATAATCTTAATATTATTATGAATGGAGATATCAATAAAATAATTGACAAAACTATCTGATATAAAAAATACATATTTATTTTTGAATTTGTTTTTCATAAAAATTTTTATACAAGCTTGAATTAGCCAATAAATCTTCATGCTTTCCACTGTCTACAATTTTTCCCGAGTCTATAACGTAAATTTTATTAGAATTTAAAATAGTTGAAAGTCTGTGAGCTATAACCACTGTAGTTTTATTTTTAGTAAGAATTTTAAGTGCTTCTTGAATCTTTGACTCTGTTTCGGAGTCAAGCGAAGATGTTGCTTCATCTAATAATATGATAGAACTTTTCTTTAGCATTGCTCTTGCTATAGAAATTCTTTGTTTTTCTCCTCCTGAGAGCCTAATTCCATTTTCACCAATTATTGTTTCATATTTATTTGGAAGTTTATCAACGAATTCATCACAATTAGACAATTTGGCCACTTCGTAAACCTCTTCATTTGATGCATTTTCGTTAGAGTATCTAATGTTATTTAGAATAGTATCGTCAAATAGTGTAGTTTCTTGACTGACTAATGAAATATTTTGTCTGAGCGATTTAATCGTTGTTTTGTATATTGATTGACCATCTATTTCTATGTCGCCCGAATTAGCATCATAAAATCTGGGCAAAAGGTTTAGAATCGTTGATTTTCCAGATCCACTATGACCAACTAATGATGTCATTTTACCACCCTCAAATTTTAAGTTAATTTTTTTTAATACTGTTTTTTCATCTTTCTCATAAGCAAAATCCAAATTAAGAAAATTTATCTCTGAATTTTTTTGGATTAAAGGCTTAGCATCTTCTGCGTCTGTTATTTTGTTTTTATGGTCTATAATCGGAAGAATTCGTAATGCAGCAGAAAGACCTTGCTTTATAGTCATATTTAATGTTGAGAGAGCCCTAACAGGCTGGTAAGCTAACATCATAGCTGCTAGAAAAGAAAAGAAATTATTAATATCAAGATCACCCTTTGAAATTAAAATACCTGAATAAAATATAAGTATAGCAATCATAATTCCAGTTAAAGTTTCCATTACTGGAGAAATTCTTACATAGACAGTTTGAATTTTTTTATTTTTTTCTTTTAGTTCATCTAAATATTTATCTGCTTTTACACCTTCATAATTTTCTTTTTGAAAAATTTTTATTAATCTATGATTTTTAAACAATTCAACTAAAAAAGTTGTCAAATGCCCTGATTTTACCTGAGCCTCCGTAGCTATTTTACCCATTCTTTTTCCAAGCGTTTTTGCCGATATACTTGCCAAAGGAATCATTATTATTGATATTAGTGAAAGTTTCCAATTTTGCGTGAACATTACTATTAACAGCCCAATCAAAGTCAAAGAATCTTTAAATAAAGTTAATATCGCATTACTTAGTAGAGATGTTATGTGATTTACATCATAAGTTAAATTAGAGATAAATTTACCTGAGTGCTTTTTATCTATAACTTGAGTGTCCGTAGCAATTAATGATTTTACCATGTCGAACTGTAAATTTTTTTTAATATTTTCACCAACACTTATCATTGTAGCTTTTGCAAGATAAAGCGATAGTCCTTTAGTCGTAAAGGCAATTATAATCATTAACGGTATAATCAAAATTAATGATTTATCTTTTTCAATAAATATTTTTTCAATTGCGGGATCTAAAAGCCATGCAATTGCAGAGGTACTTCCTGCAACTAAAACCGAAAAGAAAACAGATAAAAATATTTTTTTTAAATATTTTTTTGAATAATCATGATACAGTCTCTTATAAATTTCAGAATTTTTCATTAGAGTATTTTTACAACTAAAATATTTAATAAGATTATAAGGCCAAATAAATTATTACTTTTAAAAGCTTTAAGACAACTCAAAGGATCACTAGAATTAAATACTTTCATTTGATAAAAAAATAAGTGCATGAATGGAATTAATAATACAAAATAATAACTAATGTGAAAATTCATGTAGTATCCCCCAAAGGCAAAGAGAATTAATAATAAAGAGTAACATATAGTCAAAAACTTTTTTGCATTTCCTTTAAATTTAATTGCTGTTGATTTTAATCCTATTATCTCATCATCTTTAATGTCTTGAAATCCATAAATCGTGTCATAGCCTAGTGTCCAAAATATGGCTCCAAAATAAAAAATAATTGGAATTATATCTAACTCACCTTTAATTGCAGTCCATCCTAAAATTAACCCATAATTGAAAGTAATGCCTAAAAAAAGTTGTGGCCAGTAAGTAAATCTTTTCATTAATGGATATGTAAATGCAAGTGGCATTGAACCTAGGGCTAGGATTATAGTAAATAAGTTAAAGTTTATTAAAACAAAAAAGGCTAACAAACAAAGAATGACAGAATAAAATATAGCAAGCCTTGTTGAAATTTTTCCTGAAGCTATTGGACGATCTTTAGTTCTAAAAACTTTTGCGTCAAATTCTTTATCGAGAATATCATTAACTATACATCCAGCAGATCTCATTAAAACTGCACCAAGAAAAAATAAAATTAGATAAATAAAATAATTATTAATATTTTTTGAAAAATCATAAGCTAATGTTAAGCCCCATGCACAAGGCCAAAATAAAAGCATATAACCAATCGGTTTTTTTAGTCTTGTAAGTTCAATAAATAGGTTTACTCGGTTCATAATTTACTTGTAAATAACAAAGGCTAGTTTCATAATCAAATTGATTCGTATGAATATAGATTACACAGTTACAGCACTCATGTTTCCAGCAATACCACTTTTAATGAGTGTTTATAGTAATAGATTTCATTCATTAAGTATTTTGGTTCGTCAGCTACACGATGAACATGTTTACGAAAAGCATATTCCACCAGAATGGAAAAAACAGTTTATTAATTTGAGTGGAAGAATAACTCTTTTAAGATGGACCATATTATTTGCTGCCTTTGGATTCCTATTTAACATGCTTACAGTATTTGCACTTTATTTGGACGAAGTTTTAATAGCTAGGATAATCTTTGGATCTTGTTGTTTATCAATGATTGTTTCAATAATTTTTTTTATAAGGGAAATTCAAATTTCAACTAATGCATTAAAACTTCATATGTCAGATATGGATGTAAATGTTAATTAGGAACTATTACAGCTGGACCTAGAATTATTCTTCCTTCGAGATCTTTATGTGCCTGAATAACTTCTTCTAACTTATACTTTTTAAAAATTTTAATTTTAACTTTACCAGAGCTAATTTTTTCAAAGATTGTTTTTGAAGCTTCATCTAATTCATCTCTTGTTGAAAGATATTGTTGCATTGAAGGTCTTACTAGGTAAAGACCTTTTGGTTGAATAACTTTTGGTACATTAATATCTGATAACGGACCAGATGCATTTCCAAAAGAAACCATCATTCCTCTTATTGCTAAACATTCAACTGATCCATCTAATGTATCTTTACCAACACCATCATATACAACAGGAACACCTTTACCATTTGTAATTTCCAAAACTCTTTTAGCAAAGTCTTCTTTATTGTAATTTATTACATGATCGTATCCATTTTCTTTTGCAATATTTACTTTTTCATCCGAACCAACTGTACCTATAACAGTACAACCTAAACTTTTTGCCCATTGTCCAAAAATTTGACCAACACCACCAGCTGCTGCGTGAAATAATATTGTTTCTCCTGATTTAACTGGATAGGTTTTGTGTAAAAGATAATAAGTTGTTAATCCTTTAGTCATTAAAGTTGCAGCTACCTCAAGATCAATACCATCTGGTACTTTTACTAAATTCTTAGTAGGATAATTTCTATGAGAAGAATAAGAACCTAAAGGAATACCTGCATAAGAAATTTTATCACCGATTTTAAAATCTTTTACGTTCTCTCCAACCTTTGTAATTACACCAGCACCTTCTAAACCCAAACCAATAGGTAGTTTTAATGGGTACAACCCTGATCTATGATAAGTATCAATATAGTTAAGACCAATAGCTTTTTGTTCGATGGTTACCTCGTCAGGACCCGGCTTATCTAAAGAAATCTCCTTAATTTCTAGAACTTCAGGTCCACCAGTTTTATTAATTTCTACAGCTTTCATAATTTATTTTACAAAGGTACCATTATGATAATCTTGAACAGCTTGCAAGATTTCTGCTTTTGTATTCATTACAAATGGTCCACCTCTAGCAATTTCCTCATTAATTGGTTTACCTGAAATTACTAAAAATTTTGCGCTTGATAAAGCTCTAACACATAAATCTTCACCTTTAGATAACAATATTAAAGTACTATCAACTATTTGATCGTGTTTTTCTTTACCAATTTCTATTTCACCATTAATTAAATAAACAAATGTATTATGAGTATATGGTAATTTAAAAATGAACTTTTTATCTTTATTTAGCTCCACATCAAAATAAACTGGTTCAACATTATGACCTTTTACTGGTCCTACTGCATTCTCAAATTTTCCAGCTATGACTTTAACTTTTTTATCATTATCTTTATGAATACTCATTTTGTCTGCATCAATGTAAATGTATTCAGGCTTACTCATTTTTAATTTAGCAGGCATGTTAATCCATAATTGAAAACCATGAAGTTTACCTTCTTTCATTGCAGGCATTTCTGAGTGAATAATGCCACTTCCAGTTTTCATCCACTGGACATCACCCGCAGTCATTCTGCCTTCACCACCAGTGCTATCTTTATGTTCAAAATCTCCAGCTAGCATGTAGGTAACTGTTTCAATTCCTCGATGAGGGTGGGGTGGAAAACCAGCAATATAATCTTCACTGTTTTCTGAACCAAATTCATCAAGCATTAAAAAAGGATCAAAGTAATTAGGCTCTACACCAATACTTCTTTTTAATTTAACTCCTGCACCATCCGATGCAGAAATAGGATCAATAATTTTACTTACTTCAATATTTTTCATTACTCTGAAATAGTAATTTAATTAAATAATTCAATAATAATAATTATTTTGACAAATCAATTTATTCATGTTGATATTAGTTAGCGCTGATTTAAGTTAAATTGCGGGCGCTTTACAAATCCAGCTAAAGCGACATTTCAACCACCGCTGCAGCTGGTGGTTTTTTTTTGTAACTTCAAAATTAAACCGGGTATTAACATAAGATTGTGCACCCTGCAATTTGCTAAAGCACTAACGAGGAGAAAGGGCTTTTATTCTGACCCTCTTAGTTGGTTTCGAGCCCTTTTTCCCCTTAATGAAATTAATTTAAATATTATAGAGAAGTTCTTTTAAATTTTTAATTTGTAGACTTGGTTGATAATCCAAGTTATCAAAAATATTCTCACTTCTGTTTACCCAAATAGAATTATAACCATAATTTCCTGCGCCTGAAACATCCCAAGTATTTGCACTTAAAAAAGCAACTTCATTTTTTTGTATTTGATATTTCTTAGTTGGAATATCGTAAACTTTAGAATCTGGTTTATAAACACCAACCTCTTCAATTGAAAATAAATCATCAAATATATTTTTTAAATTATTGCCTTTAACCAATTCATAAAGCAGATCAGGAGTACCATTTGAAAGAATAGCTAGTTTTAAATTTTTTTCTTTTAGTGATTTTAAGACCTCAGGAACTTCTTCAAAGGGTGAAAGAATTTTATAAAGATCTAATAATTCATTTCTCATTGAATTATCTATAGCATAAGCTTTCATGGATTTATCTAAACTATCTTCTGTAATTTGCCAAAAATTTTTGTGTCTTTTCATTAAACTTCTAAGCCAGGTATACTCTAATTGAGTAGTTCGCCAATAATTTGCGAATCCTTCCCACTTGTCACCAATTTTATCCTTACACTTTTCCGCTGCTGAATTAACATCGAATAAAGTACCATATGCATCAAAAATTATTGCTTTAATATTTTTCATAAACTAACTTATTAATATGAGTAACATTAGATTATTTTTTTCAAAAAGTTTATCTCTTAATTTGACTGACAAATTAGACAAATCTCAATCTCATTATGTTTTAAAAGTTATGAGGATCAAGAAGAATGAAGAGTTCTCTCTATTTAATAGTAGCGGAGAATGGGAAGTTAAAATTTTGAATATATCCAAAAGTATAGTTGAATTTAATGTTACCAAACAATTACGACAGAAAGAAAATATCAAAGAGCTTTGGTTAGCTTTCTCACCAATTAAATCTAATTATTTTAATTTTATGATACAAAAGGCAACAGAACTTGGTGTGACTAAGTTTTTCCCAATCATCTTTGAAAGAACAATTGTTAGAAAAATAAATAAACAGAGATTAGAAAAAGTAATTATAGAAGCGGCTGAGCAATCCAATAGAATAACAGTGCCAATAATTGAAGATCCTCAAAAATTAAAAAATTTTCTAAGTAATGATATGGATTTAATATTTACTGATCTAAATACTAATAACACAAAAATTGATCATAAAAAGTTAACTATAAAACCCAAGTGTGTAATCATAGGTCCAGAGGGAGATTTCTCTGAAGAGGAGAGAGAAGAGATTCTTAAATTTGAGGGTGTTCAGCCTATTAAGATCAATGAAAACATATTAAGATCAGAAACAGCAGTAATTTCTGCCCTGTCGATCATAAATTACGCAATTATTTGATATTTTGTCGCTAAAAGTAAAAGTGTATTTTTTTTAAAGACGCTCTATATAAGGTAAAAAAATGAAAAAATTTTTATATATATTTCTATCATTCTTTCCAGCAACAAATGCTTTTGCTAACCAACCAAAAGATTGGCAACTAGGATTTCAGGAGGCAGCTTCTTCAACAATGAGAGACATCGTGAACTTTCACGACAAGTTATTATTACCAATCATAATTGCTATAAGTGTTTTTGTATTATTTTTAATGGTGTATGCATGTATAAGATTTAGAGCATCAGCAAATCCAGTGCCATCAAAAAGAACACACAATGTAGCTGTTGAAGTCTTATGGACTTTAATTCCATGTTTAATTTTAATCGTGATGGCTGTTCCATCTTTTAAAATTCTATATTCACAAGATGCTATACCAAAAGCAGATGTAACAGTTAAAGCAATTGGTTATCAATGGTATTGGGGCTATGAGTATCCTGACGAAAATATAATCTTTGACTCTTACATGATTGAAGATAAAGACCTTAAAGCAAATCAACCAAGATTGTTAGCAGTAGACAATGAAGTTGTTGTACCAGTAAATAAAGTAGTAAAAGTTTTAATTACGGCAAATGATGTTCTTCACGCATGGGCACTACCTTCTTTTGGAGTAAAAAGAGATGCTGTACCAGGAAGAATAAATGAGACTTGGTTCAAAGCTGAAAAAGTTGGAACGTATTATGGTCAATGTTCTGAGCTTTGTGGAATTAAACATGCTTTTATGCCAATAACCGTTAGAGTAGTTTCTGAAGAAGAATATCAGGAATGGCTAACAGGTGCGAAAATTAAATTTGCAAAAGAAATTTTAGAGGAAGATCAATTTAAAAAACTAGCGAGTAAATAACATGTATACACAAACAGCATCACACGACGATCATCATACGCCAACGGGTTGGAAGCGTTGGGCTTATTCAACAAACCACAAAGATATTGGAACAATGTATCTAATTTTTGCAATTATTGCAGGTGTGATTGGTACTGCATTCTCAGTTTTAATGAGAATGGAATTGATGCACCCTGGTGATGGAATTTTAGGTGGGAACTATCATTTGTATAATGTCTTAGTTACAGGGCATGGTTTGATAATGATCTTCTTTATGGTAATGCCAGCGATGATTGGTGGATTTGGAAATTGGTTTGTTCCAATTATGATTGGTGCACCAGACATGGCTTTCCCAAGAATGAATAATATTTCATTTTGGTTATTACCTACCTCATTTATTCTATTGATAATGTCGATTTTCATGGATGGCCCTCCAGGTCAAACAGGTGTTGGTGGTGGATGGACTATTTATCCTCCTTTATCATCTACAGCTGGTCAACCGGGTCCTGCAATGGATTTTGCAATTTTAAGTTTACACTTAGCTGGAGCTTCTTCAATTTTAGGTGCAGTAAACTTTATTACTACAATTTTAAATATGAGAACACCTGGTATGACACTGCACAAAATGCCGTTATTTGCTTGGTCAATATTAGTAACAGCTTTCTTATTATTATTATCACTACCAGTTTTAGCTGGAGCTATTACAATGCTTTTGACTGATAGAAATTTTGGAACAGCTTTCTTTGATGCCCAAACTGGTGGAGACCCAGTATTGTTCCAACATTTATTTTGGTTCTTTGGCCACCCAGAGGTTTATATTTTAATTTTACCTGGTTTTGGAATGATTAGTCACATCGTTTCGACATTTTCTAGAAAACCAGTTTTTGGATATTTAGGAATGGCATACGCAATGGTTGCAATTGGAATAGTTGGTTTTGTTGTATGGGCTCACCATATGTACACAGTTGGTTTAAGCACTGATACAAAAGCATACTTTTTAGCTGCAACAATGATCATTGCAGTCCCTACTGGGATAAAAATATTTTCATGGATAGCAACTATGTGGGGCGGATCTATTTCATTTAAAACTCCAATGGTTTGGGCTTTAGGATTTATATTTTTATTTACAGTTGGTGGAGTTACAGGTGTAGTTCTTGCGAATGCTGGAGTTGATACGGCAATGCACGATACTTATTATGTTGTTGCTCACTTTCATTATGTGTTATCTTTAGGAGCTGTATTTGCAATCTTTGCAGGATTTTACTATTGGTTTGGAAAAATGACTGGTTACGAGTACTCAGAGTGGATGGGTCAATTACACTTCTGGTTAACGTTTATTGGAGTAAACCTGGTTTTCTTCCCTCAACACTTTTTAGGCCTTGCAGGAATGCCTAGAAGATATGCAGATTATCCAGATGCATTTGCTGGATGGAATTATATTTCTTCAATTGGTTCTTATATTTCTGTAATTGGATTGGTAGTATTTTTTATAAATCTTGCTTATGCGTTTTATAAGAAAAAGGCTGCAGCACAAAACCCATGGGGGGAAGGCGCTACAACTTTAGAATGGACAGTACCATCCCCACCTAATTTTCATACTTTTGAAGAATTGCCAAAGTTTGAAGATGAAGAGGGTGTTGAAAAATCTACTAGCTAAATATAGCAAACAAGATTTTTTAACTTTAAATTAATGATTAAGTCTAAATTAAAAAATAGAAACTTATCTCAAGAAGACGCCTTCAATTTATCTGAGTTATTTAAACTAATGAAACCAAGAGTAATGTCTTTGGTTATCTTTACATGTGCAGTTGGATTATTAATGGCTCCCAATATAATTCCAACAAAAGATGCAATCATTGGAATAATTTTAGTTTCAATTGGAGCAGGGGCAGCTGGGGCTTTAAATATGTGGTACGAGTCAGATTTAGATGCTCTTATGACAAGAACTTGTTTGAGACCAATTCCGACAGGCAAAGTAAACAAAAACCAAGCTTTAGTTTTTGGAGTTTCTCTCTCAATATTTTCTGTAATTGCACTCGATTTTTACTCAAATAGAATATCAGCTGTCTTGTTACTGTTTACTATTTTGTTTTATGTATTTGTTTATACAATTTGGTTAAAAAGAAAAACTCCACAAAATATAGTGATTGGAGGAGCTGCAGGAGCATTACCACCTGTTATTGGTTGGACTATAGCCACTAACTCTCTTTCATTAGAGCCACTTACTTTCTTTTTGATTATATTTTTTTGGACCCCATCTCACTTCTGGGCTTTAAGCTTATACAAATCTGATGACTATAAGAAAGCAAAAATACCAATGCTTCCTCTTACCAACGGTGTGGAGAGCACAAAATTAAATATATTTGTTTATTCGGTTACAATGCTACCAGTTGTAATTTTACCGTATGCTATTGGTTTCGTAGGTTTAGCGTTTTTAATACCATCTTTAATTTTGACAATTTACTATAATTATTTATGTTTCGAACTTTACAAGTTTAAAAAAAACAAATTTGATGCAAAAAAAGCAAAAACAATATTTGGGTATTCAATTTTATATTTATTCTTAATATTTGTTCTTTTTTTAATAGATAAAATTTTATGATAACACCTGATAAAAGGACAAAGAAAAAAAATATAATCACTGCAATAGTAATTTTAGCTTTTATGGTTTTTTTATTTATTTTTACTTTATACAACGTTGGAGTATTTGATAGGCAGATATGATGAAAGGTAAAACATTAACACCAATATTGTTGGCAGGAATTTTTGTTTTGATGTTAGGTTTATCATTTGCTGCAGTGCCTTTGTATGATCTGTTTTGTAGAGTTACAGGTTTTGGGGGAACAACTCAGGTTTCAAAAGAAGCTCCAGATATAGTATTAGATAAAGTGGTAAGTGTTAGATTTGATACAAATGTAAACAATCTAGAATGGGATTTTAAAGCCAAATCAAATGTTATGGATGTTAAGGTTGGCCAGGTTAATAGAATAGAGTTTGAGGTAGAAAATTATGGCGATGATACTACATTCGGAGTAGCAAGTTTTAATGTTTCACCAGCAAGTTTTGGAAAATATTATAGTAAATTAGGATGTTTTTGCTTTGAAAAACAAGAGTTGAAGGCTGGTGAGAAGGCTACTTATGTAATGACTTTTTATTTAGACCCTGAACTTGTTAACGATCCAACAACAAAAAATCTAAAAGATGTAACCATGTCGTATACTTTTTTCTCGACAGATTACTATAAACAATCATAATCACGAAAAATGTCAGCAGAAAAAAAACACGATTACCATTTAGTTGATCCAAGCCCTTGGCCAATTTATACATCTTTTGCATGCTTAGTATTAGCAATAGGTGCAATTTTTTATATGCATAACGGTATTTCTTGGGGAATGTATCTTGGTTTAGCTTTATTAATTTATGGTGCATATATGTGGTTCAGAGATGTAGTAATCGAAGCCGAACATCAAGGTCATCACACTCCTGTTGTTCAAATTCATCATAGATATGGAATGACTTTATTTATTGCTTCAGAGGTAATGTTTTTTGTTGCATGGTTTTGGGCTTACTTTGATATAAGTTTATTTCCAAATGAATTCGTTGGAAATGTATGGCCACCAAAAGATATTGAAACATTTGATCCTTGGGATATCCCTTTAATAAATACTTTAGTTTTATTACTATCAGGAACAACTGTAACTTGGGCTCATCACTCTTTATTAGAGGGTGACAGAAAAGGATTTATTCAAGGGTTAACTTTAACTGTAATCCTAGGTTTCTTTTTTACGTTATTACAAGCATATGAATACCATCATGCTACCTTCACATACTCGGGCCATATTTATGGAGCAGTATTTTATATGGCAACAGGCTTTCACGGTTTCCATGTGATTATTGGAACAATATTTTTGGCCGTATGTTTGTGGAGAGGAAGACTTGGTCATTTCACAAAGGATCATCATTTTGGATTTGAAGCAGCTGCGTGGTACTGGCATTTTGTTGACGTAGTGTGGCTATTTTTATTTGCTGCAATTTATATTTGGGGAAGTTAATATTTATCCTTGAAGAATAAATTTCTATTTTCAGTTTTTGTTTATTTTATTATTTTAACTCTATTCTCTTTAGGGTTTTGGCAAATATACAGATTAAATTGGAAGTTAGAATTAATTGAGCAAATAGAAAATTCTCTAAAAAACGAACCTGTGGAATTATCTAATATTGAAAAAAAAAATTATCTAAGAATAAAGACAAGTGGCGAAATTGATTTTGATAAACAAATGTACTTATACAATTTAAATGATAATGGCAAACCTGGATTTGAAGTAATTAATCCAATTAAAATTGGTGATGAAAATTACTTGATGAATAGGGGATGGATACCTTTTGAAAAAAAAGGTCTACCCGAAATAAATTCAGTTGATCAAAATCAAATAGTTGCTACTGTTATGCTGCAAACCAAACCTAGTGCATTTAAGCCAGAAAACGATATAGAGAAAAATTATTGGTTTACTTTGAATAGAGAAGATATTTTTAAATTCACTGGAAGAAATTTTTCAGAGTATGTAATTTATTTAAACGGTGAATATAAAATTCCAAAACCAAGAGTGATTACTGCTAAAATTTCAAATAATCACAAGAAGTATGCAATTACTTGGTTTTCTATGGCGATTTCAATCCTTTTAATATATTTATATTTTAGGAAAAAAAATTATTAAATGAGATACGTAAGTACAAGAGACGCATCAAAAACCTTTGAATTTAAAGATGTTTTTATCAAAGGTCTTGCTGATGATGGAGGTTTATTTATTCCAGAAGAATTAGTGAAATATGGGGAAAATGAAATTAGAGATTTAAAAAAACTTAGTTATTCAGAATTAGCAAAAAAAATTGTTTATCCATTTATTGGTAATTTTATGTCTGAATCTGAAATGAGTAAAATTATTGATAAATCTTACTCCACATTTAGAAAAGATAACGTTGTAGATTTCATAAAGATTGGAGACAAAACAATATTAGAATTATTTCATGGTCCTACTCTAGCTTTTAAAGATGTTGCAATGCAACTTTTAGGTAACTTTTACGAATATTACCTAAACAATGAAAATAAAAAAATTAATATTGTTGTTGCCACATCTGGAGACACTGGTGCTGCAGCAATTGATGCAATTAAAGGTAAAAAAAATGTTAATATTTTTGTGCTTCATCCAGACAATCGTGTTTCACCAGTTCAAAGAAAATTAATGACAACAGGTAAATATGAAAATGTATTCAATATAGCTATAAAGGGAAATTTTGATGATTGCCAAAACCTGGTTAAATCTATGTTTGCAGATAAGCAGTTTTCAAATTATATCAAAATGTCAGGGGTAAACTCTATTAATTGGGCGAGGATAATTGCTCAAAGTGTTTATTATTTTTATAGTTATTCATTGGTAGAAAATACAGGTGAACCAACAAATTTTTCAGTACCAACAGGAAATTTTGGAGATGTTTATGCTGGATATTTAGCCAAAAAAATGGGCTTGCCTATAAATAAATTAATTGTTGCAACTAATCAAAACGACATTTTACATAGAGCAATATCAAAAGGTAGTTATGAAGCAGAAAAGGTTTCAGAAACAATTTCTCCTAGTATGGATATTCAAATAGCTAGTAATTTCGAGAGACTTATATTCGATCTTAATAATAAGGATGATAAACAGACTTTATTAGATATGAAAAATATTAAAGAGAATGGAAAATATTTAATTGGTGATGATAAATTAAATAAAATTAGAGAAAATTTTTTATCAGCTAGTCTGAGTGAGAATGAGACTTTGGAGGTTATTAAAAAGGTGTATGAAAAATTTTCTGTAGTTTTGGATCCACACACAGCAATTGGATATGGCGCTTTCGACAAACACAACCTAAGAGGAAATAATATTGTGCTAGCAACTGCACATCCATGTAAATTTCCTGATGCTGTTTCCAAAGCTATTAATTTAAAATCTGATTTACCAAAAGAACTCGAGTTTATTTTGAATGAAAAAGAAGATTATGATATAGTAGAAAATAATTTAGAAAAAATTAAAAACTATATTATAGGTAAAATAAAATGAAGATTAAAGAAGGGGAACAACTTCCAAATTCAGAATTTTATTATTTAGACTCAAGTGGAGCAGCAAAAAAAATAACTACAGCAGAAGTTTTTAAAAATCATAAAACAATTGTGATTGGTGTTCCTGGAGCATTTACAAAAGTTTGTTCCGCAAAACATCTTCCAGGGTATGTTAATAATTATGAGGAAGCAAAGAATAAAGGGGTTACAAAAATTATTTGTGTTTCAGTTAATGATCCAAATGTGATGAAAGCATGGGGTGATAGTCAAAAAGTTGAAGATAAAATATTTATGGCTGCAGACCCATATTGTGAATTTACTAAATCAATTGGAGCAGAAATAGATAGACACGACCGAGGTCAGGGAATGAGGTCAGCAAGATATACAATGTTAATTGACGACAATGTTGTACAGAAAATACAAGCAGAAGAAGATACTGCCACTTGTGAAATTTCAGCAGCTCAAAATTTTTTAAAATTAATCTAAATTTGCTGCTTTTTTAGCTAGTAAGTCCACCTCTTCATTTAAAAGGTTTCCGTCATGAGCTTTAACCCAATTCCATTGAATATTAAGCGATTTATTCAAATTATATAGATCAATCCATAAATCTTTATTTTTAACATCCTCTTTTTTTGAGGTTTTCCAATTATTAGCTAACCAAGTATTAATCCATTCAGTTATTCCATTTTTTACATATTGAGAGTCAGTATATATTTTTATTTCAACACCAGGCTTCATATCTTTCAATGCATTAATTGGGGCCAACAATTCCATTCTATTATTTGTTGTATTTTTTTCGTTACCACTAATTTTTTTTATTTCTTTTCCATCATTTATAATCGCAGCCCATCCACCATTACCTGGATTTGTTAAACAAGAACCGTCTGTATAAATTATAATCATTAATTTAAATAATCTTTAAATGAACTTAAATTATTGTGAGAAAGTAATTTTTGATAATATTCATTAGGGTCTTTAATTTTAATCAAAGCTGTTTTTGGTGTATTTGAGTAGTCATACAATCTTGTTAATAAATATCTTAATGCTGCACCTCTACACAAAATATTTATAGATTTTTTTTCTTTCATTGAAATTTTTTTAACGCTTTCATACCCTTTGATTAAACTTTTAATTTTTTTATTATTCATTTGGAATTTTCTCTTTTTATGGTCAAAACAAAGAGCATTGATGCATATAGCAATTTCGTACATAAAATAATCATTAGCAGCAAAGTAGAAATCAATAATTCCAGAAAGCTTATTTTTTTTGAAGAAAATATTATCTAAAAATAAATCACCATGGATAATACCTTTGGGTAATTTTTTAGGCCAATTTTTATTTATATCTTGTAGGTTATTTTTTAGAAAAATTTTTAAATTTGAAAATTTTTTTGATTTAAATTTAATACTTTCTAACAAAGACTTTAAATTCCTAATTCCCATTGAATTTTTTCTTTTAAGTTTTAATTTTTTTGTGACCATATGCATTCGAGCAACCATTTTTCCAATATTATAACAATCATTTATATTTAATATTTTTTTATCCTTACCCTCTAAGAATGATACAATGCATGCAGTTTTATTTTTTAATTTAATAAGGTATTTATCATTTTTAGTTTTCAGTGGTTTAGGACAATTTATTTTTGAACTATTTAAATTATCCATTAATTTCATAAAAAAAGGTATTTCTTTCTGTAAAACTCTTTTTTCAAAAATAGTTAATATGTATTTTTTCTTTTTTGATTTAAGAAGATAATTTGTATTTTCTATTCCTTGCTTGATACCTTTAAAACTTTTTATTTTATCAATATTAAAATTTTCTTTAATAATATTAATTTCCTTTTGATTTATTTTTGTATAAACGGCCATTTTTAATTTAATTTTTTAGGAACTTTAAATACTACATCTTCTTTAATAATTTCAACTTCATCAATACTTATAGAAAATTTATTTTTTAAATTATTAATAAAATTTTCAACTAATATTTCTGGTGCAGATGCTCCTGATGATATACCTATGGTATTGCAATTTTCTATTAGATCATATGGAATTGAGCTTTCAGAGTGAATAAGTTGAGAATTTTTACAGCCTGATTTTTTTGCTACTTCAACTAGCCTAACAGAATTGGACGAGTTTCTACTTCCAATAACAAAAAACATATCACAATTCTTTGCAATATTTTTTACTGCCATCTGGCGGTTAGTAGTTGCATAACAAATATCTTCTTTCATTGGCTCTTTGATATTAGGAAAATTATTTTTCAAAATTTTGATTATTTCTTTTGTATCATCAACTGACAAAGTAGTCTGAGTAATATATGCTAGATTTTTGTTTAGTTTATTTCGATAGTTTGTAGCCTCTTCCTCATTTTGGATTAGATCTATAGAACCTTCGTTTAATTGACCCATAGTTCCAATTACTTCAGGATGATTCTCATGACCAATTAAAATTATATGGTAACCAGCTTTATTAAGATTTTCTGCTTCTCTATGAACTTTAGAAACAAGTGGACATGTAGCATCAACATAGATCATTTTATAATTTTTCGCATCTTCTGGTATTTTTTTTGGTACACCATGGGCGGAAAAAATTACTGGTCGTGATTTATCCTTAATTTCATCTAGCTCTTCGACAAATATTGCTCCTTTATTTTTTAAATCATCTACAACGTGTTTATTGTGTACAATTTCATGACGTACATAAACTGGAGTACCAAATTTTTTTAAAGATTTTTCTACTATTTCAATTGCTCTTTCTACCCCAGCACAAAATCCACGAGGTGCAGATAATAATATTTTTAATTTTTTATTTTTCATATTTTTTTTCTAAAAAATATTCCAGCAATATATGTGGAAAGGTTAAAGACGCCAAACCTATAAATATTATTTTTAAAACTGCACTATCTAAATTGTATGAATTGCTCAGCAGATATAGTGCAATAAAAGAAAAAATACCTGTCAAAATGGTTAAAGGTAAAGCTTTTTTAACAAATAATCTAAATCCATTAATTACACTATTGGGATTTAGCTCAATGGCTAGAGAAATTGAATGTCTAATTGAATGTAAAAAACAGAAATAAACAGTAAAAGCTAGTAGTGGTGATAAAAAGTAATTTAATATTAAAATTGAAAAATAATCTAAAAAAATTACAAATTTTTTTATTTCAAAATTCTTTAAGAAAAGAAAAATACTAGATAGTGTACTGCAGATAATTCCTATTTGTATTATTTTATTAGTTTCAATAAAATTTAAACTTGAATAAAAAACTTCATTATCAACCAATAATAATTTGAAAATCGTTATAGTTTCCTGAAAATGAAAAAACAAAGGAGCAAGTATAACTAAAAATCCTTTAAAAAAATAAAGTATTTGAGTGAAATAAGATCTATCAATTATTAAAAATTGCGTATCCTCTTTACCAAAGTGATAGGAGGCGATGATCAAAAAAATAATTAATGTCATTGATGGTAATACCATCCAAGTTCCTATGACTACTGCCGAAATTAAAATATATGTTACATAGAATATATAAGTTGATTTTACATTAAATAACTCAAGGACTTTTTTTCCCTTAATATGATCTAATGAACCGTGGGAAACACCTATAATTAAAATTAATAGTAAACACAAAATTGATGAAATATTTAAATTGCTAAACTTAAACATCAAAATACAAAAAATGTTTACAACAAAGAAAAAAATAAAAGAATGATTTAGATTTATTTGTTTTATTTTATTGCTCATTTTAAATTAATTCTTTTAAAAATTTCCACTTTGGCATTTTTAGAATTATCTCTAAATCCTCAAAAAAACTGCTTTTATTTGATAAAAAATTTATAGCAGTTTTGGGTTTTGAATTAAAAACTCTGAAAAATATATTTCCCATTTCATTGGAATTATTTTTAAGCACTCGTAACAAGATTTTGTCTAAAAAATCATATTTTGAATTAATTTTAAATAGATTTACATTTTTTATATTTTCTATGTTTTCTCTTATATATCTGCTCTGTTCTTGAATATTTAGGAAAGTATAACCCGTACTTAATCTAGTCATACCTCCTGCAGAGCCTATGTAAATTTCATTTAATTTATTTACATTTTTTGATCTAAAAAGTGGGATTGCGCCAGTTTCTTTGTAATTAATTTTACAGTTTCTGATATTAAGATGCTTACTCAAATAATTATCAATTTGTTCATCATAATCCTTAAGTTTTTCATCATTTAGTTCAGATATCCATGTAGTTTCAATTAATGCATTTCTTTTTGTAAATGGTAGCGTATAAAAAAAATGAACTTTGTTTCTTTGATCACAAGCAAAGTCCATCAAATTGAATATCTCGTCATCAAAAAAGTCTTTATCTGTTTCTATTTCAACTCCACAAAAGTGTTGCCATAACTCACTCTGTTTGCCTTCAAAACTAGGTACGCTGTTAAATACAATTGAATTTGATTTATCTATTTGATCAATACTTTTAAAAAACTGGATATTTTTATTTAATTTCAGTTTTGAAAGTATTTTTTCATAGAACATACCACTATCAATTGTTTGATATGGTGTAGGTTGGCAATTTACATATTTTGTATTATTTGGTGTGTTTATTGTAAAATTATTCCAACTTTTTTTTATACAGTCATCGAAATTATGTAAAAAAACCTTCCAAAATGACCATGTTTTATCTCTCTTATAATCTTCTCTAGGCTCAATAATTGCTAAAGTTTTATCTTTTAATTTATCGTAAATTTCTAGCTCATATGCTAACGAAAGACCCGCGCAACCTCCGCCTACGATTATGTAATCAAATTCTTTCATTTAAATTTATTTCTTCATTAATTAAATTATGGTCATGATTAATATTATCATCATTTTTACTTGTAAGTGATAACTTAATTAGGTCAAAAATAGATAAAAAGGTTTCAATAATTTTTTCTATGTTTGAAACATAAATTTTTCCGGACTTTTTATAATTTTCTATGTTTTTTTTATTTAGAATTTTGTGTCCTATTTTTCTGTAAACTCTCCTTGCAACTAAAATAGAAAATCTGAAACCTAATGGTATTTCTTTTATTGAGTAAAATGAGTTTTCATAAAATTGTTCTGAAAGCTTGATTGTAGTCTCTATCTCCTCAAAACTTTCATTGATATAAAATCTATTATTTTTTTTATCCTCCATAACATCTCTAGAAATATTTGTTAATTGCATAGCAATTCCAAGATCAATAGCTGATTTTAAAGATTGTTCTTTATGAACATTCAATATTTTTGCCATCATTAATCCAACTGTTCCAGCCACCCTGTAGGAATATATTAATAATTCTTTTTTTGAATTAAGTTTAACATTTTCTTTAATATCAGAATTAATACCTTCAAACAAATCGTCTATAATTTTAGTAGAAATACTAAATTCATTAATAAGATCCCACATGTTTTTAATAATTGGATCATTAAAATTTTTATTTACAAAATTATTTTTAAATTTTAGAAAATTATTTTTTTTTAATTCAATCTTATTTTCATCGTCAGCAATATTATCTACTTCTCTGCAAAAATCATAAAGCGCAGAGCATTTTTCATAGGTTTTTTTTGGTAAAAAAAAACCTGCCCAATTGAAAGATTTTGCGTAAATAGCTAAATAATTCTTAGTAAACATTAAAATAATTTATCTAAAACTTTTGCTGAAGAGAGAACACCTGGTACTCCAGCTCCTGGATGTGTACCTGCACCAACAAAATACAAACCATCATATATCTCCGATTTATTATGAAATCGAAAGTATGCGGATTGGGTAAATTTAGGTTGAATTGAAAACCCAGATCCAAATTTTGTATTTAATTCTTTTTCAAAGTAATCAGGTGTGAGATAAAAATCTTCAATTATATTGTTCTTAAGATCTGGCATTAAATCTTTTTCCATTTTTTCAATTACAAGATTTTTCATTTTTTCACCCTCAATTTCCCACTTAATTTTTGATTGATTGTTAGGAACAGGTACTAAAACGTAAAAACAATCATTTCCTTCTGGAGCCATAGTTTTATCAGTCGCTGTAGGTCTGTGAAGATAATAACTGATATCATTATTTAATTTTTTCTTATCAAATATATCATCAAGATGTTCCTTATATTTGTTTCCAAACTTTATTGTATGATGTTCAACATTTTCATAAATTTTTTTTGTACCAAAATAGTAAACAAACAAACCCATAGAATATTCCATTCGACTTTTTTTCCAATTAAAAAAAATAGAACTCTTGTTGCTTTTGGTTAACATTTTTTCATAAAAGGCTGGTGGATCTGCATTACAAACAACATTATCTGCACTAATTTCATTTTCGTTATTTAATTTTACACCACTTATTTTATTATTTTTTGTTATAATTTCTGTTACTTCACTGTTTTTTATTATTTCAATATCAACCTCATTCATTAGTTTTTCAAAACCTCTAATTATGTTTCCTGTTCCTCCAATTGAATAATGTATTCCCCATTTTTTTTCTAAATAAAGAATTAAGCCATAAATAGATGTGGTGGTAAAAGGATTTCCCCCAACCAGTAAAGGATGCATGCTAAGCATTCTTCTTAATTTTTCATTTTTTATGTAAGATGAAACAAGTGAGTAAACTGATTTATAACTTTTAAGTTTTAAGAGAGCAGGCAATTGTTGCATCATTACTAAAGGTTTATTGAATGGCACATCTGAAAGTTCTGAAAAACCTTTATCAAATATCTTTTTTGTGAAATTAACTAATTTTTCATATCCATTTAAATCGTCTTTACTAAGCTTCTCAATTTGAGCTTTCATTTCTATTTCGTCACCTGAATAGTTAAATTTAGTTTTGTCCTCGAAAATAAATTGGTACCAAATTTTAAGTGGTGTTAGTTCTATATAATTTTTGGGATCTTTATTGAATAACTCAAACAATTCATTAATTAAATAGGGTGCAGTAATTACTGTTGGCCCAGCATCATATATAAATCCGTTTCTCTTAAAAACTCTAGCTCTACCGCCTAGGTCTGGATGTTTTTCTACTAATTTTACTTTATGTCCTTTTGCTTTAAGTCTTAGTGCTGCTGCAATTCCACCAAATCCTGATCCAATGACTATAGAGTTCATTTTAATAATTTATAGCTTTTTTGAAAAATTGTAAGTGTATTATGAGTTAATTTTTTTTAACTCTTCTTTAGTTTCATCTAAATTTTTTTGAAACACAGCGTCTAATTTTGACTTATCTACCGATGTAGTTATTATTTTTTTTACTGAGTCCACCGCAATCTTTATTGACGCATCTTTAATTTCTTTTATAGCTGCCTCTTTCATTTGACTAATTTTATTTTCAGTCAAATTTTTTTTAATTTCTGAGGATTTATGAAATTTATCGTTCATTTCAATAATTAATCTATCAGCATCTTTTTTGGCATTTTCTAGAATTTCATTACTTACAGATTGAGCTGTATCCAGTTTTTTTTGGGAGTTATCTAATAACTTTTTAGCTTCAGTCCTTAATTTTTCACTCTCATCTATTTCACTCTTAATGTCAGATATCATTTTATCTAGCATTTCCAAAACCTTTTGAGGGATTTTAAAATATATTAATACTCCGAAAAAAATAATAAATGATATGGCTACCCAAAATGTTGCATCAATTGCCATAATATTTTTCTCCGTTTCTTTTAGATAGATCGTCAACAATCGCAGTTATACTGCTATTATTTATTTCAGCTCCAATAAGTTTTTGTAATAGCTCAGATGATGTCTCAATAGCTATTTTATTAATTTTATCTGGTGCATTCTTTCGCAATGTATCTATTTCTTTTTCAGCCTTTGCAATCTCATCATCAATCTGTTTGTCTAGAACTTCTCTTTTTACACTAATGTCTTTTATTGCTTTTTCCCTTGCTTGATTGAAAATGTTATTAGCTTCAAGTTTACTTTTAGATATAATTTCATCATATTCTTTTAGCTTTGAATCGCTATCTTCTCTTTGTTTCTCAGCAGCCTCAATATTTTCTAATATTTGAGCTTTTCTCGACTCTAAGTTGTTACTAATTTTTGGTAGTATTAGTTTAGATAAAACTAAATACATAATACCAAAAGTAAGTATTAACCAAAAAATTTGAGAAACCCAAAACTCTGGATTTAATTGAGGCATACCTCCGCTTTCAGCTGCAAAAGCTTCTTTAATAAAAAAAAAGCTAAAAAATATTGACTGAAAATATATTTTTTTAACCATCAATTTAAAACGCAAAGAGAATGATTAACGCAACTACCAATCCGAATAATCCTGTAGCTTCTGCAAGTGCGAAACCTAAAAGCAAGTTAGGAAATTGTTTCTGTGCTGCAGATGGATTTCTCATTGCACCAGACAAATAATTTCCAAAAATTATTCCAATACCAACACCAGCTCCAGCTAAAGCAATTGCTGCTAAACCTGCTCCGATCATTTTTGCTGCTTCTAATTCCATTATATCCTCCTATGTTATTAATGGTGTAAATTTAATGCATCATTTAAATAGATGCAGGTTAAGATTGCAAAAACATAAGCTTGAAGAAAAGCAACTAAGATCTCCAAACCCGTTAATGCAACCGAAAAACTTAGTGGAAGCCATCCACCAACTATTCCAAGACTAATTACAAAGCCTCCGAAAACTTTCATCATTGTGTGTCCAGCCATCATATTAGCAAATAATCTAACCGATAAACTTATTGGTCTACTTAAATAAGAAATAATCTCAATTACCACAATTAACGGAAGTAGAACAGCTGGTACTCCACTTGGAACAAATAACTTTAAATACCCAAATCCATGTTTAATAAACCCAATTACAGTCACACCAATAAATATAAATGCTGCAAGCATAAATGTTACAATGATATGACTAGTTACAGTAAATGTATAAGGTATCATTCCGAACATGTTGCAAAACAACACAAACATAAATAGAGAAAAAATAAATGCAAAGTAAGGTTTAGCCTTTGATCCTGCAGTATCACTTATCATTTTGGATACAAAGGTATAGCTAAGTTCTGCTAATAATTGAATTTTGTTTGGTAATATTGAATTTTTTTTTGATCCTAAATTAAACAATAACAAAATAGATACACTGCTTAAGATCATAAATAAACTTGCGTTCGTAAATGATATGTCAAATGCTCCAACTTTAATTTCTGGTCCAATTCTATAAACGTCGAATTGGGACATAGGATTTGCTGCCATAGTACTTATTTATTTTTGCATTTTTTTTGCAGATCTAATCACGTTGGTTATTCCAGCAGCTACACCCACAAAAAAAAATATTAATATAAACCAGGGTTTAGTACCAAAGGTCTTGTCAAAAATAAACCCAATAATTGTCCCCACGGCCACTGCAGAGACGAGTTCTGTGCTTAATTTGAATGCAGTGCCTATAGGTGAGGGGTCATTCTTCTTATTGTAGAGATTTTTCTTTGAAATCTTGTTTTTTGCAATCTCTAAGCGAGTTTTGAAAGGATCTTTTGGCATTTATATAGTTTAAGCAACCATACCCTCTGCTTTTTGTAAATCAACAGCTACAAGCTGACTAATACCTTTTTGAGGCATGGTTACTCCATACAGTCTGTTCATTTTGGACATAGTTAAAGCATGATGAGTTACAATTATGAATTTTGTATTAGTTATCTTGATTAGTTCCTCAAGTAGACTGCAAAATCTTGTTACATTAGCATCATCCAGTGGCGCATCAACCTCATCTAATACACAAATGGGCGACGGGTTAGTTAAAAATACTGCAAAGATCAAAGATAAAGCAGTTAGTGCTTGCTCACCTCCAGACAATAAAGTTATTGATTGAAGTCTTTTTCCTGGAGGACTAACCAACATTTCTAGACCAGCTTCAAGTGGATCATCAGAGTCTACCAGTTCTAGTTTTGCATTCCCACCATTAAATAGTTTTGTATAAACTTCATTAAATTTTCTATTAACTTTTTCAAAAGCTTCGATCAGTCTTTCTCTTCCTTTTTGATTTAATTCATTAATACTATCTTTAAGTTTTACAATAGCAGTTACTAGATCAGCACGATCTTGTTCCATTTTTTTTATTTCTTCTTCATACTTACTTGTTTCTTCATCTGCTTTTAAATTTACTGACCCTAATTTTTCTCTTTCTTGTTTTTTTTTGTCCAAAGCATCTTCTTGATCAACAGGGTTTGGGAGTTCTTCTTTTCCATTCAAATTTGAATTCTCTAAAATATTATTTTCACTTAAATTTAGTTCAGAACTAATTCTATCAAGTAAATCACTTTTTCTTTTTTGAAGGCCTTCTATAGTTGCACCTGAACTTGCTTTTCTCTCTCTAATTTGAATTGATTGTTCTTGTATTTCATTTAACTGTGTTCTTAACGACTCAATTTTTTCATCTGTTTCTTCAATAATCGTTTCGTTGTCGATTTTTTCTTTATCAGAGATTCTTAAATTTTCTGAAATCTGACCTTTTCTTTCTGCCTGTGCTCTAGGTTGATTTTCTAGTTCACTTAATTGTTTTGATAATTTATCTTTTCTCTGTGTTAATTCATTAACCATTTTCTCTGAATTAGTTAATAAATTTTTCCAACTATCAATTTCTGTTTCAATTGTTTTAATTCTTTCATTTCTTTTAATTGACTCATTTTTAATCGATTGATTTTTACTATATGCATCAGCGTATTTTTCTTGAAGTATTTTTATATTTTTAGATTTTTCATTGACACTTAGTAATTCATTTCTAGATCTTTCATTCTTTAAATCACTTAAAAAATTATCAAGTTCCATATTGCATCTATCCAAAAGTGTTAGTGCTTGATTTATTTCATTACTATCTATTAATTCTTTGACTCTAGCTAAGGTATTTTTAACATTTTTAATAGGACCAGCACTTATATTAATAGTTTCCTCAGCCAAGGTATTTACCACTTCATCGACAGCTTTTTGTTCATCTTTAAGTTTATTTTTTGCACTTTCTAATTCTTCGTTTGATAATTTTTCTGTTTCAAAGTATTTTGAGTCTGTTTCGATTAATTCAGTTTTTTCTTCCTTCAATCTTTTCTCATTTGAATTAGCATCTATAATTATACCTTTTTCTCTTGCTATATCGTCATCAAGTGTTTGAATTGATTTTTTTATGCTTTCAATCTCATCTTGAATTCTTGTATTTTCTTCATCTAAACTTTGAAGTTCTAAATTAAGTCTTTGAATTCTTGACAAATTTTCAATATTTTTTTCCCTTAATGGAGTTACTTTTTCGGTAAATGATTTAATTGAATTTTCTAACTCAGATATTTTACTATTAAATCCTTCCACTTCTCCTTCAGCTTCTGTATTTATTTCATTTTCTATTCTAATTTCTTTATCTATCTCTATTAACTTTAAATAATATAGTCCTGCTTCTATTTTTTTTATTTCCTCTGAAATAAATTTATACTTAGTTGCTTCTTCAGCTTGTTTTTGAAGATTTGCAAGTTGCTTTTCTTGTTGTCTTCTTAGTTCGTCTGCTCTTTTTAAATTGTTTTCAGCTGCACCTAATCTTAATTCAGCCTCATGCCTTCTAACATGTAGACCTGAAATTCCTGCAGCCTCTTCCAATATAGCTCTTCTATCAGTTGGTTTAGCAGTCACCAAAGCTCCTATTCTTCCCTGACTAATCATAGAGGGGGAGTGTGCACCAGTAGAAAGATCTGCAAAAAACATTTGTGCATCTCTTGCTCTTACTTCTTTATCATTTATATAAAATTTAGACCCTTTATCTTTTTCTATTTTTCTTCTAACTTGTATTTGCTCTAATTCGCGGTATTGGATTGGACCTTCTTTATCTTTATTTTCAACTTCGATTGAAACTTCTGCAATATTTTTTGACGCTTTATTAGATGTCCCTGAGAAAATTACATCCTCCATACCAGATCCACGCATGCTTTTTGCAGATGTTTCTCCCATCACCCATCTTAAAGATTCCACTATATTAGACTTACCACAGCCATTTGGTCCTACTATTCCAGTGAGACCATCTTCAATTAAGAAATTGGTTTTTTCAGCAAATGACTTAAATCCATTTAATTGGATTTTTTTAAACTCCATACACTAACTTATATCAGTTTTTCTAGTGCTTTTTTCAAATTTTTATAATTTAAGGTTTTTTCAAACTTTTTGTTATTGATTATTATAGTAGGAGTGGCCTGTATTTTGAAATTTTTTGCGCCATCGATTCGGTCGTTTAGTATAAAATCCTCAATATTTTTGTTACTCACACAGCTTTCAAAATCAACATTAAAACCTTCACTCTTTAAAAATATTTGTAGATTTTTATTTGCCTCTTCTACTGTGCTACCTTTTACCCATTTTTGTTGATTTAAATATAGGCTTTCTAAAATATCCGAATTTCCATCATTTTTACATTGTGCAACTTTTGATGCATTAAAGGCAGCTATGTCTAATGGGAAATGCCGAAATTCTATTTTAGCGAGTCCTGTATCAAGATACTCTTCTTTCAATTGAGGATAAACATTTTTATGAAAATTAGCACAATGACTACAGGTTAAAGACTCAAAAGCTATAATAGTTATTTTTGCATCATTGTTCCCAACAGTTATCCTTTTTATTTCCTCGGCTTGTACATTTAAGACTGTAGTAAAAAATATTACCAATAAAAAAATAATTTTTTTCATTTCTCTTTATAAACCTTTGTTAATTCTGTTAATGATTTTTTAATTTTTTCGTTTTTAACATCTCTAATTTTATCTTGATATTTACTAATTGCCACATTTTTAACTTTTGTGTCACTCGAACTCGTCATTTCATGTTCATCATCAAAACTTATAAATTTTAGCTTTTCAACAACAGAATAGCCGAAAAAATTATTCATTTTATCTAAAATTTCTTTTTTCGAATACTCTAAGTCAACTTCATGTCCTCGCATGACCATAACCACTAAGGTACTAACACCAAATTTATTTGAGTTTTTAAATGTTTTTGGATAGCAAATTTTAAATAATTCACTTCCAACTAAATATTTCCAATTGCTGAGTGTTTCTGAATATACATGACCTTTTTTATTTATTATTTTTTTGACATTTTTTGGCAAAGTGTCTTTGAAGGATCTTAATCCTTGAATGCTAGCGTTTCTCTGCTTAGTATTATTTTTAGATTGCATATGAAAGATCCAATAATAACAAATAATATTCTCAATTGGTATGATTTAAATAAAAGATCTTTACCTTGGAGAAAGAATGTTTCTCAAACAAAAAAGCAATATTACACTTTAGTAAGTGAATTTATGTTGCAGCAAACCCAGGTTGCAACAGTAATACCTTACTTTAACAGATTTATAAAAAATATTCCTACAATTGAAAAATTATCTAAATATGATGATAGAAAATTAATTAAACTTTGGGAGGGTCTTGGATACTATTCAAGAGTAAGAAATCTAAAAAAAACAGCTCAAATAGTTGTTAAAAATTTTAATAAAAAATTACCTAGAGATTTTGTAGATTTAAAGTCTCTTCCGGGTATTGGAGATTATACAGCAAGTGCAATTTCTGCAATTGCATTCAATGAACCAATAATTCCTCTAGATGGTAATATTGAAAGAGTACTAAAGAGATACTTATTTTTAAAAAAACAAGATCAAATAAAAAAAGAAAATTTACATGAGAAAAAAAAAATTTTTGGAACGTCTATCAAAAGGTCTAGTGATTATGCTCAAGCTTTAATGGAATTAGGAGCATTGATTTGTAAACCTGTTAGTCCTAATTGTAATATCTGTCCATTAGTAAAAAAATGTAAATCATTTAAAAATAAAAATTTTGATTTAGTAAAATTTAAAAAAAAAGATAAGGAAACTTTTTACAAATTAAATGTTTGTAAAAAAAATAATCAATATTTGTTAATCAAAAATAACAAATTTAATTTTTTGAAAAATTTTAATATCTTCCCAATGGAAGAAGTAAATAATCCTAAAAATTTTGATAAAGATTTGAGTCTTAAAATGTCTAATATGAGTATGAATATTAAAATCGAATTTAAAAATAAATACAATTTAAATAAAAACAATTTTTGGATTGATCCAACAAAGCTTCAAAATTATACACTGCCAACATTTACAAAAAGGATAGTTAAATTTTTAGAAAGTCATAAATGAAAAAAATTGCAATAATTGGTGCTGGAATTTCTGGTTTGTATATTGCCAATTTATTCAAAGATCATAAGGATTATCAGGTTACGATTTATGAAAAAAGGAATTCAATAGAAATGGAAGAAGGCTATGGAATTCAGTTGTCGGTAAATAGTGTAAAGCTTTTAAATAAAATAGGCTTCACTTCTTTCACTGATGAAGAAAAATTTAATCCAAAAAAAATTGATTTTTATGAAATTAAAAATTCAAAAAAAATTTGTGACTTAGACATTTCAAAATTTAATTCTGAAGATTGTAAATATACAACATTGAAAAGATCAAAATTGCTTCAATTTTTAAAAAAACAAATAAACGAAGATATAATTAAGTATAACCATAGTATTGAACAGATTGTTTACGATAAAGATTCAATAAAATTAATATTTGATAAAAATAATATAACTTGTGATTACTTAATTATTTCAGACGGTGTGTTTTCTAAAGGGAAGCTATTAATTTCAACTAATAAATCAAAACCAATTTACAATGATGCGATTGCTATTAGGGGGACTATATCGAGAGAAAATTTTCAAAATATAAATGAAGAAAATATTTCTTTGTTCTTAGGACCGAATTTTCATTATGCTGTTTATCCAGTTAATAATGATAAAAATTTAAATTTTATTGGCATTTTAAAACATAAATTAAATCCAAATGAGCATGAGAACAATAATCTTTTTACCGAGAATTCTTTTATAAAAAATATTAAATTTAAATTATCTCAAAAAGTTTCTCAAAGTTTTTTGGAAAGTCTTCAAAATATTAAATTATTTCCAATATTTGTAAGTAAAAATTTATATTATCCTCCAAAAAATATATTCCTTGTAGGAGATGCATTTTTTGCTTTTTCACCTTCATTTGCGCAGGGAGCTTCCCAATCAATTGAGGGGGCTAATGAACTATATGAAAGTTTGATAAATAATAATAATTTTTATGATATCAGATTAAAGAGAGTAAAAATGATTAATAGTAGATCTAATTTTAATCAATTTGCCTTCCATTTATCAAATCCAATTATGATCATATTTAGAAATATTTTTTTAAAACTTTTAACTAAAAATAAAAAATTTTTAGAAAGTTATTTGGGTAAAATTTATAAAAGTTAATTTTTAGAAATTAATCTTTGTCTTAGATAATCAATAGGATAAGTTCGTCCATTTATATCACAGTGCCAAAATGTCCATCCGTTGCAACTTTCAGCTCCTAAAATAGTAGCCGCAACTTTGTGTATAGAACCCTCTGCTTGATTATGTTTTATACTGCCATCAGCCATAATTCTGGCTGTTATTTTTTTCTTATTATCAAAGATATTAGTTCCAGGTTTAATTATTCCAAGCTCGACTAATGAACCAAAAGGAATTCTTGGTTTTGATCTATTATTTTTTAGCGTATCTAATAAATCGTCCTCAATAGGCTTTGTAGCTTTTATGCGTTGCTCAGCAGCTTTAAAATAATTTTTTTCTTTTTCTATTCCAAAATAATTTCTTCCTAGTTTTTTTGCTACTGTAGCTGTTGTTCCTGTTCCTAAAAAAGGATCAAGTATGAGGTCATTTTTATTTGATGTAGCTAGTAAAATTCTATGTAAAAGTGCTTCTGGTTTTTGTGTGGAGTGAATTTTTTTTCCATCCTTTTTAAGTCTTTCAGATCCATTGCATAATGGAAGATCCCAATTAGATCTCATTTGAAGATCATCATTTAAACATTTTAAAGATTGATAATTGAATGTGTATTTCGATTTTTCACTTTTAGATGCCCATATTAAAGTTTCATGAGCGTTAGTAAAACGTGTTCCTCTAAAATTTGGCATTGGATTATTTTTATTCCAAATAACATCGTTTAAAATCCAGAAACCTAAATTTTGGATTGCTGTGCCAACTCTAAAAATATTATGGTAGCTTCCTATAACCCAAATTGCTCCATCTTTTTTTAAAATTCTTTTGCACTCACTAAGCCATTCATAAGTAAAATCATCATATTTTTTAAAATTTTCAAATTGATCCCACTTATCATTTACCGCACTAACCTTTGATCTATCTGGTCTAGTTAATTCACCTTTTAATTGTAAGTTGTAAGGAGGATCTGCAAAAATTAAATCAAAAGTTTCATTTGGAATTTTTTTTAATTCTTCAAGACTATCTCTATTAATTATTTTATTTTTGAAATCAGTTTTCATTTGTAAAAATTAATTAGACTCCAAATGGATTCCACGGTCAACCTGAGATTGAAAAATTTGGATTCGATTAGTGTTTCTTAATTAGAAGGCAACTAGATGTAGTATTAATTTATTTAGATATAGGTGAAAAAGTTTTTCTATGATGTTTGGTAATACCTAATTTTTTCAACGCTTTTAGGTGCTGTTTTGTTCCGTACCCAAAGTTTTTATCCCAATCGTAACCTTTATTTTTTTTTGATAACGTGGTTATAAATTTATCTCTTGATACTTTTGCAATTATAGAGGCTGCCGAAATAGAAGGGACTTTTTTATCTCCTTTTATAACTGATTTTAAATTATAATTTTTTAATTCTGGAGCTTTGTTTCCATCTATCAGAACGTGTGTTGGTTTTTTCTTAAGTTTTTTGATAGCTCTTTTCATAGCTAGCAAACTTGCTTGTAGTATATTCAGTTTTTCTATTTCTCTGACAGAAGCTTTGCCTATAGACCAAGTAGAATTTTTTTTTATATATGTACATAGATACTCTCTCTTTTTTTTGCTTAATGATTTCGAGTCTTTTAATAATTTTGGATTAATTGATTTTTTTAAAATTACCGCTGAAGCATAAACAGGCCCAATCAAACTTCCTCTACCAACCTCATCAACCCCAGCAATTATCTTCATCAAATTTTTAATTTCAGATCTTTAATTTTGTCTCTAATTTTCTTTAAATCTTCCCATGAATGTTTTTTATTTTCTGGAAAACGGATTAAATAAGATGGATTAAAAGTTATCATTAAAGGGAATGTTTTGTTTTTTAAAATTACTTCTTTCCAATGTCCTCTTTCCGTAGTTATTTTTTCACTTATTCCTGTTACAGCCTCCATTGCCGAACTACCCATCAAAACAATAATCTTGGGCGAGGGGAATATAAATACTCCTTTAATGTTAATTGGAGAGGCTCCTGGGGCTGAGGA
>CACJBA010000008.1 GCA_902591535.1 uncultured Pelagibacteraceae bacterium | reverse complement strand
TTATAATATAACGTTATGTAATAATATAACATTTATAAGTCAAGCAATATATGAGCTCAGAAAATAGTACATTAGTAAAATTAAATAACGCTGGTTTTAAACAAAATGATAAATGGCTAGTGGAAGGTGTTTCATTAACTGTTAAAAAAGGAAAGATTGTTACCCTTATTGGACCTAATGGTTCAGGAAAAAGTACTACCGCAAAAATTGCATTAGGAATTTACAAAAACATAGAAGGAAGTGTTGAGAAATACACAAATAAAGTTGGATATGTTCCTCAAAAAATATCTATTGATTGGACTTTACCGTTAAGAGTTTATGATTTTATGCTTCTAACAGAAAATATAAAAGATGAGGCAATTGATGAAGCACTTACATTAACAGGTGTTATCCATCTTAAAAATAAAAATTTAGGAAATTTATCAGGCGGTGAATTTCAAAGAGTTTTAATAGCAAGAGCTATTTCAAAAAAACCTGAATTATTGGTTCTTGATGAACCTGTTCAAGGTGTTGATTACACTGGTGAGATTGCTTTATATGAATTAATAAAAAGAATTTCTGATACACTGAATTGTGGAATTTTATTAATATCTCATGATTTACATACAGTCATGACTGCAACAGATCATGTTGTTTGTTTAAATGGTCACGTATGTTGCTCTGGATCACCAATGGATGTTGCTAAAAACAATGAATATAAAACCTTATTTGGTGAACAGGCATCTCAAATTCTTTCTGTATATGAACATAAACATGATCACGTTCATTCGGATAAAGGTGAAATAAAGAAAAACTAATATGTTTGATGATTTTTTTATAAGAGCACTAATTGCAGGCTTAGGTATAGCTTTAGTAACTGGACCTCTTGGTTGTTTTGTGGTTTGGAGAAGATTATCTTACTTTGGCGATACATTAGCTCACTCAGCTTTACTTGGTGTAACTTTGGCTTACTCTTTTGAATTAAACATTGCTCTTTCAGTATTTATTATTTCATCTCTAATTGCATTGATTTTAATTCAATTACAGAAGAAAACTAATTTACCTGGTGATGCTTTGCTTGGTCTATTGGCGCATTCTTCTTTAGCTGTTGGATTAGTAGTGATAGGTTTTTTAACATTCATTCGTTTTGATATCATGGGACTTTTATTTGGTGATATATTAGCTGTAACAACTGATGATTTGTTAATCATCTGGACTGGTGGAGCTGTAATTTTAATAGTTCTAAAATTAATTTGGAAACCATTGTTTGCATCGACAGTTAATTATGAGTTAGCAGAGGCTGAAGGACTAAACCCTGATAGAGCAAAAGCTATTTTTACAATTCTTATGGCTGCTGTAATAGCCATATCAATTAAAATGGTAGGATTATTATTGATTACAGGTATGCTTATTATTCCAGCAGCGATGGCTAGAAATATTTCTAATAGTCCACAAAAGATGGTTTTATTTTCAATAATTGGCGGATTATTATCAGTGTTGTTAGGACTATTTTCATCGCTAGAATTCAATACATCATCTGGGCCTTCAATAATCATGGCCGCTTTAGCCTTATTTATATTGTCTTTACTTAATATTAAACAATCGATTAAATTGAAAAACTGATAACTAATTGATAAGAATTTAAAAATGCAAAAAGAACATAACCTATCAAAAAATCAAAAAATCATTTTTGATCTTATTGATAAATCTGGTGGGCCTATGAAGGCTTATTCAATTCTTTTTAATGTTCAAAAAAAAGGAATTAAAGCACCACTACAAGTTTACAGAGCTTTAGATAAGTTAGTTGAAATTGGAAAAATTCATAAGATAGAAAGTAGAAATGCCTTTATTGCTTGCCAAAATTCTAGTTGTCAAATTTCAAAAGCTACCGCTTTTTCAATTTGTGAGAGTTGTGAAAATGTATCTGAAATAAGTAATTCAAAACTTTCAAAATATTTATCTAATTTTTCAGATGACTCTGGAATGAAATATAGCAAATATAATTTAGAATTTTTTGGTTTATGTAAAAAATGTAAATCAAAATAATGAGTACAGTTTCATTAACTTTAAACGAAATATTTGAATTAGCTAAAAAAACTCTTTTAGCAAATGGTTGTGATGATGAAACAGCATCAATTTTATCTGACTTAATCAGAAACGCTGAAAGAGATGGTTCTGTATCGCACGGTTTATTTAGATTGCCAGCTTATGTAACAGGTCTTAAAGGTGGAAAGATAAATGGAAAAGGGAAACCTGAAGTAAAAAAAATATCTCCATCAGTAATTAAAGTTGAAGGAAATAATTGTTTAGCTCCTGTTGTATTAAATAAAGGGTTGCCTGAACTAGCAAAAGCTGCAAAAGAAAATGGTGTTGCGGTATTAGCAATAAATAATTCACATCACATGGCTGCTATGTGGCCTGAAACAGAAAAATTAGCAGAGGAAGGTTTAGTTGCATTTGCTTGTACATCTTACAAGCCTGCTGTTGCACCTGCTGGTGCAATAAAGCCATTATTTGGAACAAACCCAATTTCGTTTGCTTGGCCACGTCCAGGTAAAACACCAGTTGTTTATGATATGGCAACAGCTTCAATGGCAATGGGTGAAGTTCAAGTTGCTAAAAGAGAAGGGCACAAAGTTCCACTTGGAACTGGATTAACTAAAGATGGTAAAGAAACGACTGATCCAGCAGAAATTGCTGATGGTGGAGTTTTATTACCCTTTGGTGGTTACAAAGGATCTGCAATTGCAATGATGGTAGAATTAATGGCAGGTGCGTTAGTTGGTGATAATTTTAGTTTTGAAACAGCAGCTAAAGATAATAATGATGGTGGTCCCCCAAGTGGTGGTGAATTTATATTGGCAATTAACCCAGATAAAACATCAGGTACTAATTGGCAAAAACATGCTGAGGAATTTTTTGAAAAAATGAAATCAATGGGTGAAGTAAGATTACCAGGTGAAAGACGTCATAAAAATAGAATGGACACTGGTCCAAGAAATATTAACGAAGAATTAGTAAATAAAATTAAATCTTTAAGCTAAATTAATCTCAATAGGTGTGTGATCAGAGGGCTTTTCTCTTCCACGTGGATCTTTATTAATATTAATATCTTTGATTTGATCAATTATTGAGTTTGATACTAAAAAATGATCAATTCGCATCCCATTATTTTTTTGCCATGCACCTCTCATATAATCCCAAAATGTATATCCTTCTTTATCTTCATAAAAATGTCTGTAGACGTCATTAAAACCAAGATTGATCATTTCTCTAAATTTTTTTCTTATTTCAAGTCGGTATAAAGCATCGTCTTCAAAACTTTTAACATTGTAAACATCTTCAGCTGATGGAATGATATTAAAATCACCTGCTAAAATAATATTTGAATTTTTTTTAGATAAACTTTTTAATTGTTTTATTAATTGATCAAGCCAATTTTTTTTATAATCATATTTTTCAGTATCTACAGGATTTCCGTTTGGAGTATAAATATTAATTAATTGAATGTTTTTTTTCTTATATTCAAATTCAGCTGAAATTATTCTTGATTGTTTTAACTTATCCTTAATTAAATCTGTTTTGACATTTTTTAATTTATTTTTTGAGATGATCGCTACACCATTGTAACTTTTTTGACCAAATACATGACTTTCATAGTCCATTGATGAAAAATCATCATATGGAAAATTAACATCCTCAGTTTTGATTTCCTGCATCATTAAAATATCAGGTTTATATTTTAATAAATAGCTTTTGATATTTTCAATTCTTGCTCTTACCGAGTTTACATTCCAAGATGAAATGAGCATTAAAGAGAGAAAGAAACTCCACAACCACATGAAGATTTGGTTTGTGGATTAGAAATTTTGAATTGTTCACCAATTAGTTCAGAAACATAATCAACTTCAGATCCTTTAAGCAAATCAGCTGAAGTTTTATCAATTAAAATATTTTGATAATTTAAATCATCATCTTGTTTTGATTTATCAAAAGTAAATTCATATTGAAAACCAGAGCAGCCTCCACCTTTAATAGCGATTCTAAAGAATGATCCTTTGTCTTTTTTTGATAACAAATTATCTATTTGTTTTAACGCTTTATCCGTAAATTTAATTTCTTTAATCATGTCTCAACACTGATATTACTAATATAATACTTAATTATTTAAATTAAAGGATGAAAAAAGACACTTTGTTAGGCGTATTTAAAAGTAAAGGTAGACTTAATAAAGAAGCTAATTCAAAATATAGATCTCCTTTTCAGCGTGACAGAGATCGTATAATTCATAGCGCATCATTTAGAAGATTAAAGCACAAAACCCAAGTATTTGTTAATACAGAAGGGGATCATTTCAGAACCAGAATAACACACTCAATTGAAGTTGCTCAAATAGCAAGATCAATAGCCAAGTATTTAAAATTAAATGAAGATTTAGCTGAAACCTTAAGTCTTGCGCATGATTTAGGGCATACACCATTTGGCCATGCAGGGGAGGATGCTCTGGATGAATGTATGCAAAATTATGGTGGTTTTGATCACAATTTACAGACACTAAGAATAGTTATGTTTTTAGAGAATAAATATTTTAAATTTGCTGGACTAAACCTAACTCTTGAAACTTTAGAAGGACTTTTAAAACATAATGGACCAGTAGATGATCTAAACATGATCAATAAACTAATTGGTTTAAAAGTTTTGAAGAATAAAATTAAATTTAATACTTATCCATCATTAGAAGCTCAAATATCAGCCATATCAGATGACATTGCATATAATAATCATGATATTCAAGATGGAATTAAAGCAAACCTATTTAAACTTGAGGAATTAGTTGAATTAGATTTTTTTAAAGACATTTATCAAAAATATAAAAACAAAATTAATAAAAAAAATTATAAAATTGCTATTTATCAAATCATTAGAGACTCGATTGATATTATGATTAGAGATTTATTAAGTAATACTGAAAAAAATATTAAAAAATTAAAAATTAAGTCATTAAAAGATGTATCAAAATCAAATCAATTAATAGTTTCTTTTTCAAGTAAAATAGAAAATTCAGAACAAGAAATCAGATCATTTTTAAGAAATAGAATGTATGACAATAAATCAGTACTTGATAAGAATCAAAGAGGTAAAAGGATAATTGAGAAATTATTTAAAATAATTAAATTAAATCCTAGAAAATTTCTGACCAAAGAGCAATTGACTAAAGACAAATATAGAGCTATTTCAGATTTTATATCTGGTATGACAGATAGATATGCTATTAACCTTTATAACGATAATAAATGAATATTTTTGAATTATACCTAGATAAAATTAAATCCATTATTGTTGAGCTTAGTAAAAAAAATCAACTTATAGTTCCAGAAAGTATTAATGGCATTAATGCGGAGATACCACCTCCAAAATTTGATTGTGATATTTCAACTAATGTTGCAATGGTTTTATCTAAACTAAATAAAACCTCTCCAATAGAATTAGCTGAAAAACTTGTGCCTGAAATTAAAAATAATGATGATCAAATCGAGTCAATATCTGTTGCTAAACCTGGTTTCATAAACATTAAATTTAAGCCATCTTTTTGGTCAAACTTTATCAAAGAAATTATTGATAACGCTGAAAAATTTGGAATTAATGAGAAAGAGAAAAAAAATAATTATCTGGTTGAATTTGTATCAGCCAATCCTACGGGACCCTTACATGTTGGTCACTGCAGAGGAGCTATTTTAGGTGATGTTATATCTAATGTATTAATATTTAATAAACATAAGGTTACAAAAGAGTATTATGTAAATGATTATGGTAATCAGATTATAAATTTTACAAAATCTGTATACTTTAGAATTAGGGAAGTAAAACTTAATGAAAAGTTCCCACAAGATAATCCTGATTTATATCCAGGTGATTACCTTATCGATTTTGCAAAAAATATAGTTTCAGAAAATTCAGATCTAAATTTTGATAATTATGATGAAATAAGCGATAAGCTAACAGCTTTATCAATAGAACAGGCGCTACTTTTAATTAAAAAGAACCTTAAGAGTTTAGGTATTAACCATGATAATTTTGTTAGTGAAAAAACCATTGTTTTAAACAACGAAGTAGAGAGTGTAATAAAATTTTTAGAGAAAAATAAATTTGTATATAAAGGAAAAATTAAAGCTCCAGCTGGAGAAGACGATAAAAACTGGATAGAACGAGAACAGTTACTTTTTAAATCTACTGATTTTGGTGATGATAAAGATAGAGCATTACAAAAATCTGACGGTGCTTGGACTTATTTTGCAAGTGATGTTGCTTATCACAAAAACAAAGTAGATCGTAAATTTGATTATTTAATAAATATTCTTGGTGCAGATCATGCTGGTTACATCAAAAGAATTTCATCATCTGTTGAAGCTTTATCGGGAAAAAAAGATAAATTGATTTGTAAAATTAGTCAGCTTGTAAAATTAATCAAAGATAATAAACCCTTTAAGATGTCTAAAAGAAAGGGTGACTACATTACAGTTGATGATTTAATTGAGGAAGTTGGAAAAGATGCAACTAGATTTATCATGCTAAACAGAAGCAGTGATGTAGAACTAGATTTTGATTTTGATGCTGTAAAAGAAAAATCAAAAGATAATCCGTTATATTATGTTCAATATTGTTATGCTAGAATTTCATCTGTTTTTAGACACATTGGAAAAGATTTAAATTCAAATATTAAATTAGATGATTTTAGTTTTGAATATTCAAATGATGAGATCAAAATTTTAAAAAAGATTTCAGAATGGCCTAAATGTATCGATGCAGCTAGTTCAAAATTAGAACCACATAGAATACCTGTTTATTTATATGATCTTGCTTCAGAATTTCACTCATATTGGAATCTTGGCAAACAAAACCCAGAAAAAAGATTTATTAATGATCAAAAAACAGTTTCACCAGATAAATTAATTTTTTTAAAAGCAATATCTAACGTTGTAAAATCAGGAATGGATATAGTAGGTGTAGATACACCAGATAAAATGTAATGCTAAAAGAAATTAAGTACTTAATATTTATTCTTGTAATAGTTTTATTTATTTTTTTGACTGGGAGGTATTATTTTTCAGATGAAAATAAGAAAAAATCATACAGATCCTATAAAAACAATGATGAAAAAATTAAAATATATTCAAAAAATTTACCTGTTTTGGAAAATGATACACAAAATGTAATAGAATACGTTAAGCAAACAAACAAAAAAAAGAAAAAAAAGTTTAATTTTTGGAAACTTTTAGATAATGATTAAGAATAGAAGAGCTTTTATTGTTGGTTTAAAATCTTCAACATTATCAAATAAAGAAATAACCTTTTTAAAGAAATATAAACCATGGGGAGTTATTTTATTTTCAAGAAACATAAGTTCAATTGAACAAACTAAAAAATTAACTGATAGAATAAAAAAGATATTTAAAGACAAAAAATACCCAATATTAATTGATCAAGAAGGTGGAAGAGTAAATCGATTAAGTAAAATTATCTCATTTGATAATTTGACTTCTGAATATTTCGGTAATTTATTCACAAAAGATAAGAAAAAATTTAATATTATTTATAAATTATTTATTGATAAAACTTCGTATTTACTTAAATCAATCGGTGTTAATATAAATACCGTTCCTGTTTTAGATCTTCGAATTAAAGGAGCTAGTAGCATTATTGGTGATAGATCTTTTTCAAAAAATAAAAAAAATATCTCTAAAATTGGAGATATTTGTATCAATTATTTTCATCAAAATTCCATCGGAACTGTGATGAAACATATACCTGGACATGGATTAGCTAAGGTGGATAGTCATAAATTTACTCCTATAGTTACAAAAAACCAAAATTATTTGAATAAAAATGATTTTTTTCCATTCAAGAAAAAACAGAGTTATTTTGCAATGACAGCACATGTAATATATCGAAGTATCGATAAGTTAAATACAGCTACACATTCTAAAAAAATTATAAATTTAATTAGAAATAAAATTGGCTTTAAAAACCTTTTAATTTCAGATGATTTATCAATGAAAAGTTTAAAAGATGATTTAAAAACCAATACAACTAAAACATTTAGCGCAGGTTGTAATCTTGCTCTTCACTGTAATGGAAAATTGTCTGAAATGAGGGTAGTTGGTGATAATTCACCAAAGGTAAACAATTTTATTATTAAAAAAACATCTCAATTTTACAAAATTTTAAGCTAATATCTAAGCATGACTCCAACTGATTCTGCATTATTTAATGTTGATATAAATAACTACAATGGACCTTTGGATGTGTTGCTAGATTTAGCGAAGGCTCAAAAAGTTGATCTTGAAGAGATATCAATAACAAAGTTAGCAGATCAATTTCATGATTATATTACCAAAGAAAAAGATTTAAATTTGGAAATTGCCTCTGAATATTTATTAATGGCTACTTGGTTAGCATATTTAAAATCCAAATTATTACTACCAGGGACACCAGAAGAGGAATTTAAAGTCCAAGAAGTTGCTGAAAAGTTAAAATTACAACTTAAAAAATTAGAGTTAATAAGATTACTTTCAGAACAAATGCTTAAAAGAAAAAGACTAGGAAGAGAAATACGATCACGAGGGATGAAAGGAAATATAAGATCTATTTATAGCACTGAATACAATTTAAGTCTCTTTGAGCTTCTTAAGTCTTATTCAACAATTATTATGACAAAGGACTTTCAAAAAATGAATATTCCAAAATTACCTGTATTTACTGCTGAGGATGGAATTAAAACTATAAGAGAATTTTTTGGTAAATTGATTGAATGGAAAAAATTAGATGATTTAATTCCTAAAAATTTTAAAAAAGGATCAAAATATAAACGTACTGGTAAAGCAGGAATATTTGCTGGTTCCTTAGAGTTAGTTAAAGAAGGAAACCTAACTATGAAACAGGATAAATTGTTTGATGATATTTATGTAAAGGAAAATAATGATTAAAAAAGAAAGAGTTGCTAAAGATAACATTTTAAAATTTCCATCTAAGTTAACTGATTTGGAAAAAGAAATTGAAGCTGTAATTTTTGCAGCTGCCGAACCACTAGATATTGATACAATTGAGAGTAAAATTACAAAAAAAGGTAATGTAGCTAAATCTTTAGAGAAGTTACAGCAAGAATACTCTCATCGTGGTATTAATCTTGTTTGTATAAAAGATAAATGGTCTTTCAGAACTTCTCCTAACTTGTCAAATATCATGTCACAAGAAAAGACAGTAGAAAAGAAACTTTCAAGAGCTGCTGTTGAGACTTTAGCAATCATTGTTTATCACCAGCCAGTTACTAGAGCTGAGATTGAGGAGATAAGAGGTGTTGCATTTGGTACAAATACTCTTGAAATATTGATGGAGCTTAATTGGGTAAAGCCAGGTGGCCGTAAAGATGTCCCAGGTAGACCAATTCAATATGTTACAACTGATGACTTTTTAAGTCATTTCAATCTACAAAAATTATCTGATTTACCAACAATTGACGAATTAGGTGCAGCTGGTTTAATTGATAGTTCAAGTATTGATAGTGCAATTTTTGGAACAGGGAAATTTTACAAAGAAAAACAAGAAGAAAAAAAAGAGGATATTTATTCTAATATTGACGAGATGTTAAATAGTACTCTTGATACAGAGGAAAAAGATTAATAAAAAAGTAACTTTTAAATTAATCATAAAAAGGTTATAAGTTTTTCATGAGCATAGGAATTTGGCAAATAGCAATCGTAGTTATATTAGTAGTCTTATTATTTGGACGAGGAAAAATTTCTAGTCTGATGGGTGATGTAGCTAAGGGAATTAAAAGTTTCAAAAAAGGAATGGCGTCAGATGTCACTGACGATACTGAGCCAAAAAATATTTCCGACGAAAATAAAGACTCAGAAAACAAAGATTAAATCACATGCCTACTATTGGTTGGTTTGAGATATTAATTGTTGTTGGTATTGCAATTGTTGTACTTGGGCCAAAAGATTTCCCAATCATGTTAAAGAAAGCTGGTTCTTGGATAGGCACCGCTAAAAGATATGTAAGTAATATTCAAAATGAAGTTTCGAATTTAGAAATTGATGAAGAAAAAATTGATAATGAAATAAAAAAAGAAACTAAAAAAGATGAGCAATGAAGAAAATGAGGGTGGATTTGTTAGCCATCTAACAGAACTGAGAAAAAGATTAATAAATAGTTTTATATTTCTAATAATCTTTTTTGTTATTTGTTACATATTTGCAGAACATATTTACGGTTTTTTAGTTGACCCATTTGCTCAAGCTGTAAAAGATGATGGATCTGACAGAAGGCTTATTTTTACAGCCTTACAAGAAACTTTTTTAACATATATTAAGGTATCTTTTTTTACAGCTTTTTTTGTAACATGTCCTTTTATCCTAATGCAAATATGGAAATTTATTGCGCCAGGTTTATACAAACACGAAAAAGTTGCCATACTTCCATATTTAATATTAACACCAATTCTTTTCTTCTTAGGAGGCATGCTTGTTTACTATTTGATCATGCCTCTAGCTATTAAATTCTTTTTATCATTTGAAAGCACAGGAATGTCTACAAATTTACCTATACAACTAGAAGCTAAAGTTAATGAATATTTATCACTTGTTATGAAGTTAATTTTTGCATTCGGAATAAGTTTTCAGTTACCTATAGTTTTAAGTTTATTAGCAAGAATAGGCGTTGTTGACAGCAAGTTTTTAAAAGAGAGAAGAAAGTATGTTGTTGTTATAATATTTGCCGCCGCTGCTTTACTAACACCACCAGATCCAATTACACAAATAGGTTTGGCAATACCATTATTAATTTTATATGAATTATCAATATTTTCAGTAAAATTTATAGAAAACAAAAATTTAGAAAAAACTGATGCATAATTTAAAAGAAATAAGAAAAGATTTTTCAAAATTTGAAAAAGATCTTAAAAATCGATCAGTTAAAATTGATTTTAATAATTTACAAAAACTTGATGAATTAAATAGAGATTTAATTCAAAAGAAGGAAAATTTAGAAAAAGAAAAAAAAGATATTTCAAAATCTAAAGATGAAAGTTTATTTAAAAAATCTAAAGAAATATCTTCAGAGTTAGATAAAATTTCCACACAACAAAAAAATACTAAAAAAGAGTTAGATAATATTTTATCAGGTATACCAAACATACCTCATCCAGATGTTCCAAATGGAAAAGATGAAAATGACAATTTAGAGGTTTTAAAAGCTGGAAAAGTTCCTGAATTTGACTTTAAACCAAAATCTCATTACGAACTAGGTGAAAATTTAGGTATGCTTGACTTTGATCTTGCAACAAAAACAACGGGATCTAGATTTGTTTTTGTTAAAAAGGAACTAGCATTATTAGAACGAGCTTTATCTAACTTTATGCTAGATATTCATATTGTTCAAAATGGTTATCAAGAAATTTCACCTCCCTTGATAGCTTCAGAAAACACAATGTACGGGACGGGACAATTACCTAAATTTGAGAACGATCAATTCGAAATAAAATTTGATGAAGGATCTGATAGAAAATATTTAATTCCAACCGCTGAAGTAATATTAACAAACATTGTTAAAGACAAAATTGTTGATCAAAAAGATTTACCAATGAGATTTGTTGCTTCAACTCCATGTTTTAGAAAAGAAGCTGGTAGTTATGGTAAAGACACGAAAGGAATGATTAGACAACATCAATTTTATAAAGTTGAAATGGTAAGCATTGTTGAAAAAGAAAATTGCTTAGAGGAACTAGAGCGTATGACAAATTGTGCAACTGATTTATTAGACAAATTAGAATTACCTTACAGAAAAGTTATTTTATGTTCTGGTGATATGGGTTTTAGTGCAGAAAAAACATATGATATTGAAGTATGGTTACCGTCAGAAAATAAATACCGTGAAATATCATCATGCTCATCTTGTTCAACATTCCAAGCTCAAAGAATGAAATCAAGATATAAAAACAAAAATAAAGAAACTGTTTTTGTTGGAACTTTAAATGGCAGTGGTTTAGCCGTAGGTAGAACTTTGATAGCAGTATTAGAAAATTATCAACAAAAAGATGGTTCAATCATTGTTCCAAAGGTACTGCGACCCTATATGAATAATTTAGAATTGATTCCAGCTAAATAAAGTTGTTTTAATCATATAGATAGTATAAATATTCACATAATTTATAAGGAGATTTATGGAAGGCTCAGGAATAGGACAGTTTATACCGTTAATTTTAATTTTTGTTATTTTTTATTTTTTCTTAATCAGACCACAACAAAAAAAAGTTAAAGAGCACAAAGCCATGGTTGAAAGCCTTAAAAGAGGTGACAAGGTAGTTACTTCAGGAGGAATTACAGGTAGAGTGGAGAGACTTATAGATAATGATAAAGTTGAAGTAGAAATTGCAGAAAATGTAAAAGTTGAAATAGTTAAATCAACTGGAATTCAAAGTCTCATTAATACAAATACTCAAGAAGTCAAAAAATAATTATTTTTATTTAAGTGCTATATTTTTCTAAGTTAAGAATTTTATTTATAACAATATTTTCAGTTTTATTTATTTTAATTGCTTCTTCAAATCTTTTTAAATTTGACGATAGCTTTTTTGATAAAAAAATAAATTTAGGTTTAGATTTGCAAGGTGGATCTTATCTTTTACTTGAAATAGATAATGAACCTGTAATTGAGCAAAAATTACAAAACCTTACAACCACAATAAGAAACTACTTCAGAGAAAAAAATATTAAAATAAATAATATAAAAATTGAAAACCAAAATATTTTTTTCAATGTAATTGATAACGATAAACAAGTTGTATTAGATGTTTTTCAAGATGAAAATAGTGATCTTAACCCTTACTACCCAAGATTTAAATCACATCAGTTAGAAATTGAAGATACAGGGTTAAACTTTAAAGTTAATTTTTCAAAACAAGGATTGATCAAACTTAAAACATCATCACAAGATCAAGCTATAGAAATTGTTAGAAGAAGAGTTGATGAAGTTGGTACAAACGAACCTAATATTCTTAAAAGAGGAAATAATCGTATTTTAGTTGAACTTCCAGGATTAGATGATCCAATGAGAATTAAATCACTACTTGGTAAAACAGCAAATCTTACTTTTAGATTTGTAACTAATGATGAAAACGATCGTTTTGGTGTTGAAAATTTAAAATTTGAAAATTCGCTCGAAGAAGCAAAGGTTAGCAAAAGAATTGTAATTAGTGGAGAAAATTTATTAGATGCTCAACCAAAGATGGATACACAAAATAATCAAACCATTGTTTCATTTACATTAGATAGGGTAGGTGCAAAAAGGTTTGGTAAAGCAACATCAACTGGAATTGGAAAACAGTTAGCAATCGTCTTAGACGGAAAAATAATTAGTGCACCAGTTGTTAAAGACACTATTGCAAGTGGTTCAGGTCAGATTAGCGGAGGATTTACTTTTCAGTCTGCTACAGATTTAGCTTTGTTATTAAGATCTGGAGCATTGCCAGCACCACTAGAAATTATTGAAGAAAGAACTGTAGGCCCGGATCTTGGACAAGACTCAATCAACGCTGGGATGATAGCTTTAGCAATAGGCTTTATGTTGGTAATAATTTTTATGTTTGTTAAGTATAAATTTTTTGGATTAATTACAAATGTAACACTTATAATTAACTTATTTATACTCTTAGGTGTTTTAACCTTATTTGAAGCTACTTTAACATTACCTGGTATTGCAGGTATAATTTTAACCGTAGGTATGGCAGTTGATGCTAATGTTTTAATATTTGAGAGGATCAAAGAAGAATTAAAAGATGAAACTAACAATATTTTAGCTTTTGATGGTGGTTATACTAAATCCAGAACTGCTATTTTAGATGCCAATATCACTACATTATTAGCTGCAATAATCTTATTTTTTATGGGCTCAGGACCCGTAAAAGGTTTTGCTGTTACATTAGGAGTTGGAATATTTACAACATTATTTTCAGTTTATTTTATAGCAAGATTATTTACGAGTATCTATGTTGCTAGAAATAAAGATAAGGAAAAATTAATCTAATGATTGCTTTTAACAAATATTATAATCATTTTAATTTGTTGTCCTCGATTTTAATTGTTGTTTCATTATTGTTATTAATTTTTAAGGGACTTAATTTTGGAATAGATTTTAAAGGAGGTACTTTAATTGAATTGAGAGCTTCAGATTCTAAAATCAATGTTAGTTCTTTAAGAGATAGATTTAACCAAATGGATTTGGGAGATGTTTCTGTTAAGAAGTTTGGTAATGATACTGATTTTCTTGTAAAATTTGAAAATAAAGATAATAAAAAAAATATCATTGAAGAAATTAAAGCAAATTTAGATAAATCTTTTGGTAATAACTATGATTTTAGAAGAGTTGAGAATGTTGGTCCAAAAGTAAGTGCTGAGCTATTAAAATCAGGCGTAATTGCCATATCTTTGTCTTTAGCATTAATGCTTATTTATATATGGATAAGATTTGAGTGGCAATTTAGTCTAGGAGCTATTCTAGCATTATTTCATGATGTCATTGTAACATTAGGAGTTTTTTCTTTATTTAGTCTAGAAATAAATTTATCAATTATCGCAGCTGTGTTAACGATAGTTGGATATTCTATGAATGATACTGTTGTAATATTTGACCGTGTTCGTGAAAATTTAAGAAAATATTCAGATATAAAGATTTTTGAATTAACTAATATTTCTATTAATGAAACACTTTCTAGAACGATTATAACATCAGCAACTACTTTACTGGCATTATTAGCAATTTATTTATTTGGTGGCGAGATATTAAAAGGATTTTCACTTGCAATGATACTTGGTGTTATCTTTGGAACTTATTCTTCTATTTATATAGCTAATACAGTTTTAGTAAGATTACGAGTTTCACAAAAAACAGTCTTAAGGGAAGACGATCAAAAGTAAAAAAAAAATAATAAAAAATAAAAAATTACATTATAATATATAGATTGTTTTAATTTTTATTATGAATAAAAAACTTTGGGAACCGTCAAGCACATTAAAAAAAAATTCAAATTTATTTAGGTTTGAGAAATTTATATCAAATAAATTTCATAAAAATTTCAACAAAAATTACAAAAAAATTCATAACTGGTCAGTGCAAAATCCAGGAGATTTTTGGAACAGCGTTTGGGATTTTTCTGGAGTTAAAGGTGAAAAAAAAAAAATTAAGACTAAAAAATCAAACAAATTCTTTAAAAATATTTTTTTACCAAATTCTAAATTAAATTTTTGTGAAAATTTACTGTCAAAAAATAATAATGAAAAAGCAATTACTTTTATTAGTGAAAATGGTTATCGAGAAATAAGAAATTGGAAGCAATTAAATAAAAATGTAAAAAATATTTCCAATTTTTTAAGAAAATTAAATATTAAATCTAAAGACAGGATAGCAGCATATATGCCAAATACCTCTGAAACGGTAGAGGCTTTTTTGGGAACTGTTGCTATAGGATCTATATGGTCATCTTGTTCACCTGATTTTGGAATAAATGGTGTTATTGAAAGATTTTCTCAAATAAAACCAAAAGTTTTAATTATTACTAACCAATACTTTTACAATGGAAAAAAAATTAATGTCATTAAAAGAATTCCTTACATAACAAAAAAAATACCCTCTATTAAACATCTAATTATTGCCAACTATCCAGGACAACCAAATTTAAAAAAACTTCCAAAATATAAGAATATCAAAACTCATAATTGGAAAAACATCATCAAAGGAAATGAAAAAAATTTTAAATACAAGAAATTTGACTTTGAACATGATCTAGCAATTCTTTATTCTAGTGGAACTACAGGTAAACCAAAGTGTATATGTCACAAGAGTGGTGGCGTCTTACTTCAACATTTAAAAGAACATCAGCTACATTGTAATGTAAAAGAAAATGATAATGTTTTTTATTTCACAACATGTGGATGGATGATGTGGAATTGGCTTATTTCAGCATTAGCTTCAAAAGCATCAATTGTATTATTTGACGGTTTTCCAATGTATAAAAAAGAGGATTTGCTTCTTAAAATTGCTGATAAAGAAAATATAACTTTATTGGGTGTAAGTGCAAAATATATTGATACTCTAAGAAAATCTAAAAAAAATTTTAAGAAAATACATAAATTGTCTAAACTTAAAACTATCTGTTCTACTGGCTCTCCTTTATCTGAAGACAGTTTTGAATATGTTTATAAAAATATCAAAAAAGACGTACACTTAGCATCTATTTCAGGGGGAACCGATATAGTATCTTGTTTTGTTTTAGGAAATTTATACCAAGCTGTTTATTCTGGGGAAATTCAAAATAAAGGATTAGGTATGGATGTAAGGGTATTTAGCGAAAAGGGTAAATCGATTTTAAACAAGAAGGGTGAACTAGTTTGTATAAATCCTTTTCCATCAATGCCATTAAAATTTTGGAACGATCCTAAGGATTTTAAATTTAATAAGGCATACTTTAAAAAATATAAAAATATTTGGCATCATGGTGATTATGCGAAAATAACAAAAAATAATGGATTTGTAATTTTTGGAAGGTCAGACACAACACTAAATCCTGGTGGTGTGAGACTAGGGACTGCTGAAATTTATTCTGAAATTGAGAGATTTAAAGAAATTAAGGAATCTTTAGTTGTTGGACAATCATGGGACAATGATGTTCGAATAATTTTATTTGTAATTTTAAACCCTAAATACAAATTAAATGAAAATTTATTAAAAAAATTAAAATTACAAATTAGAAAAAATGCATCTCCAAGACATGTTCCTCGTAAAGTGATTCAAATAAAAGATATACCAAGGACTAAAAGTGGTAAAATTGTAGAATTAGCTGTTAAAAATATAATTGATGGTAATGAAATAAAGAACAAAGAAGCTTTAGCTAATCCAGAGTCGTTAAAACAATTTAAAAATATTGAAGAACTAAAAATTAATTAATATATATTTTGTGCTGCCACCATTGAAAGTAGCATTGGCAATGATAAAAGTGTATTCGTTCTAGAGAATAACATTGCTGTCTTTGCAGATTTAGCTTTAGTTTCAGGATCAGTTTCAACTATTCCTAAAGCTCTTTTTTGATTTGGCCAAATAACAAACCAAACATTGAACGCCATTATTATACCTAGCCACATCCCAATACCAATAGCTGTGTGCTTGGGTACACCCGAACCTACACTTAAAGTCATGGCATCATGCAGGTATCCATTTAGCAATGCAAGAATTAATCCAGAAAGAACAGTTAATGCAGCAGCCCATCTAAAATAAAACAATGCTGCAGGAGCAATTACTTTACCTATTGCAGGTTTTTGCTCATCAGGAATTTTACCCATATTAGGAATTTGAACAAAATTGAAATACCAAAGTAGTCCAATCCACATAATAGCTACTATCACATGAATATATCTAAATAACCAACTCCAGAATAAAGTGTCAAAAGCAATACCGTCATTAAGATAGAACAAGCCAAGAAACAATATAATTGCAAGAGCTAATGAGGCGTGAATTGTTTTAGATAATGATGATAATAAATTACTCATGATTCCAAATAATATACACTAATTTTGCATTATTTTTAAGTTGATAATTTTTAATTTAATAAATTCTTTAAAAATTGTCCTGTATAACTTTCCTTAACTTTACAGACCTCCTCAGGTTTTCCTTCAGCGACAATATTTCCACCCTTAATTCCACCTTCAGGTCCCATGTCGACAATGTAGTCAGCTGTTTTAATTACATCTAAATTATGCTCAATAACAACAACTGTATTTCCAAGCTTTACAAAAGTATGAAGAATTTCTAGAAGTTTTTTAATATCATGTTGATGCAAACCTGTTGTTGGCTCATCCAAGATATACATTGTTCTACCAGTAGATCTTTTTGATAGTTCTTTTGCAAGTTTAATTCTTTGGGCTTCACCACCAGAAAGAGTAGTAGCTTGTTGACCAATTTTTATATAACCCAAACCCACTTTCTTTAAAGTTAATAATTTTGTTTTTATATTTGAAATATTTTCAAAATATTCACATCCTTCATCAACTGACATATCTAAAACATCAGCAATACTTTTTCCTTTGAATTTTATCTCTAAAGTTTCTCTATTGTACCTAGTTCCTTTACATTCATCACATTGAATATAAACATCGGGTAAAAAATGCATTTCATAAGTAATTACACCATCACCTTCACAAGCTTCACATCTTCCTCCTTTAACGTTAAATGAAAATCTTCCTGGTTTATATCCTCTTGTTTTTGACTCAGGTAAACTAGTAAACCAATCTCTTATAGGACCAAAAGCTCCAGTATATGTTGCTGGATTTGATCTTGGTGTTCTTCCAATAGGCGATTGATCTATATCTATAATTTTGTCAATTAACTCTACACCTTTGTAACCTTTAAAGGATTTAGGAGTTTTTCTTGCTTTATTATTTAAAGTTAAATTTAATGCGTGAAACAATGTTTGCAATATTAATGTAGATTTTCCACTACCTGAAACACCAGTGACACAGGTAAAAGTTCCTGTAGGAATTTTAAGATTAACATTGTTTAAGTTATTTCCACTTGCACCATTTATTTCAACAAATCTACCATTTTTAGCTAAACGTCTATTTTTTGGAATTTCAATTGACTTTTTATTAGCAAGATATTGACCAGTGATACTATTCTTATCTTTTTTAATTTCTTCATACGAACCTTGAGCTGTAATTTGCCCACCATTACTTCCAGCTTCAGGACCTAAATCAATAATATGATCTGCATTTTCCATTGTTTCAGTATCATGCTCAACAACAATTACAGTATTTCCTAGATCTCTTAATCTTTTTAGAGCATTAATAAGTTTAACATTGTCTTTTTGATGAAGACCAATTGAAGGTTCGTCCAACACATAAAGTACACCCGTTAATCCTGAGCCAATCTGTGAAGCCAATCTTATCCTTTGTGCTTCACCTCCTGACAAAGTTCCAGATTCTCTGGATAGAGTTAAATAATCTAATCCTACGTTTAATAGGAAATTTAATCTTTCATTTATCTCTTTTAAAACATGTTCTGCAATTTTAAATTGTCTTTTGTCAAGGTTCTTTTCTAAATTTTTAAACCATTCTGCAGCATCCAATATAGATTTTTTTGTGACTTCACTAATATTGTGATCGTTTATTTTTACACATAGCGCTTCTTCTTTTAATCTATCACCGTTACATGCTTCACATGCTGTATCAGATTGATATTCTGCTATTGCTTCTCTTTTCCACTCACTATCAGACTCTAAAAATCTTCTTTCAAGATTATTAATTACGCCTTCGAATGTTTTTTTATATGAATATTTTTCATAACCATCGTCATAATTAAATTTAATTTCATCTTCATCTGAACCATAAAGAATTATATCTTTAATTTTTTTTGGTAATTTTTTCCATTTTTCATCTAATGAAAAACCATAATGTTTAGCTAATGATGCTAAAGTTTGCGCATAATATAATGTTGTAGATTTAGACCAAGGTTCTATTGCACCGTCTGCTAAACTTTTTCTTTCATCAGGTATAACTAGATTTGGATCAACATTTAATTTCATACCTATGCCCTCACATTCTTCACATGCACCATAAGGGCTATTGAATGAAAATAATCTTGGTTCAATTTCTTCAATCGTGAAACCACTTTCTGGACAAGCAAATTTTGTTGAGTAAATTAATTTTTCAATTTTTCTATATTTTTGCGGAAGTGTTTCATCTTCATATTCAACAAAAACCAAACCATTGGCTAAATTTACTGCTGTTTCTACACTTTCAGCCAATCTATTACCAAGTTTTGAATTTAAAACAATTCTATCAACTAGAATAGAAATATCATGTTTAAGTTTTTTATCTAAGTTAGGAGATTTCTCAATATCATACAAAACATTATCTATTTTGATTTTTCTAAATCCTCTTCTTTTGTAGCTTATAATATCCTTTTTATATTCACCTTTACGACCTCTAACCACTGGAGCGTAAATATATATTGTAGATTTTTTTGGCAATTTTTTTATTAAGTCTACTATTTGAGTTATTGTTTGTGAGGTTATTGGTTTACCTGTAAAAGGTGAGTAGGGGATACCTGCCCTAGCATACAATACTCTCATATAATCATAGATTTCTGTAACAGTTGCAACAGTTGATCTAGGATTTTTTGAAGTATTTTTTTGTTCTATCGCAATTGCAGGACTTAATCCTTCTATTAGGTCAACATTAGGTTTCTTCATTTTATCTAAAAATTGTCTTGCATAAGCTGATAAACTTTCTACATATCTTCTTTGTCCTTCAGCATAGATTGTATCAAAAGCTAAAGATGATTTTCCTGATCCAGAGAGACCAGTTATGACGATAAATTTGTCTTTTGGAATTTCAACAGTAAGGTTCCTCAAATTATGTTCTTTAGCGCCCTTAATAACTATCTTTTTCATCATAATTTTAGTTGCTTTGAGTTAATAAAATTAATATTCAGAAGAATTGTGATATAATTCTAATTAACTAATTTAACAAATATTAAATATTATGGCTGGAAGTTTAAATAAAGTATTATTAATTGGTCGTTTGGGCGCAGATCCTGAAATAAAGCAAATGGTAAATGGAAAGAGTGTAGCTAGATTAAGTCTTGCTACTAGCCAATCTTGGAAGGATAAAAATACAGGAGAAAGAAAAGAAAAAACTGAATGGCACCGTATAGTTGTATTTAACGAGGGCTTAGTGAATGTTGTTCAACAATATTTAAAAAAAGGTGCTCAAGTTTATGTTGAAGGTCAGCTTACTACAAGAAAATGGAAAGATGAACAATCTGGTCAAGATAAATACTCAACTGAAATTGTTATACAGGGATACAATTCATCACTTACAATGTTAGGTGGCGGAAATTCTGGTGGTGGTATTCAAAATGATACAACACAACAAAGTAGTATTGAAGATACATCTCAAGCTTCAGATATGGATGATGAAATTCCATTTTAATTTCTATGAAAAATACTGAGGAGTCAAAAGATAAAAATATAAAATTAATCTCAATGCATGATGAGATGAGCTCATCATATCTTTCTTATGCGATGAGCGTAATTGTTAGTCGAGCTCTTCCTGATGTAAGAGATGGTTTAAAGCCAGTTCATAGAAGAATTTTATACGCAATGTATAAAGGGGGGTATGACTGGTCAAAACAATTTAGAAAATCTGCAAGAATAGTTGGAGACGTAATTGGTAAATATCATCCTCATGGTGACCAGTCTGTATATGATGCTTTAGTTAGAATGGTGCAAGATTTTTCTATGAGCTTACCGTTGGTTCAAGGACAAGGAAATTTTGGATCTATAGATGGCGATCCTGCTGCTGCAATGAGATATACCGAAACTCGTTTATCAAAAGTTTCACAATTTTTAATTGACGATATAGAAAAAAATACAATTTCATTCAAAAGTAATTATGATGAAACAGAAAAAGAACCAAGTGTATTACCAGCACAATTCCCTAATTTGTTAGTTAATGGTGCTGGTGGTATCGCTGTGGGTATGGCAACCAGTATACCTCCACATAATCTTGGAGAAATTATAGATGGAACTTTAGCACTGATTCAAAATAAAGATATTAAGATTAAAGAATTAATGAAGCACATACCTGGTCCAGATTTTCCTACAGGAGGAGTTATTATTGGAAAGGATATTATTAAACAGGGATACAATCATGGAAGAGGGTCATTTAAAATTAGAGGCGAAATTTCCATTGAGCAACAAAAAAATGGTCGTGAAAGGCTTGTTATTACTTCAATTCCTTATCAAGTCAACAAAGCAGTTTTAAATGAAAGAATAGCTCAGCTAGTAAGAGAAAAGAAAATTGAGGGAATTAAAGATATAAGAGACGAGTCAAACAGAGAAGGAATTAGAGTAGCAGTGGATTTAAGAAATGGTATCGAGCCAGAAACTATAAAAAGACAACTTTATAAAAATACTCAAATAGAAAGTTCATTTGGCTTCAATACATTAGCAATAGTTGATGGAAAACCAAAAACCTGCACTCTAAAAGAATTTTTATCAAATTTTTTAACATTTAGAGAAGATGTCGTAATTAAAAAAACTAAACATGATCTTCAAAAAGCAGAGGAACGAGCCCACATTTTAATTGGGTTGTCTGTATCTGTTGAAAACTTAGATAAGATTATCAAAATAATCCGTTCATCAAAAACTCCAGAAGATGCAAAAGTTTCTATCTTAAAAACAAAATGGAAAATTAATAAATCTCAAAAATTGATATCTTTAGTTGAAGGGAAAAAAGTTAAGAATGTTTATTCATTATCTGAACCTCAAGTAATGGCTATATTAGAATTAAGGCTTCAAAAATTAACCGCTTTAGGAATTAATGAAATTGAACTAGAAATTAAAAAATTAGCAGAATTAATTGCCAAATATAAAAAAATTATTTCCTCTAAAAAAGAATTATTAAAAGTAATTAGTGATGAGTTAAAAAATATTAAAGAAAAATTTGCAGTACCAAGAAGAACAAAAATTATAGATGCAGTTTTAAATTACGACATAGAGGAAACAATTCAAAAACAATCAGTAATAATTACTGTAACATTGCAAGGCTATATAAAAAGAGGTTCTTTAGATGGTGTAAAAACTCAAAAAAGAGGTGGCAAGGGCAAATCAGGTATTACCACAAGAGATCAAGACTCTGTTATTCAAACTCTTTCTGTTAGCACGCATACTTCGGTTCTTTTCTTTTCAACAGAAGGTCTCGTTTACAAAGTAAAAGCTTGGAAAATACCTGAGGGATCAGCTTCATCAAAAGGTAAATCTTTATTTAATATTTTGCCATTAAAAAGTCATCAGGCAATTAGTTCAATTATGCCAATGCCTGAAGATGAAACTGATTCTAAAAATTATCAAATAATATTTGCTACAGCTTTAGGAAAAGTAAGAAAAAATAGTTTAGAAGATTTCTCTTCCATAAATGCTTCTGGAAAAATAGCAATGAAATTAGATAGTAATGATAAAATTGTTGGTGTTAAAATTTGTAAAGATGATCAGGATGTTATTTTAAGTACAAAATTTGGTAAGTGCATAAGATTTGAAGCTAAAAAATTAAGAATATTTAAAGGAAGATCCTCTAAAGGAATTAAAGGTATTGAGCTAGCACCTAATGATCAAATTGTGTCTTTATCTGTAATTGAAAATGATAAAATAAATAAAAATGGAAGAAAAACCAAAGATGAAAATTCTGAGATTAAAGCTAAACAAAAGTTTGTCTTAGCCATTAGTGAAAACGGTTATGGTAAAAAAACTTCTCATTTTGACTATAGAGTAACTAATAGAGGTGGTAAAGGCATCATTGGAATTATAAATTCTCCAAGAAATGGGAATATTACTTCTTCATTCCCAGTATTTGAAGGAGATGAAATTTTAATTTCTACCAATAAAGGAAGAGTTATTAGAGTTGCTGTTAAAGAAATTAGAACAGCAGGTAGAAATACTCAGGGTGTTAGAATAATTAAATTATCTGGTGAAGAAAAAGTAGTTTCAGCAATTAAAATTGATGATAATTTAATTTAATGAGCAAAATTGCAATTTATCCAGGAACTTTTGATCCAATTACATTTGGTCATATCGATGTAATCAAAAAAGCATTAAAGTTATTTGATAAGATTATTGTTGGTGTTTCAGACGAAAGTAACAAAAATTATCTTTTTACATCAAAAGAGAGGATAGAAATTGTTAATAAAGCTTTATTTTCAGACTTAAAATTAAATAAAAAAAAAATATTAGTTGTTTCATTTGGTTCGTTGACAACCGATTTGTGTAAAAAATATAAATCAAACATTATTTTAAGAGGCTTAAGAGCTGTTTCAGATTTTGAATACGAATTTCAATTAGCTGGCATGAATAGAAAGTTAAATCAAAATATTGAAACTATTTTTTTAATGTCTGATGTTGAAAATCAAATTATTTCGTCTAGATTCGTAAAAGATATTGTAAAATTAAATGGAGATATTAAAAAATTTACTACCAAAAGTACTATTAAATCTTTAAAAAAAAAATATGAATAAAATTTTAATTAAACTACTTATTTTGTTTTTTTTAATTATCAATCAATCAAATGCTGAGGAGAATATAATGATTTTAAAATTAAAAGATGGTGACGTAAAAATTGAGTTATTTGAGGATGTAGCGCCAAATCATGTGAAAAGAATTAAAGAACTTGCGGATAGTGGGAAATACGACAATGTTGTTTTCCATAGAGTTATTGACGGATTTATGGCTCAAACAGGTGATGTGAAATTTGGTAATTCTGGATCTAAAGATTTTGATTTAAGAAGAGCTGGTATGGGCGGATCTGATTTACCTGATTTAAATCAAGAATTTAATAGTCTTCCTCATGACAGGGGCACTTTATCTATGGCAAGATCCTCTGATCCAAATAGTGCAAATAGTCAGTTCTTTATTTGTTTTAAGCCTGCACCATTCTTAGATAGACAGTACACTGTTTTTGGTAAGGTTTTAGAAGGAATGGAATTTGTTGATAAAATTAAAAGAGGTGATGAGAGTAATAACGGAGCTGTAACAGATCCAGATAAAATTATTAGCTTTAAATCAAAATAACCTTTAATGGCATTAAAAAGATTTGCCTTTAATGTTTTAAATAAAGATAAATTTGCTAGATGTGGATTAATTGAAACACATCGTGGAAATATAAATACACCTGCATTTATGCCTGTTGGCACTCAGGCTACTGTTAAAGCTTGTACCATTGATGACATAAAAAAAACTGGATCAGAAATAATTTTATCTAACACCTATCATTTAATGATCAGACCTGGCGTAGATAGAGTTCAGAATGCTGGTGGTTTGCATAAATTTATGAATTGTGATCTGCCAATTTTAACAGATTCAGGAGGTTTTCAAGTTATGTCTCTTTCTAAACTAAACAAAATAGATCGAGAAAAAGGTGCAATATTTAATTCACATGTTGATGGAAAAAAATTTTATTTAAGTCCAGAAGAAAGTATAAGAATCCAATTAGGATTAAATTCTGACATTGTAATGATTATGGATGAGTGTCCTAAAAAAACGAATGATTATGAATTAATAAAAAAATCTATGGATCTTTCATTATACTGGGCAGAAAGATCGAAAAAAGCATTTGGAAATAATCCACACAAAGCATTGTTTGGTATTATTCAAGGAGGTTTATTTAAAGATTTGAGACTTAAGTCTTTAAAAGAACTTATAAATATTGGTTTTGATGGATATGCAATGGGGGGTTTAGCTGTAGGAGAGACCCAACAAGAGATGTTTACAGTCTTGGATGATATTAAAGAATTTTTACCAAGCGAAAAACCTCATTACCTGATGGGTGTGGGAACTCCCTCAGATATATTGGGTGCTGTAAAAAGAGGTATTGATATGTTTGATTGTGTGCTTCCTACTAGATCAGGAAGAACAGGTTTGGCTTTTACTTGGCAAGGGAGAATCAATATAAAAAATAATAAATATCAAAATGACAATACACCACTAGACCCTGATTGTGACAATTTAAATTTGAATAAGTATTCAAAAAACTATTTAAACCACTTATTTAATACAAATGAAATTCTGGCCTCAATGTTGTTAACACTTCATAATATTAATTTTTATCAAGAATTAATGACTAGTATTAGAAAAAATATCAATGATGGTACATTTGATCAATTTCATGACAAATACATTGATAAGTTGTAGCAAGTAACGAATTTTAAGTTCAAATTGACATTTGAAATAATATAATAATTCTGTATATAACAACTATTCAATTTGAATAATTTGGGGGCCCTTAGCTCAGTTGGTAGAGCAATTCCCTTTTAAGGAATGGGTCGATGGTTCGAGTCCATCAGGGCTCACCATAAATTAAATGTTTAATAAATCTTTCTTAAAAAAAAATTTAACTCATTTTTTGGAAATATATAAAAATAGACCAATTAAAAACAATCAAAGTGGAATGAAAATAGATCATTGCTTTGCATTGTTTTGTTTGTTGAAAAAAATTAAACCAAGTCATATTATCGAGTCTGGTGTTTGGAAAGGTCAAACAACTTGGTTAATTAAAAAAGTATTAAAAAATTCAAAGATTTATTCAATTGATATTGATCTTTCAAATAGAGAAGTAATTTATGATGATGTAAATTATTTAAATAAAGACATCACAAAATATAACTGGAAAAAATTAGATAAAAATAAAACCCTTATTATATTTGACGACCACGTTTGTTTTTCAAAAAGATTGAATTTTTTAAAAAATAATAAATTTAAGCATATAATTTTTGATGATAACTTACCTAATCATCATATTTCTTACTACACTCCAAAGATGATTTACGAGAAACAGGATTTAATTAAAAAAGAATTTATTAAATATTCTAACATTTTTAGAGTAATTAAATTTGTAATCAGGTATTTAAAAAGTGAATTTAAAGATAATATAAAATTAAATTTTAATTCAAAATTTATTAAAATCACTTATCCTAAAATGACAAATAAAAAATTAAAAAGAAATTTTTTTTTATTAAGAAAGAAGATTAAGATTTATTATGAATTTCCACCAATTATAAAATTTAATTATAAAAAAAGATTTGAAAAAATAATAAATAATTTTGATGAAGGAATATCTAATACCTATAAAGTTCAAAAACCTATTTTCAATAATAATGAAATTAAGTTAAGTAAAGAACTTAGAAAAGAACTAAACGTTCAGTATAGTAATATTTGTTATATTAAATTAAATTAAAATTACGAAAATTTAATTGGTGGATAATCTAAAATTACTTCGTTCATCCATTCATTTAGTTTTTTTATACGTGTATCAGAAGACGGGTGTGTACTCATAAATTGAGGTGGTTCCTTTCCTTTATTGAATTCTTTCATCCTCTCCCAAATTTTAACTGTTTCTCTAATATCATATCCTGAAAGGGATGAAAAAATCATACCTAAATAATCAGCTTCACTTTCCTGCTTTCTATTAAAAGGGTTCATGATACCTAGTTGTGCTAATAAACCAACAGTATCCATGCCGGTTGTTCTATTAATATCAGATAGAACACCTCCACTAGCAATATCTATAATTCTTGCACCAGTGTTTAACAAAACACCTCTACTTGCTCTTTCAACAGAATGTTTTGCAACTGCATGTGCAACTTCATGACCCATTACAGCAGCCAAACCATTTGTATTTTTCGTAACATCAAGTATGCCAGTATAAACTGCAATCTTACCACCAGGCATACACCACGCATTCCTAACTTTTTTGTTATCTATTAATATATATTCCCAATCAAAATTTACTGTTGGATCGTTTAGGTTGGATCTATAAAAATACTCACTAATCGAATCTTCCATTTTTTTACCAATTTCTTTAATTTCATCTAAAGTTTTTTTATCACTGCTCATCTTCTCTTTTTCTTTTACTTTTTCATAGATTTGTGCAGCTTGCGCATTTAATTTCGCTTCAGGAATAATTTTTAATTGTTTTCTGTCAGTAATAGGTGCAGAAGTGCATGAATGTAGAAAAAAGCTACCACACCCACAACCAACATAAGTTAAAAATTTTCTTCTATTCATAAGTCTTTAAAATTGATAATAATATTATAATGAATCTCAATAACAAAATATTAGTTGTATTGTTTATCATTGCAATTCTTTTTGTTATTTACGCTAGCTATAGTTAAATATGTCAAAAAAAACGCCAAAAAAATCTATTTCCTTAACTTTACGAAATTATTTTATAGCAGGTGTTGTTGTTCTAATACCTATTGGTTTCACATTATATCTTACAAAAATTTTAATAGGAATTTCCTCTAACCTAATTCCTAAAAACATAAACCCAAACAGCTACTTGCCATTTAACATACCTGGTGTTGAAATAGTCATCTCCATTTTTTTGATAACTATGGTTGGTGGATTATCAGTTTCTTTTTTTGGAAAAAGAATTTTAAAATTAATTGATGATTTGTTTAAAAGAATTCCATTTTTAAGAACAGTCTATTCAGCAATCGTCCAAATGACAGAAACATTTTCGAAAAAGGATGATGCAAAAAAAAGTGTAGTATTAATCGAATATCCGAGAAAAGGCGTATGGGCAGTTGGTTTTGCAACGAAAGAAAATAAAGGTGAAATGGCAGATAAAACTGGAAAGAATTTAATAAATGTTTTTGTTCCAACCACACCAAACCCTACAAGTGGCTTTCTTTTAATGTTTCCAATAGAAGATGTAATCTATCTTAATATGACTTTTGAAGAGGCTTCTAAATTTATAGTTTCAGCAGGTACATCAACTAAGAATTCCTAAGCAATATCGTTTATAATATCAGCTCGATCATATAATTTAATTAATGGTTTAAATTTAGCTATATTTTCTTTAGAATCTTCAATTCTTCTCATCTCTTTTTCTGCAATTAAAAATAAATCACTATTATGTATTGGATCTGCTAATTTAAAATTTTTGATTCCACTTTGTTTAAAGCCAAGAACATCACCAAATCCTCTAATTTTCATGTCTTCTTCTGAAACTATAAATCCGTCATTTGTTTTTTTAAGAATATTTATTCTTTTTTTTGCGTTTTCACTTAAATTATTTTTAAGCATAAGAATACAAGTAGAGTCTTTATTACCACGTCCAACTCTACCTCTTAGTTGGTGAAGTTGAGAAAGTCCGAACTTATTAGCATTTTCTATAATGATTACATTAGCATTGGGAAAATCAATTCCCACTTCAATAATAGTTGTTGATACTAATATTTGAAATTTTCTATTTAAAAAGTCATTTAGTATTTTTTCTTTTTCCTCAATATCTGTTTTTCCGTGTAATAATCCAACTTGATTAGGATATTTTTTTTTTAAAAATTCGAATTTTTTAATGGCTGACGAATGGTCTAATTTTTTTGACTCTTCAATTAATGGACATACCCAAAATATTTGATTTCCTAGATTTATTTCTTTACTGATAAATTTCAAAATATCATCAATTTTACTTTCTAGCTTACTATAAGTTTTTATTGGTTTCCTATTTTTTGGTTTTTCTCTAATAATAGAAATATCCATATCTCCATAAATCGTCATTGTTAATGTTCTAGGTATTGGCGTTGCAGTCATTAACAATACATCACAATCTGGTCCTCCTTTATCAGATAGTTTTTTTCTTTGATTTACACCAAACTTATGTTGTTCATCTATAATTATTAATCCAAGCTTGTTAAATAAAACTTTTTTTTGAAAGATAGCATGCGTACCAAAAATAATATCAACCTTATTGTTTTCTAAATTTTTTAGTATTTCTTTTTTTTCTTTGTATTCAGATTTACCAGAAATTATTTTAATCTTTTTGGTCTCTGAAAATATCTTTTTGGCTAGATTATAATGTTGTCTTGCTAATATTTCAGTTGGTGCCATGAACGCTACTTGAAATCCAGAGTTAATTGTATTTAATGCTGCAATTAAAGAAACAATTGTTTTACCACTACCAACATCACCTTGAAGGAGTCTGAACATTTTATTTGTAGAGTTTAGATCTGTATTAATTTCGTGTAACGCTTTATTCTGATCCTTGGTTAATTTAAATTCTAATTTATCAATAATTGAATTTTGATTTTTAATATTAATAGATTTACTTTTTTTTTTAGCTTTTCTAATTTTTTTTCTTATTTCTGAATTAACTAAAAAGGTTGAAAATATCTCATCAAAAGCCAACCTTTGATAAAAATTATCTTTATATTTGCCTATGTTCTCTGGTCGATGCAGTTCTTTAATAGCTTGATTCCAAGTTATATGTCCAAATTTATTCAATATATAGCTTGAATGCCATTCATTTAAATTTGGTAGGTTAGAAATAATTTGATTTATAATTTTATTATAAATTTTTTCGCTAATTCCTTCTGTTAAGGAATATTTGTTATGAACTTTTTTAATTAATGTAGAGTCTTCTGAAACATATTTGGGATTTGTTAATTGATATTTATTTCTGAAATGACCTATTTTTCCACTTAAAGTAATCTCTTTTCCTAAAGGAAGTATTTTTTTTATATATCCTTCATAGCTATTAAAAAAAACACAATCAATTTCTCCTGTTTCATCTCTACATAATACTCTGTTTGGCAATTTCCTTATTCTTGGAAAATTATATTTTTGAGGAACTATTGTAACAGTCTGATTTTCTCCTATTTTTAAATCTTTTATCTTTGATGATAGGCTTCTATCTGTGTATGACTTTGGTAGTTTCCACAATAGATCAAACAAATTATTTATATTTTTCTTTTTTAGAAGATTTTGAGTTTTTATACCAACTCCTTTTAGTGAATTTAAATCAGATAATAAATATTCATAATTTGTCTTATTTTTCATCGATTACTATTATATTGTAAATTTTATGATCAATATAGACGAATTAAAAAAAAAAATTATTTATCGTTCTAATTATAGAGGCACAAAGGAAATGGATAAACTTCTAGGAACTTTTGTTAAGACCTATATTGATAACTTAAATGAAAAAGATTTAATCAGTTTAGAAAAACTATTAGATATTGATGATACTAACTTGTATAATTTTTATAATGACCTCAAAACTGATTTTGCAATTGAAAATAATGAAGTCACAATGTTATTTAAAAATTTTAAATATAAGAAATGATAATGGCGGAGAGACTGGGATTCGAACCCAGGAAAGAGTTGCCCCTTTGCCGGTTTTCAAGACCGGTGCTTTCAACCGCTCAGCCATCTCTCCTTGAGCAAGGTTTTATAAGTATAAATTATAAATTCAACTAAAAAACAGAGCTTTTTTTTTATGAAATTTTGCTTTTCGTTAGAGTATGGTTAGAGTTATCCTATAAAATCCTACAATCATTTGATAAAGTAATACTGTGAAACGCTTACTAGCATATCTGTTTATCATTCTTGGTTTTGGATTGGTTTTATCTTTAAACTCGTATGCTGCTCAATCTTACATAGCAAAAGTGTTTAATAAAAAAACTTATCAAAAATATATTGGTATAGGTACTTCAAAAAGTTCAGCATCACGTGATGCAATGAAACAATGTAAAAAAGCTACAAAAAAAAATAGTAATTGCTTGTATGAAAAAGAATTTGATAAATACATAAAAGCATTAAAACCTTCTAATAATCAAAAAACAACCAGAAGCACAGATATGTTGGTTGAATGGGTAGAAATGCCTAAGACTAAAAAAGAAAAAAGTTTAATGGAGAATTTAAATGATTTTCAAAAAGGATTAAAGGCTGCAGAAAAAAAAGATTATTCTGGAGCAGAATATTTATTCGAGAAATTCATTGTAGAAAATCCGGGAGATAAAAATGTCGGTAAGGCTCAGTATTGGTTGGCAGAAACTTTTAGAGCAAGACAATTGTATATAGATTCTGCTTCTGCATTTTTAGAATTTTATCAAAAATATCCTAAAGATAGTTATGGACCCCAGGCTCTTTTAAAACTTGGAATAACAATGATCAGAATTGGTGAAAAAGATCAAGGATGTAAAATGATTTTAGGTGTTCCGTTACAATACCCAACAACTTCGACCAATATAATAAATCGTTCAAAATACGAGTCTTACAAATATGATTGTCCAGGTGCAGGATTTATCAAAGAAGTATCTTTAAGTAAAAATATAGATATTGAAATGTTGTCTGAGAAGAAAAACACTCAAACAGTCAAAAAAGAAACAAGCCAAAATTTTGACAGAGAACTTTTCTTCACTAAATTAAGCAATTTTGAAGAGGATCTTCAAGAGTTAACTAATAAAAAAGAAGAGTTTGAATATAAAAAATTAAATACTGCAAATTTTAGTTTTAACAACTGTAATAATTTAAAAAATAAAATTAAAATCTATATTGACCGTATAGAAAATGAAATAAATTATTTAAAAAAAACTTCTATACCAGATAATCTAGTTAAATCTGCTCAAAAATTTAACGATTTAAAAATAAATTTTGACAGTTTAAAAAAAACCTTTGATTGCGAAAATACCCAAATCGCTAAAGCAGAACCAAGCCAAACGCAGAAGGTGGCTGAAAAAGTAAAAAATAGAAATATTAAAGGTATAAAAGTTCATTATGTAAGTTCAGGTATTAATTATTGGAAAGAGTTCAATAATTTAGATTTAAATGAAAATGTAAAAATTGCCAAAGAGCTTTGTGAATACAGAGAAAAAAGAAGACTAAATAGAAGCTATGCTAAATGTGATTTAAAAACAGTTGTTGCTTTAAGCTCTAATGGTGAAAAGACATATTTTAATATTTCTGATCAATCAGACTTATATTTTTTAGCGCAGAAATTTAATAACCAATTTGATAAAACAAATAATATAGTTTCGAAACAAAAAGATGATAATAATAAATCTCAAGTCTCTAGCAATAACTATAAAGGATTATATAAATGGAACGGAGAAATAGTAACTAAAGAAATATTCTGTAAAAATGCAGTAGCTAGAAAAATGCCCAAATACTATCCTGAAAAATATAATCTAATGTGCGAGAATACGACTAAAATTGCCAAAGTGGAAGAACCAAAACAAGAGGAATTTAAACCAGAAGATAAAGATAATGAAGCACCCGTAATAGAGATTGCTGAGGCCATAACAGTTAATGACAGCACTTATGAAATTGAGGGTAAAGTAATTGATAAATCTAAAAAGTTATTCGTTCAAATTGATGGAGAAACATTACCTGTAAAAAAAGGTAAGTTTAAAATTAAAAGATTTAGTCCTATAGATGAGCAATTAAAAATAGTAGCAATTGACCAATGGGGCAATAAATCTAAGCCAAAAATTGTAAATGTTACTGTTGATATTAAAGATACTATAGTTGCTGATAAACTAGAGCAATTAAACCCTTCATTAATTAAATCTAGATCTAAAAAAAACAGAGTAGCATTAATCATTGGTATTGAAAAATATGAACAAACACCAGCTGCTAATTTTGCTAATTTAGATGCTCAGTATTTTTATGAATATGCAAGAAAAGGATTTGGAATACCAAACGCTAACATTAAATTATTAATTGATGAAGAAGCAAGTTTAATAAAATCAATTAGTACCATTAACAAATGGTTACCAAGCAAAATTAAGAATAATCAAACAGAATTAATAATATTCTTTGCAGGTCACGGTTTAGCATCTAATAATGGTGAAGAATTATATATCCTACCTCAAGATAGCGACCCAGATTTATTAAGCAGAACTGCTTTATCAAGAACAGAACTATTTGAACAAATTATTAAACTAAATCCTAAATCTGTAACTATGTTTATGGATACTTGTTATAGTGGTATTTCAAGGGATGAAAAAATGCTTCTTGCTTCTGCTAGACCAATAAGAATTGTTGCAGATGATCAAGAGGGAATACCAGATAACTTTACAATATTTACTGCATCTAAATTAGATCAAATTTCATCAGGTTTAGAGGAAGCAAAACATGGAATATTTTCATATTACTTAATGAAAGGATTAGAAGGGAATGCAGATTCTAATCAGGATAACAAAATAACTAACGGTGAACTGTTGGCTTATATGGATGAAAATGTTTCTCAAAAAGCGGCAGAGCTTGGCAGAGAACAAAATCCTTCTTTAACAGGAGATTCTGAAAAGGTATTAATTAATTATAGATAATGAGACGATTACTAGCATATCTTTTTGTGGTTCTTGGATTTGGATTTATTTTAAGTGGCAATGCAGAAGCAAAAAAATACAAAGTTACTGTATATGCAAAAAGTTCAAATTATATAATCTTCAAATTTAGAAGACCTTTAAACAAATGGAATACTGTTAAATCAAATAATAGCTGGTCTTATATGTGGCAGAAAAGTTCTGCGCACTGCAGAAGTTTTGGAAAAAAAAGTTACATTTTAAGAGACTATAGAGACGTAGATAGTGATGAAAGACCAATTACTCATATCAAATACAGATTTATGTGCGCAAAAGATCCAGGTTCAGCCTTAGCCGATTGGACACGAAATATAAAAAAATTCAAAAGTTCTCTAGGTACTATTATAGAATATTCAGACTCAAAAGGATCGGTTAAAGACATTAAAAAACAATTAGCGAAAAAGTCAAAAAAAAATAGCAGAGACAAATTAATTTGCACAGTAGGCAATGAAATATATTGGTACGAAAAAGGTAAATGCTCAAGTCAATTAGCACAAATAATTAAACCAGATCATTCTATGTATGATTATTTTTACGATAGAGCTATATATTTTCCTGGCACTACACAAACGACTGAAATCGTTAAAAAAGAAGAAACCGATACGCAGAATGTAGCTAGTGCATATTATGGAGATCCTCTTTGTGTAAATCTTGATAATGTGAATTTTTTGGTAAATGATTCAACTAATTGTAGAGGTGGATTAAAAGAAATATTGAGAAAAAATCATAGTATGTATGACTATTACTTTTCTAAAATAGATAAAACTCAAATTGTAAAATCAGAATCAAACCAAACGCAGAAGGTCCCTAAAAATATAAAATTTTGTGTAAAAAAGTTGAGCGAATATGTTACGAGTGTAACTGGTTCCAAATATAAAATTAGAAGATTTGATAATCCATACCATACATGTAAATCAAATTTTATTATAGATCATAAATATAAAGACGAACTTTTTTACGCATACTTAGTTGATACAATTGGCATTGTAGAAGAAAAAAATTTCAGAACTTTAGAACCTCTTGGTTACTGGAAACCTAAGGTTCTTAAAAAACAAACCCAAATAGCCAAAGCAGAATCAAACCAAACGCAGAATGTAGCTAGTGCATATTATGGAGATCCTCTTTGTGTAAATCTTGATAATGTGAATTTTTTGGTAAATGATTCAACTAATTGTAGAGGTGGATTAAAAGAAATATTGAGAAAAAATCATAGTATGTATGACTATTACTTTTCTAAAATAGATAAAACTCAAATTGTAAAAAAAGATGAAGTTAATCAAAAAGGTGAATTAGCTTTCTGTTTAAGCAAAATTAAAGAAACCAATGCTTTTGTTGTTAAAAAGTTAGGTATTGATCCTTGTGAGGGTGAAAATATTATTATTGCTCAAAATGACATAGAAAATTTAAACTTGTTTAACTCATTAAAAGAGAGGTTTGAAATAACTGATGGTGCCTTAATAGTTACTAATGAACAAATTGAAATATTTTCTAATAATAAAAATACCAAATTAGTATTAAAACAGAAACAAGATGAATTTAAACCAGAAAATAAAGATGTTGATAAAGATGCACCAATTATTGAAATAGCACAAAATATTACAGTTGATAGCCAAACTTATAAATTAAAGGGTAGGGTTAAGGATAAGAGCAGATTTTTTTTAACAATTGACGATAGACCAATTAAGGTCGCTAAAAATGGTCAATTTGAATTTGAAGGTTTTGCAATTGATCCAAAAGAACAATTAAAGATTGTTGCAATAGATAGATGGAAAAATAAATCTGAAAAAATAATTAATGTTGAGGTTAAAATTAAACAAGTTGCTGAACTTCGATCTTATGAGAAACCAAATCCTAGTAGAATAAAAGTTAAAAAAGATAATAATAAGATAGGGATTATTATTGGTATAGAGAAATATCAAAACCTTAATAATATTGATGCGCCTTACGCAAATAGAGACGCTAAGGCATTTAAGGCATATGCAAACATAGCTTTGGGCATTCCTAACAATAATTTGAAAGTTTTAATTGATGAAGATGCAACCAGGGGAGAATTATTAAAATCTCTTAAAATATGGCTGCCGCAAATAACAAGAGGAAAAGGGAAAGATATTTATATTTTCTTTGCTGGACACGGTCTAGCATCTGATAATGGAGAAGATTTACATATATTACCTCACAATGGTGATCCTATTCTTTTAGAGGATACAGCATTATCAAGAGTTGAAATGTTTGATCTTATAAACAAAGTTAATCCTAAATCTGTAACTATGTTCTTTGACACTTGCTACAGTGGCCAAACAAGATCTGAGCAAATGTTAATAGCTGGATTGAGACCAGTTAGAATAGTTGCTGATGAACAAGATACACCAAATAATTTTACAATATTTACTGCTTCAAACTATGATCAAACCTCAGGTAGTATAAATGAAGCTGAACACGGTATTTTTTCATATTACCTAATGAAAGGTCTAGAGGGTAAAGCAGATAAAAATTCAGACAAAAAAATTACCAATGGTGAATTAATTTCATATTTAAAAAATAATGTTACTCAAGAAGCATTTTCTCAAAACAGATCTCAAGAACCGATGTTATCAGGAGATCCAGATAAGGTTTTAATAAGTTATAGATAGAAAAAAAATGTTAAAAAAGTCTATCTTTCTTTTATTAATTATAATCTTATTTACATCTTGTACTGATTATAGAGCCGAACAAAAAAGGATAAAATTACAAAAAGAAAAAGAACTTATAGAACAACAACGAGCTAATGATTTTGCTACCTGTAAATACTATGGTTTTAAAGAAAACACTTCTAGCTTTTCTGATTGTTTGATGAATTTAGATTTAGCCCGAAAACAAGAAATATTAACAAGAAAAATGTTAGAATGTGAGGCGGTTAGACGTGATAATAATCAAAGTGCTGCAACAGGTTTTTGGGCTGGTGTTTTAATGGGTGCAAGAGAAAATTTAGCTTGTGATTAAGCGCCTGTAAATTCTGCAACGTATTGTTCTAATTCTTTAAAAGCTTCAGAATTTTTTAATTTTTTAATATCAGCCTTAGCTGTTTGATTAGTCTCAACTTCATTAATAAAAGTTTTATATGCTAGACCAGTTTTAAATTCCAGAACAACGAAAGATCGCCATTTGCCATTTCCAATGTTTAATTGATCTCTTTTAAATACTCTATATCCTTTGACAGATACATTTTTTGAAACATCTTTAGAAATTCTATTAAATTCTCTTTTTAATACCTCGTTATTGTCAATCCCAACTTGACTGAACATTTGATCTGTTTTTGAGTTTATTATCGACTCTATTTGAGATGCTAAATTTATTTTAGCATTAAATTCTGCGATATCCTTAGCTGCTTGTATATCAGTGGAATCAGCTGTACCTCCAACATAAATTATTGTATCAGATGAATTGTCTTCTGCCTCTATCCACCATTGTGGTATCTCATTTTTTTTAGCTAATTCCTCTTGTTCTTTTATTTTTTTAATTTCTTCGACTTGTTTTTTAAGTGCTGCTATATATTTATCCTCAGTTGTAAATTCATATTCTGAAATTGGTGTTTCTCCCATCATTAAAATTTCTTTTTTTACGCTTTCAATAGCTTTTAATCTTTTTTGCTTCTTTTCCTTAGCAATTTTTTCTTCTTTATCTTTTTTTTCTTTAGCAATTCTTTCTTCTTCAGCTTTTTTTTCAGCTTCAGCTTTTTCGATTTCTTTTTTCTCTTTAATATCTTTAATTTGTTTTTTTAAAGCTTTAATCTGTTCATCGGAGTCAATATCACTTGTATCAACTATTGGTTCTCCTCCTAATGCTACCAATTCCTCTTTAAGCTTTTCAACAGCCGCTGCAATTTTTTCATCAAGTTTCTTTTTTTCTTCAGCTGCCTTGTTTTTAGCTTTAGCTTCTTCGATTTGTTTTCTTAAAGCAATAATCTGCTCATCAGATTCTAACTCACTTACCTCTTTTGAAACTGTTTTTTCTCCTAACTCTTCTAATTCTTTAGTAAGTTCTACCTTTAAAGCTTCAATTTTTTTTAATTTTTCTAATTGAGCTTCTAATTCATCAATCCATTTTTGAAGTGAAGAAAGTAAGTTTTTTCTTTTAACAGGCGTACCTCCAAGGTCTATTATTTCTTCTTTAAGTTCATTAATTAATTTTCTCTTAGGTGTATGGTCATCAGCATGAAGGACGTTAAAATTGGTAGAACTTATCAAGAAAGCACAAACACAAACTATTAAAAATTTTGATATATTTTTTAAGATCATTTAATTAGCATATAATCAGAATATTGTTTTTCCATCAAGATATTTGTCTTAAAAAATTGTTTCTTTAAGCCTTCGATTTGAGCATATTCATCAAGCCAATTAATTTTTTTTTCAGAGGCAACAAATATTAAATGTTCAATAACTTTATCTTTTTTAATTTCATCTGGAAAATAAGTTTCATATTTAAGATTTAATTTTCCTTCAATTAAATCGTTTGTATTTTTGTTATAATCTTTGTTAGGAAATATTTTGGTAACTACGTTAAATTTATTTCCCCCATAAGGTAGCCATTGAAAAATAGCCATGAACATTTCTTTTGATGTATTAATTTTTATTTCGAGTATTTCTCCCGATCTAAAAATTTTTTGATTTAAATTAATGTCGAATTGGAAGTTTGGATCAAGATTTTTTTTAACAGGCTCAACATTTGCTTCGATGGTTACCTCACAAAATAGTATCTCAGACCCAGTTTCTTTATCGTAATTTGTTTTTAAAATTTTTGACTCTGTAAGATCCCCATTTAATTCCAATAAAGAAAATTTATTTCTTTCACAACTGTACTCACCATCAATTTGTGAACAACTTGAAAAAGTTTCAGATGAAGCTGTTTCACCTATTGATTCAATTATAGCTTTATTTTTAGCTTTTTCTTCAGCTATCTTACACGACTCTTCTTTAGTATAATTTTTTCCTAAATGCGAATGTTTTCCAGTTTGTATAATAATTTCCGCTTTTAAGGGAAATGTAAAAATTAAAAAAATTAAAATAAATTTCTTCATTGATTATCATCTAACAAAACAACTACTAAAGCTATGCTAGGTAGCATTTTTTCATATAGTGATGACTTTTTAAACTTTGCAGACTTTACTGGAACACTTTGTTCATGATCAAATACCTTTTTGATCATATTACTTTTAATAGCATAACCCATATCCGTTGGAATTTGACCTTCCTCATCTAACCATTTTTTTTTGTCTAAAGCTGCAAAACTTACCCCAACCAACTTACCATTTAGATTAAATAGAGGACCTCCACTATTACCAGAATTAATTGCAGCAGTTGTTAAAAATATACCGACCTCATCATCAAAAACTTTACTAATTATTCCTTGAGTTATAGTTGGTTGTTCAAATGTTAGTCCGATACCAGGATAACCAATACTAATTACATCTTCTCCAGCTTTAGGTTTTACAAATTCTTTAGAGTCTATAGCAAAGCTTTTTGGGTAGGGATTAGATAATTCTAAAATTGCTAAATCATAATCTTTTGAAATTGCAACTACAGTTGCTTCAGAAACTTTACCAGTTCCATTTCTAACAGCTACTCTTTTTGCTCCATCAATTACATGATGGTTTGTAATTACGAATTTTCCATCTCCAACAATAAAACCACTTCCGTGTGAATTGGGTGCAAATGCAAATTCCTCATAATTTGGAGTTATTTTATTGTCATCATAATTTGAAATTTCTTCCTCTTCATATTCTTCTTGTTTTTTTTTCTCATTTTTTTTCACTTTTACAGGCTTATCAAAATATTTAGGATTTATTGATAATATCCATGCTTTAGCTTGTTTTTGTTTTTTTCTATTACGATTAAATTCATAATATTTATAAACAATCATTTTGTATTCAATTGCTTTATCTTTATTTCCATCAAACAAATGAAGACTTGCGAGTTGATCTAAAACTTTAATATTGTTTGGGTCTCTTTTTATAAACTCTTCTAAAATTTCAATAGCTTTTTTAGTTTCATCAAATGAACTAAAATATCCTGAGATAGCTAAAGCAACTTCTGCATCTTTTCTATTTAGATATAGCTCATTTAAAATATCAAAACCTTTTTCACTTTCTCCCAATCTTGTTAGGGCGATGGCCAGAATGATTTTTGATCTAATTTTGTTTGAGTTGATTTTTATAGACTGTTCAGCATATTTAATTGCATCGTCTAATTTTCCTTGTGCTAATCTTACTTCAGCAAAACCAATAAACGTTAAAGCTTCTATTTCCTCATTTGATGTAAAAAAGTTTTTTTGATAATATTCTTCAGCTTTATCAATTTGATTTATTTTTAAATAAATATCTCCAAATAAAAGATCAATTTTTTCTTGTTGATTCTCATTTGAGATTTCAATTTTTTTTAAAATCTTTATTGCTTCTTGGAGGCTATCTCTATTAATTTCAGCTCTAACATTTCTCAAATTTTCACTGAAATTATCAGCATAAATTTTGCTCAAAGATGTAATAAAAAATACAACCGATAAGAGAATAACAAAATTTACTGCATTCTTAATCATATTTAATATTAGGTAAATCTATTAGAATATTCAAATTCTAATTAACATTTAAAAACATTTATTTAAGCAAAAAATGCTTCATAACCTGATTATAACGTTTAATAAAATATCTAAAATCTTAATAAATTTAAAGTTTTATAATAATATTAATTTTTATAAAGTGATCATATTTTTATGATTAATTTAAAATATCTCATCGTAATTTTTTTTCTACTATTTTCAACTACAGCTTTTTCAAATGTTGATGAAATAAATAAAATAAATCAACAAATAGAGTCTATTGATGGATTGTTTAAATCTGGAGCAATGGATGAGGACGAATACGATAAAATTAAAACTAGATTACTAATTAAAAAAAAAAAATTAGAGAATAGCAATAATACAAATGATGAAGAAAACGATGAAACTTCAATTACATTAAAAAAACAAATTGAAGTATTAGAAAAGCTTTTAAAAGATGGTGCTATTAGTGAAGAAGAATTTTTAAAATCAAAAGCCTTTTTAGAAAAAAAAGAAGCAACTGGCGAAAACATAGACTTAAATGAGATGGCTGATGAATCTAAGCCAGCGATAGATTATGTATATAACTATAAAAAAGACCCAGGAAGAAAAAACTGGGAAAAAGTAGTATTAGAATTTAAAAATTATAAAATTTTACCTTATAGACCTGGTGGTATAAAAATTGTAAGGGCGTCTGATAACAAAAAACTTTTCCACATAGTTGATAATTTTAAAACTAAGCATTTTCTTGGAAGTGAAAAAAATATAACTTTTAAAAAGACAGTATACGACGTCCAATCCGGTATCCAAATAGGGGACGCCGTAAATGAAATGGTTTCTGATATAGGGAAATCTTTAAAAGATGTAGGTAGACTTTTAAAAAATCCATTTAGTGAGAAAAAAAAACCGATATGGAATAAAGAAGCACATAAATTAGAGCTTTTTATAGACGGAAGTAAAATATTAACTTTTGAAGGTAGATATGTAAAAAGACATAGAGCCTTTTTCTATCAAGTTTTAACCCCGAGAAATCAACCATTCCATTATTATATTAAAATTGCTAGCAAAAAAGCTATTGCCCTCAATATGGAATTTTTTAACATAAAAATCGATAAGGCAATTAGAAAAGCAAAGAAAAGATTATCAGAAGAATATGATGTTACCGAAGAAGAAATACAAAAAATTATCGATAAACAAATTAGTCAGGAAATGGATAAAACTGTAGATAAGGAAATTGAAAAAGAAATGGAAAAAGCAATTAATGCTAGTGTTGCTCAAGCAATTGAGGAGTCTGTAGGTCAAGAACTATCTGCTTTACTAGTCAATGCCATTGAAGAAGCAACAGGTGAAGCTATTGAACAATCAATTGAACAAGAACTAGCTGCAGCAATAGATGCAGAAATTGCTTATGCTGTTTCAATTGGAATAGATGAGGCTGCAGTTACGGCGGGATGGGAAGCCTATTTTGAGGTTCTAGCTGCAGGTGGTACAACTGAAGAAGCTAGTGCAGCCGCTTATGAGGCATGTGGATCTGCATGTGATAATTACTAAATGAAGAAATTTTTATTAGGTATAATTTTTATTTTCATATTTTCAAATTCATCAATAGCTTATATTAAAATAGGTATAGACTGTGCATCATTAGTTAATCAATTAGGTGGGTTAAATAAAATCGATATATTATGGTTAGAAAATCTAAATGAAAAAAAATATCAATATGTATTAATTAATTTAAGTAAAAAAAATAACAATAGATCATATTATTTATGTGGTAATAAATATAATATTAATGCTACTAGCGATAAAACGATGAATGTTTTATCAGAAAGAAATTTGCAATTAATTTCTAAAAGTCCAGTAGATTTATTTACCGAAATATTTTCTTTAACGTCTAAAGGAAGTCGAAAATATATAATGCAAAGGTTAAATGTAAAGGATTTTGGGATTACTAGAAATGAATTAAATCAAGCATATACATTTGGATTGATGAAACTCGCAGAAAATCTTAATCCCTCTGAAGAAAAAAAAGATGACAAAATTGTAAAAATAGAACCTGAAAAGAAAATTGAAGAACCAGAGCAAGAAAAACAAACAGAAATAACAATAAAAACAAGTAAAGACAAAACTCCTCCAAAAATTATAATTGCAAAAAATTTAACCTTTGGTCAATCCTCTTATAAATTAGAGGGTAAAGTTGAAGATGAGGGATCAAAACGTATATTTGTAGAGATTGATGGTCAAGTTCAAGAAGCCATAAATGGAAATTTTGTTTTTGAAAGATTTAGCCCTGTTGATGAAACTGTTAAAATAATTGCAACAGATCAATGGGGAAATAGATCAAAAGAAAAAATTGTTAAGATTAAAATTGATAATTCTAGTAAATCTATAGTTAAAAAGCTGGAGAAATTAGAACCAAATAAAATAAATTATAATCAAATAGGTTCTGATAAAGTTGCTATTGTTATAGGTATTGAAAAGTATGATAAAGCACCACAAGCAACTTATGCATCTGCTGATGCTAAATTTTTTCATGAATATGCAAGATTGGCTTTTGGTGTATCAAAAGAAAATATTAAACTTTTAACCGATGAAAAAGCTACTTATATTGACACGTTAGCATTGTTGAAAAAATGGTTACCAGCTAAAATAAATAAAAATAGAACAGAATTAATAATATTTTTTGCTGGTCATGGATTAGCAAATACAGAAAGTGAAAATAATGAACTTTATATTCTTTCTCAAAATAGTGATCCAGATATGCTAGATGGGTCTGCAATATCTAGAACTAAGTTTTTTAAATCAATTCTAGATCTAGAACCTAAGAAAGTAACTATTTTTATAGATGCCTGTTACAGTGGTGTATCTAGAGATGAAAAAACTCTTTTAGCTTCAGCTCGTCCTCTTAAATTAAAAACTGAGGATTCTGAAATTCCAGATATGTTTACAGTTTTTAGTGCATCAGGTTTAAATGAAATTTCATCAGGGTTAAAAGAAGCTAAACATGGAATATTTTCTTATTTTTTGATGAAAGGATTGGAAGGAAAAGCTGATGAAAATAATGATAAAAAAATTACCAATGGAGAGTTGTTATCTTATATGAAGAAAAATGTATCGGTTAAAGCAGCGGAACTAGGGAGAAAACAAAATCCTTCATTATCAGGTGATCCAGATGCAATTCTGGTTACTTATAGATAGAAAAAATTAAGTATTATTTTTGTATTTAAGATAAGGCTAATATAAGTATTAATTTGAAATAAAGAATTTTCTAATAAATTAATTACGTTTTTAAATTAAGATTTCTTATGAATAAAGAATTTAATAAAGGATTATTGTTTGCTGGATTTGGATCCTTTTGGTGGGGTTTCTTTGGTGTTATTTATTTCAAATACATAGCATTTATAGGTCACATTGAATTAGTTATACATAGATCTCTGTGGACTACTTTTACATTAATAATAACAACTTTCCTTTTTTCTAAATGGAGTATTTTTTTTAAAATTTTAAAAATTAAAAAAAATTTATTTTACTTGTTTATTTCAGGTATTTTGATTTTTGTTAATTGGGGTGTTTGGATATATGCTATCGCAACTAACAGAATTATAGATGCAAGTTTTGGATATTTTATAATGCCAATCTTAAGCGTTATGTTAGGCTATATTTTTTTTAAAGAAGAGCTTAATAAAAAAAGAATTTTTTCAATTATATTAGTTGTATTATCAATTCTTTTTTTACTCTTTGTGAGTGTTAAATCATTACCATGGGTAGGAATTATTGTTGCTTTCAGCTGGAGCTTTTACAATCTAGTCAGAAAAAAAATTAATGTTGATACAGATGTTGGTCTATTAATTGAAAGTTTATTTATATTACCTATTGCACTGCTAGTTTTTTATTTAATTGTAAATAATGGATACAACGATTTTAAACTTTCTGATCCACCGATGATGTTGTTTATTTTTCTTGCTGGTCCAATGACTGTTATACCTTTGTTTTTATATGTTAGAGGCGTTGAGTTGTGTGGTTTAGGACCTGCTGGAATGATTTTTTATATAACTCCTACTTTCCAATTTTTATTAGGATATTTTTATTATAATGAGCCATTTTCAATATCAAAATTAGTTAGTTTTATTTTTATTTGGTTTGCTGTAATTATATATCTGAAGGATTTACATGAAACAAATTAATTTTTTTTTATTATTTTTACTTATCTCTATTAATTTTTCATTTGCAGATATAAATAAAGATTTTGAAAATTGGAAAATTAATTTTAAAAAAATAGCTTTAAAAAATAATATTTCTGAAACAACATTCAATATCGTTATGTCTGATACAAAATTTCTATCGGATGTAATAAAATATGATCGATATCAGCCAGAATTTTATGAAGATACAAAAACTTATATTTCAAAAAGAACCTCCTCAAAAAAAGTATCTATAGGTAAGGAATTTTATATAAAAAACCAAGATCTTATTAATATCGTAGAAAGCAAATTTGACATTGAAAAAGAATTATTATTATCATTAATGGGTATCGAAACAAATTTTGGTACCTATGTTGGAAAAATGGACATCTTATCCTCTTTAGCCACATTAAGTTTTGATAAAAGAAGGTCTGAATTTTTCACTAATGAATTGTTAACGTTATTGAAGTTAATTGACACTAAACAGATCGACTATAAAACACTGTATGGTTCGTGGGCCGGTGCATTTGGTTTTTTTCAATTTATGCCGTCTACCATGAAAAATTATGCAATAGATTTTGATAATAATAACTCTATAGATCTCAAAAGTAATAAAGATGCATATGCATCTGCTGCAAATTATCTAAATCAAATTGGTTGGAAAAGTAATCAGCCTTGTTTTTTAAAAGTTGATTTATCTGATGAAATACCGATGAAATATCTAAACATATCAGCAAAAAAACTTCATGATAAAAAAAAATTAAAATATTTTAGAAAATATTTAAAAAATACTGATGAAATTAATATTAAATATGATGATTTAAATATTGCAATAATTACCCCGGACAAAGATATAATACCTGATGCTGAAACTTTAAATCCTGCCTATATTGCATTCGATAATTATGAAATTATACTCAAGTGGAATAGGTCTTTAAGATTTGCTTTAGCGGTATGTACTTTAAAAAATAAATTTAAAAATGAATTATAAAATTATATTTTTTATATCAATTTTATTTTTAACCGCATGTCAAAATACTACTACTAAAAAAACCCTTCCTTCTACAGATCCAGCAACTAAAGATATAATCGAAAAAACTTCAAAAGATAATGTTCTGGAAAAAAAAGATGAAAGCTCAAAGGGATTTATTACAAATCAAAAATATAGAAATGTTGGTTTTGCTTTAATATACAGTGATAAATTAATTGATAACAAGCGTATTAATAAAAAGCTTAATAATAAAGAACTTATAATTTTTCATAAAAAAATTTTTAAAAATTCTTTTGTAAAAATAACAAATCCTGAAAATGCTAAGACTATAACTGCAAAAGTTATTTCAAATGATGCTGTTTTTTCAGATTTTTATAATTCTGTAATTACAACGAGAATTGTAGATGAATTATCTCTTAATCCAAACGATCCATATATTGAGCTTGTTTTATTTTCAAAACAATCAACTTTTGTTGCCAAAAAAGCAAAAACATTTGAAGAAGAAAAGCAAGTAGCTGATAAAGCGCCAGTAGAGGGAATATTAATAAATAATATAGGTTCGTCTAAAGTTAAAAAAAACAAAATTACACCACAAAAATTTACATTCTCAATAAAAATAGCTGATTTTTATTTTAAGGATTCAGCTGAAAATATGATTAAAAGAATTGAGGATGAAACAAATATTAAAACGTCAACAATAAAAAAATTATCTAATACTAAATATAGGGTATTAATAGGGCCATTTAATGATATAAAAAACCTAGAAAAATCATTTAATGAGCTCAAACCATTAGAATTTGAAAATATAGAGATACTTAAAAATGTTTAAAAAAATTTTTACCTTAATAATTTTTAGTCTTTTTTTCACTACTCTTTCAAAAGCTAATTTTGATATAAATGCAAGAACTGCAATTTTGCAAGATTATCATTCAGGTGAAATTCTATATGAAAAGGACGCAGATAGAAAAATTTTTCCAGCATCAATGACTAAAATTATGACATCAATTATAGCTTTTGATTTACTAAAAAATGGGGAATTAAACCTAGATGATAAATTTATTGTTTCAGAAAATGCTTGGAGATTATCTCAAGCTGGTTATTCATCTATGTTTATTATGGTAGGTGACCAAATTTCAGTTGAAAATCTTTTAAAAGGCATAATTATTTCATCAGGTAATGATGCTTGTATAGCATTAGCAGAAGGTATCGCAGGTACCGAAGAAGAATTTGCTATTCTAATGACCGAAAAAGCGAAAGAAATTGGAATGGATAATACAAATTTTTCAAACTCTTCAGGTATAAATGCACCTGACAACCTATCTACTGTCAGAGATATTATGATTATGTCCAGATATTTAATTAAGAATTATCCAGAATTTTATAAATATTTTAAAGAAACAGAATTTACATGGGATCGAACAGGAGGTGATCCAATTAAGCAAGGTAATAGAAATCCTCTACTTTATAAAAATCTTGGTGCAGATGGAATTAAAACAGGTTTTTTGTCTTATGAAAAATATTCATTAGCTTCTTCAATAGATAGAAATGGTAGAAGACTAATTGCTGTAGGAAGTGGATTTAAATCAAAAAACTCAAGATCTAAAGAAAGTATTAAGCTTTTGACATATGGATTGACTAATTTTGACTTAGTTCAAATTACTAAAGGTAACGAACCATTTCAAAAAATTGATGTATGGTTAGGTAAAGAAAATGCAGTAGATGCATATACAAAAGAGGATATATACAAGACAATTAAAAAAGCTAAGAAAAAACTTTTAAAAGTTGTAATTAAATATGATGGGCCAATAGAGGCTCCAATCAAAAAAGATCAAAAAATAGCTACTTTAAGAGTTGTTTATGACCAAGAATTAGTTGGTGAATATGATTTACTTGCGTCAAAAGATGTTAAAAAAGTTAATTTTATTACAAGATTGATTAAGTCAATAAATTATTTAATTTGGGGTGATGTCTAAAAAACCAATTATTGTCTTCGAAGGAATTGAAGGCAGTGGAAAAAGTCATCATGTATCTAAAGTCTCTAAATACCTGAAAAGTAAAAGAATCGGTTATATAAAAATCAGAGAACCAGGAGGTAGTTTAAATTCTGAAAAAATCAGGAAATTAATTTTAAATAAAAATTCAAATTTTGATGTAAACACAGATTTATTACTTTATCTGGCAGCTAGAAGTGAAAATATAAAATTAATAAATAAATATTACAAAAAAAAAATTATTTTAATAGATAGATTTATAGACTCGACAATAGCATATCAACATTATGGTATGGGAATAGATCTAAAAATTATAAATATAATCAATAAGTATTTACTTAAAAATATAAAAGTAGATTTTACTTTTTTAAATATTGTAAATAAAGAAAATCTATACCTAAGGTTAAAAAAAAGAAAGTCATTAAATAGATATGATCAGTTTAATATGAATTTTTACAATAAAGTTCAAAAAGGTTTTTTAAAACTTTCTAAATCAAATAAAAAATTTTATAAAATTATTGACTCAAATATAGATATAAAAAAAAATGAGAATTTAATTATAAATCAATTAAAAAAATTAATTAAATGAACATAAATCCTTCTACTCAAATAAATTTATTCGGGCATAAAAAAATTTTTAATGATTTATTAAAATTATATAAAAATGATAAATTGCCAAATAAAATTCTTTTATCTGGTGAAAAAGGCATAGGTAAATCCACATTAGCTTATCATTTAATTAATTTTGTATTATCACAAGATGAAGAACAAAAATATGACTATGATAATAACATAATAAATTCTGAAAATAAGTCTTTTAAATTAATACAAAACAAATCTAATCCAAATTTTAACTTAATTGATGTTGCTGAAGATAAAAAAAATATTGATATTAATCAAATAAGAGAATTAATTATAAATCTTAACAAATCTTCTTTTAATAAAAAAAAAAGATTTGTTCTAATTGATAATATAGAATTTCTAAACACAAATTCTATTAACGCCTTATTAAAAATTTTAGAAGAACCGAACGAAAATATAATTTTTATTTTAATTCATAATAATAAAAGAGTTCTTTCAACACTTAAATCTAGATGCTTGAACTTTAAGGTTTTTTTAACAAAGGATCAATCAATAAGAGTTATTAATCAACTACTAAATGATGACATATGTAATTTCATCAATGAAGAGTTAATCGATAATTATATTACTCCAGGCAAATTATACAAATTAATCAAGTTCTCTGAAGAATATAGCTTAAATTTTGCTAGTTTAAATTTAAATGAGATCTTAAAAATTATCTTTAGAGACAAGATTTATAAAAAAGATAAGTCAATTGTTGAAACGACTTATTCTTTTATTGAACTTTATTTTAGAAGCAATATATCTATTAAAAATATAAATTTTCTTCAGTCATATCATT
>CACJBA010000007.1 GCA_902591535.1 uncultured Pelagibacteraceae bacterium | reverse complement strand
TGCATTTGTTTTAGGGTTAACTGATAATCCATATATTTTATTATTTTTGATAAATATTTTATTATTTGTTGTTGGAATGTTTTTAGATGCAGGTCCAGCAATAATAATTTTAGGACCAATTCTTGGACCAGTTTTTGTTGAGTTAGGGGTTCACCCAGTTCATTTTGCAATTATTATGTCTGTAAATTTAACAGTAGGTTTAGCAACGCCACCAATGGGACTAGTTTTATTTGTTGCATCTTCGGTATCTGGTGAAAGAGTAGAAACTATAGCAAAAGCTATAATGCCATTTTTAGCTGTAGAAGCTATAGTAATATTTTTAATTACCTATTTTCCATCAATCTCAATGACTATTCCTTTAATTACTGGATTTGCAAAATAAACTAAATTTTTTTTACTAGTCGATAGACTCTCTTAATCAATTTAAGTATAGTTTATATACATAAATATTTAATGAGAGGGAAATAATTATGAGTAAAATAATAAAATCATTTTTTTCATTATTATTCTTATTAAGTTTTACTGCATCTGTTTCAGCTGCAGATTATAACTTAAGAATGACAATGAACTCAAATGATCAAGACGAAGATTATGATGGTGCTGTAGTATTTAAAAACTATGTTGAAGCAGCATCAAATGGAAAAATAGCTGTAGAACTATTTGTAGGTACACAACTTTGTTCAAAAGGTGCAGAGTGTTTACAAGGTGTATCTGATGGAAGTATAGATATTTATATTTCTACTTCAGGAGGAGCTGCAGGTGTATTCCCATATGTTCAAGTTTTAGATTTACCTTATTTAATGGCTGATGATAGGATTGCTGAAGATGTTATGCAGGGTGATTTCGTAAGAACAATGAGAAAAATGGCTCTAAAAGACTCTAATGACTCAATTCGGTTGATGACAATTGGAAACACTGGAGGATGGAGAAATTTTGCAAATACAAAAAGAAGAATTGCAAATCCATCTGACATGAAGGGATTAAAAATCAGAACAGTTGTAGCTGATTTACCTCAAGAGCTTGTAAGAGCATTAGGTGCATCACCAACTCCTATTCCTTGGCCTGAATTATTTACATCATTTCAAACTGGTGTAGTTGAGGGTTCTAAAAATGGAATAACTGACATTATGAATATGAAGTTTCCTGATGCAGGTCTAAAATATGTAACATTAGACGGTCATGCATATATGGGAGCTTTATGGTGGATGAATAATGCAAAATATGAATCTATGTCATCAGATCTTAAAAAAGTTGTGACTGACGGGTTTTACGCTCTACAACAAGCAACTTTTGCATCTCCAAAAAGAAAATCAATCAAAGCTTATGAAGATTTTGTAGCAGGAGGTGGAGATTTATATGTTCCAACGCCTGATCAAAAAGCTAGTTTCAAAAAAGCTGCTAGCCCAGTTTATGATTGGTTTAAATCTAATGTTAAAGGCGGGGGAGAAATCTTTAACGCTTTAACTAGTGCAGTTGCTGATGCAGAGAAAAGAGCATCAAGCGCTTACAAAAAAGATTTATAATTTTTAATTAATTTAATGGGGCGGATATTTATTCGCCCTATTATCTAAAAGGATATATCCAGGATTTATAATCTTTTATGAGAATATGAGCTTTTTCAATTTGTTCAGGAGTCATTTTTTTAATTACTTCTTCCTGAGAAATTGCAGCATCAGGGTCTCCTCCAATAGCAGACAAACCATACCACATGTAAGCTCTAACAAGATCAGGAGCAGGGAGTCCTCTTCCAATTTCATAATACCATCCAACTCCGGATTGAGCACCAGGATGACCTTTCATAGAAGATCTCAGATACCATTCAAAAGCCCTAACGTCATCTCTCTCAACACCAAGACCCATAGCATACATAATTCCAATAAGCTCCTCTGCGTCAGCATTCCCAGATCTAGCTGCTGGCATAAGCTCTTCCATAGCTTCTTTAAATTTTCCTTCCTCCATCAAATCTCGAGCATTTTCTATTTCTGCAAAAACTACGGATGGAAGAAACAAAAGTATAAAAAGATATTTAATCATTTAAAAATAATAATATTTATAATTCCATTTTTAATTTCAGTAAATAAAACTTACGCAACTGATTTACCAAAACCATTAAAGAGCGATGATTTCCATGAAGTTGATATAGAAAAAGTTAAAATTGGAAGACTTTTATTTCATGATAAAATTTTATCTGCAAATCGAAATATTGCATGCGCAACGTGTCATAGTCATGATTTAGGGGGTTCAGATGGACTCTCATTAGGTATTGGTGAAGGAGGCCAAGGTATAGGATTAGAGAGAACTGCAGGCAAGGGTGATGATAAAATAAAAAAACGAATTCCAAGAAATGCATTAGCTTTATGGAATTTAGGATTTAAAGACATAACTACCTTGTTGCATGATGGGAGGGTAACTAAATCGAATATATTTGGTAACGGTTTTAATACACCTGCTCAAGAAGCTCTTCCTAAAGGACTTGATAATATAGTTGCAGTTCAAGCTTTATTTCCAATGACAAGACAGTTTGAGATGGCAGGAAATCCAGGTGAAAATGAAATTATAGGTTTGGTCTCAAAAGTTGGAAAAGATAGTATGAGAATCGATAGAGTTTGGCCTGTAATAACCCACAGGATCAGAGGAATTCCAGAATATGTTGAATTATTTAAAAATGCTTTTGATGATGTAAACAGTCCTCTAGATATTAACATTACACATATTGTTAATTCGATTGCTGCATTTGAAATTCATGAATGGACATCTTTCGACTCTCCCTTTGACGATTATTTAAATGGAGATAAACAAGCTTTAACTTTAAAGCAAATAAATGGGATGAATTTATTTTATGGAAAAGCAAACTGTAGTTCATGTCATTCAGGATCTTTGTTGTCAGATCAAAAATTTCATTCAATAGGAATTCCCCAATTTGGTCCTGGAAGGACACGGCCTTTTGATCCTTATGCACGTGACGTTGGACGAATGGTCGAAACGGATAATATAAACGATATGTATAAATTTAAAACGCCAGCTTTAAGAAATGTTTCTTTAACAGCTCCATACGGTCATAATGGTGCTTATCCAACTTTAAAATCAATAATTAAGCATCATTTAAATCCAATAAAAATGAATAAGAGTTGGAAACCTGAATATGCAAATTTACCTAAGGCACCTTGGTTACAAGAAATTGATTTTGTAACTTTTTCAGACAAAAGGGAACAAGACAGAATTCTATCAAGCATTAACATACAGCCTATAGACTTGAATGATAAAGAAATTGATCAACTTGTTTCTTTCCTCGAATCTTTAACTGGCAGAAGTGGAAATCAGAGACCGCTAGGTAAACCAGATAAAGTGCCAAGTGGACTAAGTATTGATTAAGTTTTTAAATTAAACTGATACAAACAGAATATGAAAAAAATAAAATATGGAATTATTGGAGCAGGGACAATGGCTCGAGAACATATTTTAAATATATCATTAATTGATAATGCTGAAGTAGTTGCACTTGCTGATCCTCACGAAGATTCATTAAATCAGTGTAAAAAAATTCTAAAAACAAAAGTTTTTTGTTTTAAAAATCATTTAGAAATGATTGAAAAAAATATTGTTGATATATACTTAATTTCATCTCCTAACTTTACTCATATAGAAATCTTGAAAGATGTAATCAAAACTAAAAAACACATATTAGTAGAAAAACCATTATGCACTAATACAAAAAATTGTTCAGAAATAAAAAAACTTACAAAAGATTATCCTTCAGTATTTTGGATTGCAATGGAGTACAGGTATATGCCACCAGTTTCAAAATTTATTCATGAAATTCATAATAACAAAATTGGAGATTTAAAAACTTTAACCATAAGAGAACATAGGTTTCCTTTTTTGAAAAAAGTAAATAATTGGAATCGTTTTGAGAAAAATACTGGCGGTACTCTTGTTGAAAAATGCTGTCATTTCTTTGATTTAATGAGATTGATTATTCGAAGTAAGCCAATCAGCGTTTATGCAAGTGGTGGTCAAGACGTTAACCATTTAGATGAAATATATAATGGAAAAAAACCAGACATCATTGATAATGCCTATGTGATTGTAAATTTTGAAAATGGAGCAAGAAGTTTGCTTGAGCTTTGTATGTTTGCAGAAAATTCTGACATGCAAGAAGAGCTCGTGGCCACAGGAAATAAAGGAAAAATTGAAACTTCAGTTCCTTCTAACGACTCAGGTAAAACTTCATCAAATTTAAGGATTGGAATGAGAGATGGCAAAACATACATCGAAAATATTGAGGTAGATAAAAAAATTATTGAAGCTGGTCACCATCATGGATCAACTTACTACGAACACTTGGCCTTTTTGAAATCTATTAAAAATAATTCAGATCCAGAAGTTTCATTAGAAGATGGTTTAATTGCTGTTGCTGTGGGAGAGGCTGCAGAACAATCAATAAAACAAGGTCGATTAATAAATCTAGAGGAAATAATTAATTAAAAAAATCTGTAATTTTTTTTACTATAAAATTACTTACTCTAATGTTTGACTCTGTTGTTACACCAGAGATATGAGGTGTTAAAATACAATTCATACCTGGTTTTATTTTGTTATAAAATTCATTTTCTATTGGCTCGTTCTCAAACACGTCTAGAGCAAAGCCAGAAATAATATTTTCATGATAAGCGTTTATTAAATCACTCTCATTTATGATACCTCCTCTAGAGGTATTTATTATAATTGGGTTATTTTTCATTTGAGAAAATGATGACTTATTTATCATATTTTTTGTTTCATCTGTTAAAGGCAGATGAATGGAAATGATATCTGATTTTTCATATATCTCATTTAAACCTGATAATTTAGCGTCAATTTCTTTATCATTTATTTCCTTAATATAAGGATCGTAGGCTAAAATCTTTAAACCGTTTTTTGAAGAATACTCAGCAACTTTTTTTCCAATTGTCCCAAATCCTATTATCCCTAAATTCTTTTGATTTATTTCTGTCGACTTAATTGTTGTTCTGGGCCATTCACCTTTAATAGTTCCATTATGAAACATTGGAATTTTTTTAATAAGAGACATAGATGAAGAAACAACATATTCAGCAACAGAGTCAGCATTCATTCCTGTAGCTGGTTGAACATGAATATCTTTATTTTTGCAATATTCTGTATCTATGTTGTCTAAACCAACACCTAATCTTCCAATAAATTTTAACTTTGATGCATTTTTTAAAATATCTGAATTCACCTGAGTTTTATTTCTTACAATTAATCCATCATATTCTTTAATTATTTTTTCAAGCTCCAGTTTGTTTTCACATAATTTTTCCTCATATTTAACATCAAATTTTTTCTTTAAATTATCTAAACTATTTTGATTGATAAATTCCGTAATTAAAATTTTAATCATTAATTAATTAAATATTAGACTAAATTAGATAAGTCTTTTTTATTATCCTTGTATGTTGGTAGCGGATATTTAAAGGCAAATTTTCTAGGAATGCATTTTTCCTTAGCTTTTTCCCATAGAGACAGCCATTGTTTAAAGTTTTGTACTTTAATATTTTTTTTATTTTTACTTCTAACATAAAAGTTTGGAAGTGGTTCTCTTCCCGATGGTTGACCAGCAATATTATATCTTAGATCAGCACTTATTCTAAAATCATTTGATCTATTTGGTAAAGAGCAGTGTATAGAATGTTTGTGCAATAATATTACATCACCAACGTTTGCTTCTAAATGAATATGCTCCATATCGTCAAGTAATTCACTATTTTTTAATTCTACTTGCCCTCTATATCCTGATACATGATTTAATAATCCCATTTTATTTATTTTTTTTACTGTAATCATACATCCATTTTTCCTAGTAGTTTTAGTAAAAGGTATCCAGACAGTAACCATTTCGGTTAATTTTTGTCCTCTAGAATTTAAAACTGCAGCATCTTGATGCCACGGTGTTCTACCACTTAAACCATCATGAATTGATCCTTTAGGTAATTTTTTTTCAGGTTGTTTAATTCTGGTATTTTGAACAGGGTTAGACATTATTTCTTTACCCAAAATTTTTTCTACAACGTCCAAAATATTTTTATTATTAATTAAATTCCATAATGATTGAGTAGCAAAATAATCGCTATCTTTTTTTACGTGGTCTCTTGGCAATCGGGTATTAAAATACTGATCCAAATCATAAATATTAAGCTTTGAGATATAAGAATATTTTTTTTTAAAATCGAAATTAAGAACTTTTTTTATATCTTTTTTTTTTGCATATTTTTGGATTAGACAATCCATAACAAATTCCATATCATTTAGAATTGGTTTTAAGTCTCTTCTAAAATTAAGTATATTTTTAACAATCAAGTACCCATTCTCATATAATTTTTTCTGAAGCCTATTTGTCATCATTAAAATTTATTTTATCATTAACAATATTTCAATGTTTTGGTACTGTGGTTAAATAGTTCGCATCATGAAAAGAGGTTAACATTCTTTTTTTGGTGCTAATTATATGGGGATAATATGAGATCCCTTTATAATTCCATATAACTGGTTTATTTAATGCATAACTACCATAAATAAAAAAACGCTTTGGACAATTTTTTTCTACAAACCTCTTCACTCCATGATAAGAATTTGGAGTAGATTGAAAAAAAACGACTGTTCCTTTTTTAGGTATAAAAGATTTGACTATTTCTAGTTCAGTTATTTTTGGAAATCTTCTAAAACTTTTTCTTAAATTTTTTTTTGCTTTTTTTCTATAAATAGTGAGAGAGCCACCATTCTTTTTTGGAATGTCTGTTAAATAAATTAAGAAATTATATAATCTAGTTATATCATCTCGATGAGGTCTCAATCTATACCCTCCCTTTGATACTGAAAAGTCTATATCTAAATTTACTTTAGGATTGGTATAATTGTTACCCAACATTTTTTTTAATTCACTAGAATTTAATTTTTTTTTAATAGTGAACTTTTTAGGATTAAATGATTTTGGTTTATGTAAATTTTCCCATGATCCATCCTTAAAATTTTTTGTAAAAAGATTTTCAATTTTTTTATAAAAAGATTTGCTATTAAAAAGCTTGAAAAGTTTTGCAGAGTTAACTGAATTTTTAATATATAAATTAAAATTTTTAGAACCTTTATTAATCCTGCTCCTGCCTCCCATAATCATATCATCAAATGATTTTGACTTACTGATTTCTTTAATTAATAAACTGCAGATATTTTTTGAAACAACATTGTCTCCAACTAAAACAGGAAAGTTACTTTTGATTTTTTTTAATTTATTTGTACTAAGCATTTAGCTGTACATACCTTCTTTCACTTTAATCATTTTATACATAAGATCGTTTAAAGGCGTTTTAACTCCATGATTTTTACCTATTTTTGAAACCGCACCACTAATAAAGTCTATTTCAGTTTTTCTCTTGTATTGAACGTCAAAAGCCATTGATGACTTGTTAGTTTGCATTGAGTCTACGATTTTATTAAACATAAATAAGCACTCATCTTCAGAAACATTTACACCATCAGCAAGTGCAACCTCTCTAGTTTCTAAAATTATTTCTTTACCCAAACCTCGAGATACTTCGTTTGCTTTATTATTTATATATAAGTCAGTATGATGAAGATCAAAAATTGCAGATAATGGACCTATTGCTGTTAAAGCAAAAAGTTTCATCCATTTTCTTTTTTTTACATCTTCCGCCGCTATCATTTCAAGATTATGAGCTGTAAAAGTATCTGCTATTTCTTTAATTCGATCAGTAATTCCTCCTTCATACTCACCAATCCAAGATGGTAATGAACCATGATTCATTATATGTCCTGGTCCTAAAATATTTGAAGCTTGAGTTGTGGTTCCACCAATTACTTTTTCATTACCCACAATACTTTGAATAATTGCCTCATGACCAATACCATTTTGAAAAGACATGAACACTGTCTTGTCTCCTATAATATTTTTAATACTATTTAATGCTGGCTCTAAAGCTGTAGCTTTACACATAACAATTACAGCATCTACTTTATCTAATGATGAAGGATCTGAAGTGGCTTTAACTTTGATTACTCGATCACCGCCATGTCCATCCATTTTCAAACCATCTTTATTAATTGCATCTACATGTTCTTTCCAGACATCAATTAAATTTACATTCAAACCTTTTTCAGCAAGTAATCCCCCAAACAAGCAACCCATTGCTCCTGCACCCAGTACAGCTACTTTCAAGTCTTTATTAATCATCGTTATCTTATTTAAAATTATTTATGTATAGAAATTATATATATTATCTATAGACATTATGCAAAATAAATAATAGCTTATTAACATCATGCAATTAAAAATAGAAAAAGGAAATTTTAAAGATTATTCATTAGATGATATTTCAGATGCGTTAAGAAAAGGATTGTCTGAAAATTTCAAAAACGTTGAAGTAGAGGTGGTAGATTGCCCTAATCTTAGAGATTGGGATTGTCCATCAGAAGGAATAAGTGGAAATCAAAAAATAATAGACGTTGGTGGAGAGCCTTATATGCATGATCCAAAATTTATCGGTGCAGAATTTGATTATCAAGAAATATCTAAAATGATTAACTCTGAGAAATCATATGCTTTAGGTGCTGGATCAGGTGCAATGTCATGTTTAGATGGTCACTGTGGAGAATTAGTTATTAATGAAAATTTGATAACAGATGAGTCAAGATCAATAATAGCAAGAGTAAGTCCAGATAAGAAATGTATTGTTGAAAAATACTCTGCAAAAAAACATGGAGGACTTGGAAACATTTATTACACTGACGGCAAAAGAGGAAAAGTTATTAAAATAAAAATTAAAGGTAGAAATGGAGAACAAGGTTCTTTGCCCCAAGCAATTAGATCGTCTTTAATTAAAAATCTAAATATTATAGATAATCAGCATATGTCTCTTGCTGGTGTATTTAGAGTGTTAGATGGCAAAATAAAATCTCATGTACAACCTGATTATAAAGATATCAAACATGAGTATTATGATCCAAAACAAATGAAATGTGTAAAAGATTTTCTTCAATTTTATGAACCTGTTGGACCAAAATTACAATGTTACACTGTTCTGTGGACTGGCGATCCAACTGGAGGAGATTTAAATCTAAGAGAGTCTGGTGAGCATACACACTTTCATTCGTACGAACACGACAGAGACGCTGGTCATTATCACTTTGATGTAACACCTGATAAAATAGAATACGAAGGTTATTTTAATACTGCAACTGAAGTACATAGAGTAAACAATATTTACAAAGAACTATTAAGCAAAAATAGTATTGAATAGAAAAGTCAATGAGTTTAGATTTATTTAAATGAAAAGACAGTTCAAGTATCCTAAGCATTTTGAAGAACAAAAGAAAATTCCAAAATTAACTCAAAAAAGAATTCAATTAGCAGAAATATCACTTGGAGATTTTGAAGGAAGATTGGCCAATGAATTATTGAATTGGTTTTCCTTAACCCCACAACATTGGATAATGTTGCATATGGTTATGTTGGCCTATTATAAAAATAAATCAATTACAAAAAATCAACTACTTAAAGTAATTGAGAAATCATATTTAACCTCAAACGTATATATCGATACGGCAATCAAAAAAGGTTATTTTAGAATTATTAGAAATGATAGAGACAAAAGATCAATTTTTATTTTGCCATCAGTAATTACTATAAAAACTTTTGAGGAATTTATAGATCGAAGAGATATACTTTATAAAGGTATTAAATGAAGAATATTTATACTTGGGCAGCTAAACCAGCAAAGCGAACTTTGACTGTTGGAGATCTTAAAGCAGCTAAGGGAAAAAGAAAATTTACTCAAGTAACAGCAAATAGTGTGGAAGAAGCTGATGCAGCTGAAAAAGCTGGTTTCGATATGATCATTTCTAATGCTAAAAATGTAGTTACTGTCAGAGAAGGTTCAAAAAATTTATTCTTAACTGCAGCTTTGGTATTAAATGAGTTCGTAACCGCAAAAGATATTATGCGGGGTGCGTTTAAAGCATTAGAAAATGGTGCGGATGCAGTTATGACACCAAGAAGTATGGATATAGTTGAAATGTTAGCCAAGGAAGATGTTCCTGTGATGGGCCATTTAGGTTTAGTTCCTAGAAAATCAACCTGGATTGGTGGACTGAGAGCTGTAGGTAAAACTGCCAATGAAGCATATGAGCTTTATCAAAAATTTAAAAGATTGGAAAATGCAGGTGCTTTTTCTGCAGAGTGTGAAGTAATACCAGAAAATGTAATGGGTGAAATTTCAAAGCGTACAGATATAGTTACTGTTTCATTGGGTTCAGGAAAAAATGCAGATGTAATGTATTTATTCATGGAAGATATTTGTGGAGATACTAAAAATCCTCCAAGACATTCCAAAGCATATGGAAATTTATTAAGACTTAGAAATGAAATTAAAAACGAAAGACTTAAAGCTCTTAAGGCTTTTAAAAAAGACTCCATGAATGGAAAATTTCCTGAAAAAAAACAATCTTCAAATTTAGAAAAAAAACAATTTCAGGAATTTTTAGATCAACTAGATTAGTAAGTTGCGTTATCGTCTTTTTTTGACAATGAACCTTTCATTTTATCTACAGTGGCTTTAGCTCCAGCACTTAGAGCTCTTAAATCAGATGCTATGGTTACAAAATCAAAACCTTTTTCAATCATCTTTGTTGCATATTCTGTAGTACCGTTATGAATTCCTGCAAAAATATTATTCTTCTTTGCATGTTCAAGAATTCTTAAAATTTCTGAATAGGCCTTTGTTTTCTCAGCCCTATCAAAACCTGGTTTTTCACCAATCGCTAAACTTAAATCTGCAGGTCCAATATAAATACCGTCAACACCTGGTGTAGACATTATCTCGTCAAGATTTTCTAAAGACTCTTTAGTTTCTATCATTGCTAATTTTAAAATTTCCTCATTAGCGTGTTCTGCATAATCAGGTCCTCCATAAATCAAACCTCTAACAGGACCAAAGCTTCTGTAGCCATCAGGAGGATACATGCATGCTTGTACAAAATTTTCTGCCTCTTTTTTGTTACTCACCATTGGACAAATAATTCCATAACATCCAGCGTCTAAAATTTTCATTATTTGACCAGGCTCGTTCCAATTAACTCTTGCTAAAGGTGTCACATCAGTTGTTGAAATCGTTTGCATCATTGGTAGCGCATTACTGTAGTCTACTAAACCATGTTGCATGTCTACAGTTAACGAGTCCCAACCTTGATGAGCCATTGCTTCAGCAGATGCAGTACTGGGTATGGCGCACCAGCCGTTAATGACGGGCTTTCCATCCCTCATCATTTGTTTAACTTTATTTTTTCTCATTCTTTAGATTTTAAGTCCCATGTGAGTGTATTTCACATTTAAATAATCTTTTATTGCACCTGAACCACCTTCACGACCGTAACCAGTTTGTTTTATTCCTCCAAAAGGAGCTTCTGCGATTGCAACCACTCCCGTATTAACCGCAACACATCCGGACTCTAATTTTTCAGACCCAATATGAGCTTTGTCCATAGAATTAGTATACAAATAACTACATAATCCCAAATCATTATCATTCGCTCTTTCAATAACTTCGTCAAAAGATTTAAAAGTTAAAATTGGAACTAGTGGACCAAAAGGTTCCTCTTTCATAATAGTAAAGTTATCTTTAACATTATCAAATACAGTTGGCTCATAATAATATCCTTTATTAAAACCAGGTGGTCTTTGTCCACCCATCAATACTTCAGCACCTTCTTTTTTTGTTGTTTCAACAAGTTTTTCTATTTCTTCTAATCTTTTTGCTGTTGTCATAGGACCCAGATCAACACCTTCATCCATTCCATTACCAATTTTTAATTTTTTTGCTCTTTCTATAAAAGCATTAACAAAGTCGTCTTTTCTATTTTCTTGGATATAAAATCTATTAGGAGAAATACATACTTGTCCGTTATTTCTAAATTTACCAGTAATAGCTATATCGGCAACTTTATTCATATCCACATCTTCACAAACTATAAAAGGAGAATGTCCACTTAATTCCATTGTAACTCTTTGAACTTTGTCTGCAGCTTTTTTTAAAATTATTTTACCAACTCTTGTAGATCCAGTAACCGAAACCTTTTTTATTATATCAGACTCCATTAATTCATTTGAAATTTCTGCAGGGTCACCTGATAAAAGATTGACAACTCCATCTGGAACTCCTGCTTCTTTACAAATATTAACCAATTCCATTACTGCACCAGGAGTAATAACATCTGGTTTACATATTACTGAACATCCTGCAGCTAAAGAGGTTGAAATTTTTCTTGAAGCTAAAGTTATAGGGAAATTCCAAGGAACCAAAGCAGCAACAACTCCTACTGGTTGATAATAGACATGAACCCTAGTATCTGGAAATCTACTTTCAACAGTTTGTCCATAGATTCTTTTTGTCTCTTCAGCATTCCATTCAAAAATATCTGCACTTCCACCAACTTCACCAACTGCTTCTGCTAGTGGCTTACCAACTTCAAGAGTTAACCATTTTGCTAGAACCTCTTTTTTTTCTCTCATTAGATCAGCAATTTTTCTAAGTATGTATGCTCTTTGCCATGGAGGAGTATTTTTCCAAACCTGCAAACCTTTTTCTGCTGACTTTAATGCTTTCTGAACTTCAATGGATGAAGCTTTCGAAGCTTTTCCAATTATTTCCTCAGTTGCAGGGTTTATTACATCATAAGTTTCTTTTTTTTCTGCTTGTTGCCATTTTCCATCAATGAATTGTCCAAATTTTTCGTACATAGATTTTATTTTTAGTTTACTTAATTAGGTTTTTTAATTTATAAATAGAATTATATATAAACACTATACATATTAAAAGATAAACATATCTATGAAAAAAATTACCTCAACATGTGCACATGCGATTGTAAAATATTTAATTGCGCAAAAAATATTAATAAACGGTAAAAAAGAACCTTTATTTCCAGGTGTCTTTGGAATTTTTGGGCATGGAAATGTAGCTTGTTTGGGTCAGGCGCTAGAAGAAAATCAAAAAGAACTTCCTACATATAGGGGACATCATGAGCAAAATATGGCTCTTACAGGAATTGGTTATGCTAGAGCAAAAAGAAGACAGCAAATTTTTGTTGCTACATCCTCAGTAGGACCTGGTGCAACTAACATGGTTACAGCAGCAGCAGTAGCTATGAGTAATAGATTGCCTATCTTATTTTTACCTGGAGATACTTACGCAAACAGAATGCCAGATCCAGTTTTACAACAAGTTGAGCATTTTAATAACCCTGGAATAACAGCGAATGATGCATTTAAGCCAGTAACTAGATATTTTGATCGAATAACTCGACCAGAACAAATTATTCAATCATTTCCAGCAGCAGTTCAAACTATGTTAGACCCTGCAGACTGTGGTCCTGCGTGCATTGCTTTAAGCCAAGATATACAAGGCCAGACTTTTGATTATCCTGAAGAATTTTTTAAAGAGAGAGTGCACGCGATTAGAAGACCAAGACCAGATGAGTTTCAAATAAAAGAGGCAGCAGAAAAAATTAAATCATCTAAAAATCCTATTATAATTTCAGGTGGAGGAGTTTTTTATTCAGATGCAATGGAAGAGTTGAGTCAGTTTGCAACTAAACACAACATTCCAGTTACTCAAACTGTTATGGGTTATTCTACAATGAAAAGGGACCATTCTCATTTTGCAGGTCAGATTGGTGGTTTAGGAGGAAAAAATACCAATACTCTTGCAAAAGAAACAGATTTAGCAATCGCAGTTGGAACTAAACTTGCAGATTTTACAACAGGATCATGGGCAAATTTTGAAAACGAAAATTTTAAACTTGTTTCAATAAATGTATCAAGATTCGATGCGAACAAACATCTAGCCCAAGCGGTAATTGGAGATGCTAAAGTTTCACTAACTGAACTTTCCCAAGCTTTAGGTAATTGGAAAGCTGGAGATGAATGGAATAAAAAATCTCAAATAGAACTTAAGTCATGGAACGAACATATAGATAAAGAGAGTGCCCCAACAAATCAAGAAGTTCCAAGTTATGTTCAGGTAATTGGTGCAATTTATAGAAATTCTGATCCCACAGATATAGCTGTCACAGCAGCTGGAGGTTTAGTTGGAGAAGTTGTTCAGGTTTGGAGACCTAGAGAGTTAAATACTCATGAGACAGAGTGGGGCTTTAGTTGCATGAGTTATGAAATTTCAGGAGCACTTGGGATTAAAATGGCAAATCCAGATAAAGAAGTTATTTCTTTTGTTGGAGATGGTTCTTATCTTTTAAATAATACAGATATTTATTCATCTGTTATTACAAAAAATAAATTGATAATTATAGTTTGTGACAATGGTGGGTTTGCAGTTATCAACCGACTACAATTATTTAAAGGTGGTAAAGAATATAATAACTTATTAAAGAGCTCTAAGACACCTGGATTAGTTGATGTTGATTTTGCAAAACATGCAGAAAGTATGGGTGCTAAATCCGAACATGTTAATTCAATTTCAGATCTTGAGGCCGCATTTAAGAGAGCAAAAGCTTCTGATGTAACTTACGTTATTTCAATAAAAACTCATGCTTACAAATGGGTTGAGGGCTCAGCTTTTTGGGACAGCCCAACATTAGAAATTCCAAAAACTAAAGAAAATGAAGAAGCTTTAAAACTTTATAAAGAAGGTAAAGGTAAGCAGAGACAAGGTGTATAAACCTTTATGAATAAAATTTTTAAAGTTGGTCTAATTGGCTGTGGCCATATATCAGAAACTTACTTTAGAGCTCAAGAATATTTTAATAATATTAGAATAGTTAAGTGTGCAGATATAAACATGGATGCTGCCAAAAAATGTTCAATTCATTATAATATTGAAGCCGTAACCGTAGAGGAATTATTAAAAGATAAAGAAATTGAAATTATTTTAAATTTAACAATACCAGGAGCACATTATAAAGTTTCTAAAATGGCTCTTGAAAATGGAAAACATTCTTATGCTGAAAAACCATTGGCGGTAAATTTTGAGGATGGTAAAAAATTATTTGAACTTGCTAAAGAAAAAAATCTTTATTTAGGAAATGCTCCTGACACTTTTTTAGGTGGAGGAATTCAAAAAACTAGAGAATTAATTGATAATGGCGTCATTGGAGATATTAAATTAGGTAACGCTATTTTTGCTTTTCCAGGCGTACAATCTTACCATCCAAACCCAGAATCCTGGTTTGCAGAAAAGGAAGGTGGACCTGTAATTGATATGGGGCCATATTATTTAACCGCGTTAGTAAATTTAATTGGTCCAGCAAAACAAGTACAGGGCAGATGTACAAAAGTTTTTGAAGAGAGAGAAATTGGAATTGGTCCAAAAAAAGGTCAAAAATTTAAAGTTGAAACTCCGACAACTTATTTGGCAACAATTCAATTTGAAAATGATTGTATAATTCAAATTACTTTGTCATTTGATGTTGTTGCACACCAAAGAAATCATATAGAACTTTATGGAAACAAAGGATCAATAATTGTTCCTGATCCAAACATGTTTGGTGGGTCTGCTTTTGTATCAGTAACTACCGGTGGTAATTGGGGAGAACATAAAACAGATACGATGCCCCTTGGAAAGATTAATATAAAGAGTCAAAGTTCTAGAGCAAATGAGTCACCTACTAACGCAAATTATAGAGGCGCTGGTTTATCAGAGATGGCTTATGCAATTGAAAATAACTTAGAACACAGATGTAACGGAGAGCTATCTCTTCATGTTTTAGATATAATAGACTCCACCATGAGAGCTTCACAAACTGGAACTCCTCAAGAAATTAAAACAACCTGTAAGAAACCAAAACCTTTTACACTAGAAGAAATTAAAAAAAATTATGAACTAATAGGCTTGATATAAATGTAATGAAAAAACCAATTGTTATATCTGACCCATTTCCGAGAACATTAGATCTTATTTTTACAAAAAAAAAATTAAAAGAATTAAAAACAAAATATAAAGTTTTAATTGCACCTAATACAAACAAAAAACAATTTTATGAAAGTAATATTGATAAGGTTACTTTTATTATGGGCCAACCCGATCTAGATAAAAAAATTTTATCAAAAGCAAAAAAATTAAAAGCAATAATAAATGTTGAAAGTAATTTTATGAATAATGTTGATTATACCTATTGTGCTAAAAGAGGAATCCACGTTATTGCAACTTCACCAGTATTTTCAAAGCCTGTAGCTGAAATTGCACTGGGGATGACACTTTCTTTATTAAGAAATATTCATAATGCACATTTAGATTTTGTAAAAGGTAGAGAGAAATATGGATTAGAAAGTAATTTAAAAGCCTCATTATTATCAGGAAAAAAAATTGGACTACTAGGTTTTGGTGACTTGGCAAAATCTTTATATCCATTGTTGCTTCCGTTTACTAAGGACATAAATGTTTATGACCCTTGGTTGTCTAATAGCAAAATTAAAAGTTTTGGATTTAAAGCAGTTAACTTAAATCAAATGTTTAAAACATGTGAAATTATTTACGTATTAGCTGCAGTAACAACAAAAAATAAAAATTTAGTAAATAAAAGTTTAATTAATAAAATGAAATCTAACTCTTTATTTATATTGATGAGTCGAGCAGCAGTTGTAAATTTTAAAGATTTAATTAAGAGGGCGAAAAAAGGAGATATATATGTTGCTACTGATGTATTTCCAGAGGAACCAGTGAGAAAAAATGACCCAATTAGAAAAGTTAAAAATATTTTGTTTTCGGCTCATAGAGCAGGAGCTTTGACTGAGGCCTTTTTTAGTATGGGAGACATAGTTTTAAAGGACATGAATTTAATTTCAAAAAATTTGAAACCAAAATTTTGTAAAAAAGCTGAATTGAAGACAGTAGGGTTATTAGCCTCAAAACCAGTTGCAATTAATTGATATTTTTATAATTTTATAATTTATGTCGTCTTCCAGCAACCCACTCTTAGAAGCCAAAGGAATAACAAAATATTTTGGAACTATTACTGCATTAGAAAATGTCAACTTGAAAGTACATGCTGGTGAGTGTTTAGGTGTTGTTGGCGATAATGGGGCAGGAAAATCTACATTAATGAAAGTTTTGTCAGGACTTTACAAACCAAGCGCAGGTTCCTTATTTTTTCAAGGTAAAGAAAAAATACTAGAAAGTCCTAGGGATTCTCAAAATTTAGGTTTGGAAATGGTTTATCAAGATCTTGCTTTAGCAGGAAATTTACCAATTGGTGAAAATATTTTTTTAGGAAGAGAGCCAACTAAAAATTTAGGTTTTTTGAAATTACTAGATTTTAATAAGATTAAAGAATTAACTAATGCTCATTTAGATAAGTTGAAAATAAATGTTAAAAGTGCTGATCAAAAAGTAGAAGAACTTTCAGGTGGTCAAAGACAAGCGGTTGCAATTGCAAGATCCACAGCTTTTAATGCCAAGGTGGTAATTATGGACGAGCCAACTGCTGCATTAGCAATCAAAGAAGTTGGTAAAGTTTTGGATTTGATTAATAGTTTAAAAAAAACAGGTGTTGGAGTGATTGTAATAAGTCACAGAATGGATGATATTTTTACAGTCTGTGATCGTGTAATGGCTTTATTCCAAGGAACCAATTTTGCAGAAGCAAGTCTTTCTAGCACTTCAAGAGACGAAGTAATTGGATGGATAATGGGTAAAAAATAGTATGGAAGATAAAGACAAGAAAATAGAAAGCCTGCACTTAAAATTAATTCCATACTTTGAGAAGTACGGAATACTACTTTTGTTAGTGCTTATGATTTTGGTAATGCATATTTTGCAACCAGATGTTTTTCTTTCATGGAGAAATGTAACCAACGTATTTAAACAAATATCTTGGCAATCAATGCTCGCTTTGGGAGTATTTATGGTGATTGTGACAGCAGGAATTGATCTTTCTGTTGGATCAATAATGATGTTGTCTCTTATGATTTTAGCTGTTGTAGCAAAAGCAGGAGCCCCCTGGTTTGTTGTAGCGCTTACTCCATTGATTGCAGGTTTTTTATGTGGATTGATTAATGGTATGGGAATTACTTTTTTGAGAATGCCTCATCCTTTTATAATGACACTTGGTACACTTTATATTTTTAGAGGTACTGGAAATTTAATATCAGGTGGAACTCCAATAAGTGGTTTCACAGATGAAGTTAGATACTTAGGACATGGAAGAATTGATCTTCAATGGTTAGGTTTAGAAAAATCACAATACTTACCTGTAAGCTTAGTATTAATTGCAATTGTATACATAATTTTTTGGGTTTTTCTAAATAAGAGTAAAACAGGTAAATGGATTTATGCAATTGGAGGCAATCCTAATGCTGCTAGAGCATCAGGAATAAATGTTAATAAAATATTAATTATTGTTTATTCTTTATGTGGTTTTTTATCGGGTATTGGTGCTTTAATTTTAGCTGGAAGAACTGACTCTGGATATCCTAATGCTGGACTTCAGTCGGAGCTTGACGCGATTGCTGCCTGTATTATTGGTGGAGCAAGTTTCTTTGGAGGAAGAGGAACCGTGCTAGGAGTATTTGCTGGCGTTATGATTATGGGAATTTTAAGAAATGGGCTAAACTTAATGGACGTAAGTTCATTTTGGCAACAGGTATTAATTGGTTCGATTATAGTTTTAGCAGTTTATATTGATGTTCTCAGAAGAGATATTGGAACAAGAAAATAGTTTACACGTGTAAGTTGATTTGTTCTAATTTAGAACTGTTCTTATTAACAGTTGAATTTGTATTAAAATTTATATTAAATTTACATTTAAAAAACAATTAAGGGGAAATATATGAAAAACTTAACAAAAATAATTAGTGTAATTATTACTTCTGTTTTTCTATTAGCAAGTTTTTCAACAGGGGCATTTGCTGGAAAAAAAATATTATTCAGCATTAAAGGACCTGGATCAGGTAATCCTTTTTGGGCATCTGTAGAAAAAGGAGCTAAAGAAGAAGCAGCAAAATTAGGTGTTGATTTAGTTTTGGTTGCACCACCTCAAGAAGGTGATGTTCAAGCTCAGATCAACCAAGTTGAAGACCAATTAGCAAAAGGTGTTGATGCAATAGCTTTAGCGCCAGGAGATCCAAATGCTTTTGCTCCTATCGTAGATGATGCGATTAAAAGTGGTGTTCCAGTTGTATTCGTTGATACTAAAGGTATTAATGAAGGTGTAACATTTATTGGTACAAACAATATGAATGGTGCAGAATTAGCAGCTAAATTCATTTGTGATAAAACTGCAAAAGGTTCAGATGTTGCAATTTTAACTGGTATTGAGTCTCAGTCTACTGCTTTACTAAGAAGAGATGGTGCAATTAAAGGATTCAAAAACTGTGGATTAAATATTGTAGCAACTCAAACAGCTGAATGGGATACTGCAAAAGGAAGATCTGTAACAGAGTCAATCATCTTAAAAAATCCAAACATTAAAGCAATTTTTGCTTCAAATGACAATATGGGTTTAGGAGCTATGCAGGCTCTTAAAGATGCTGATATGAACAATGTAATTGTTGTAGGATTTGACGCTACTCCAGATGCAGCTACAAGTATCTTAAAAGGAGAGATGACAGCAACTATTGCTCAGTTTTCATATAACATGGGTGCATATGGAGTTAAATATGCTCTTGAATTAGCTAATGGTGGAAGTATTGATCCAAACATCGATACAGGAACACAATTGGTAACAAAAGAAAACGCTAACGATTTTAAATAATCGATAGATATATAATTTAAAAAAAAGGGTGGAATTTAATTCCACCCTTTTTTTTTATGTAATATAATAATTTATGCTTATTAAAATCGACCCAGTTTTAAGCCCGGATTTACTATATCATTTAAGGTCTATGGGCCATGGAGAAAAATTAATATTAGCTGATGCTAATTTTCCAGCAAATACTATTAACGAAAAAGTAATAAGATTAGATGGAGTAGGGATTAAAGAGGCGGCCTCGGCGATACTTTCAGTATTTCCACTTGATAGTTTTATTAATTCAAAAGGAGGATCTCCAGCTTTAAGAATGGAAGTAGATGATAAACCTGATGAGTTAACTGAAACACATAAAGAATTTATTGAAGTTGTAAAAAAAATTTCAGGCGAAAATTGGAATGTAGGATCAATTTCAAGACAAGAATTCTATCAAGAGGCCAAAAAAGCTTACTGCATAGTTACAACAACAGATGCTAGACCATTTGGTTGTTTTATACTTACTAAAGGTGTCATTTTACCTGACGGAAACGTTTGGACTTAAAAAATGAAAACAATTTCAGTTTTTGGAGTATTTGTTGCAGATCTTTGTTTCATAGCTAATGCAATCCCTGAAAAAGGACAAACTGTTTTAGGATCAAATCACATCATTGGACCAGGTGGAAAAGGATCAAATCAAGCAATTGCTGCAGCTAAACTTAACGGAAGTGTAAAATTCATATCAAAAATAGGGAAGGATAAAAATGGTGAGATGGCTCTAGCTTTATATAATGAATTAGGTATGGACACTGCTTGCGTTATTCAAGATGAAAAGTATTTAACAGGGGTTGCGGGGATAATGATTAATGAAAAAACAGGAGATAACGCAATAAATATTATACCTGGTGCAGCAGGAAAATTAATTAAAGATGATATTGATAGAAATTTGAAATTTATAGAAGTTTCAGAAATATTTTTAACACAACTAGAAACACCATATGAAGTTACTAGCTATGCATTAAAAAAAGCAAGTGAAAATGGATTAATTACAATATTAAATCCAGCACCAGCATGCAAAATTAATGATGATGATTTTAAATTAATAGATTTTTTTACCCCTAATGAAACTGAAGCTGAATTTTATTTAAATAAAAAAATTGAAACTGAAAAAGATATAAAAAGTGCTTCTGAAGAGTTTTTAAAAAAAGGTATTAAAAACGTAATTATAACTTTAGGAGAAAAAGGATGCTACTTCGCAAATGAAAAAGAAAACTTTTTTATAAAGGCATTCAAATTTAAAGATCCAGTTATTGATACGACAGGTGCAGGTGACGCATTCAATGGTGCATTTGCAGTTGCTTTATCAAAAGATTTAAATATTAAAGAAGCACTTACTTTTGCAAATAAAGTTGCAGGTATTTCAACCACCAAACAAGGTGCAGCAGCCTCAATGCCATCTTTGGAAGATTTAAAAAATTATTAATATTAAATTTATAATGAAAACTAAATATTTCGATCTTAAAAATAAACGAGCTTTAATCTCTGGTGGAGCAGCAGGTATTGGATCATCTATTGTAGAACATCTTTGTGAGCAAGGAGCTGAAGTTTATTTTTTTGATATCGATAAACAAGAAGCGAAAAAAACAATTAATAAAATTAAAAAAAAAAAATTTAAAATACCGATATTTGTAAATTGTGATGTTAAAAATATAAAAAAATATAAATCATCTATTTTAAAAATTATTAAAAAAAATGGTCCGATTGATATATTGATTAATAATGCATCTAATGATCAAAGACATAGTTTAGAGGAAATTACTGAAAGATATTGGGATGATAGAATATCGCTTAATTTAAAGCATTATTTGTTTGCGATACAAACAGTTAAAAAAAGCATGATAAAAAATAAAGGTGGATCAATAATAAACTTAGGATCTGTAAGTTGGGTTAGAGGAGCAGTAATGTTTCCTGCATATAGTACTGCAAAAGCAGGAATTCATGGATTAACTAGATCATTGGCCAGAGATTTAGGAAAGCATAATATAAGAATTAACTCGATAGCACCTGGCTCAATTGCAACAGATAGACAATCTAAATTATGGCTTAAGCCAAAATTTAAAAAAAGAAATATTGAAAAATCAGGCTTTAAAAAAACAATTATTACCTAGCGACGTTTCAAAAATGGTTTTATTTTTAGCATCGGATGTTTCTTCAGGGTGCACAAAACAAAATTTTACTGTAGACGCTGGATTAATTTAATTTTTTTTATTTTCTGCCATTGAAAGAGCAATTTTAAAAGAATTTAAAATTGGATCTAAATTAGCTTCATTTTTTCCTGCAATAGCAAATGCTGATCCATGCGCAGTGGTAGTCACTGGAACAGTTAATCCACCTTGAACTGTTACTCCTCTATCAAAACCAAATGCTTTAAGACCAGATTGTAATGCATCATGATACATACCAACCATACAATCATGATTTTTATTTTTGTAGGCTACAACAAAAGAAGTATCACATGGCAATGGGCCATCAACATTGTAGCCAAGTTTTTTTGCTTCCTCTATTGCAGGTATAATTTCATCTTTTTCTTCAGTGCCAAATTCAGCATGTGGGTTTAGTGCTTGAATAGCTATTCGAGGATTCTTAACACCATTTAACTCCATAACCTCATTGATCAATTTTATCGGCTTCATAATATTTTCTTTTGTAATATGCTGAGCAACTTCTTTTATTGGAATATGAGAAGTTACTCTTGCTGTCCAAAAATTATCTATAACATTAAATTCACAACAAAAACTTTTTACCTCAAGTTTCTCTGCCATTAGCTGTAATTCATCAGAGTGCTTATTTCCTCCAAGTTTTAAACTTGTCTTATTCATTGGTGCAAAATTAATTGCATCAATTTTTTTTTCTTTTGCAAGATTTAATGCCAAATCTAGAGCTTCTAATACACTTTCACCAGACTCTTTTGATGGTTCAGCTAATTTATATTTATGATTTTTTCCTTTTGAGATATCTAATAAAAATCTATCTGATTTTTTAAAGTCAATCTGTTCAAAATTTTCAACTACATCTACATTATGAGAAATTCCGGTAATACTGTTGCCACTTTCAAATACTTGTTTTTCGCCAATGATAACTATATTTGCTTTTTTTGTCATTTCATCGCTTAATAGCTTTGAAATTAATTCTGGACCAATCCCTGCTGGATCACCGAGTAGTATGGCAATGTTAGATTTATTTTGTTCCATTTTTTTCTTTACGTCTTGTAGCAGATTATGTTTAAATTATTAAATATAAATTAACTAAAGAGGAAAATAATGAAAAAAAGCTTTAAACTATTTTTAGCAGCTGCTTTTTTAGTAACTGAATTTTTTGTTGTAGCTCTTCCATTAATGATCACATCAGCTAAAGCTGACGGTCATCCAATACAAGCAATTACTCACGCTGGTTTTGGTGGTGGAACTGATGTTACTACTAGAATGATGTTGTTAAGAGCAAGAAGAGTCCTTAAACAGGACATGCAATTAGTAAACAAAAAAGGTGGTGGTGGAGCAGCATCTATGGATTATATGATGTCTTTACCAGCTGATGGAAATCACACTTTAACTTGGACTACAGGTCATGCCGTATCAATGGCTTTAGGAAAAACTAAAGTTAAGTTAAGTGATATGCAACCACTTGCGAGAGGAACAGATGATCCACAGTTATTTGTTGTTAATTGTAAAGCAGACATCAAAGATGCTAAAAAATTCATTAGCACACAGAAATCAAAATCATTAAAATATGGAACTACTCATACTGGTGGTATTGATGATGTTAGTGCAATCGCATTTACAAAAAAAGGTGGATTAAAAGATCCAACTATCGTTGCTTACAAAGGTGTTGCACCAATAAAAACAAACCTTATCAAAGGAGATATTGATGTAGGTGTTTTAAACTTAGGTGAAGCATTAACAGAAATTAATGAAGGTAAACTTTGTGTTTCAGTTGTATTAGCTAACAATAGAATGGCTAAAATTGGAGACTCTCCAACAGCTAAAGAATTAGGTATCCCTGTTTCTTTATCTACTGTTAGAGGTTTCGTAACTAAAAAAGGTGCTCCAGCTGATAGAGTAAAACAATTAGAAGCTGGAATGATGAAGGCTATGAGTCACAACTACTACAAAAATTTCTTAACAGAAATTGGTCTTGACGAGACAAGTGTTGTAGGTGCAGATGAATGGGGCAAGCAAATGGAAGAAATGCTTACTGAAATGACTGCACAGCTTAAAGCTTTAGGTTACATTAACTAATCTAATTAAAAGTACATTTAAATATGAAAAATGTACAAAAATCAAAAAGGGCAAACAAAAGTTTGCCCTTTTTTTTTAAAGATGAATTTAAAGTTTCATTTATAATTATTTTTATATCGGCAATTCTACTCATAACTACTTTTACATTTGATATAGTGCCGCCAATATTAAATAGAGGAATTCAGCCAGCAACATTTCCAAAAGCGTTATTAATTTTAATAATAGGAATGACTTTAACCATTTATTATTTAGCAATTAAAAATCCTTGGAAAGTTGAAAAAAAATTACCAAAATCATTTTTCTTAACATTGTTTAGTTTTGTAATATTTGTAATAGTTTCTAAAACTCTTGATTTCTTTTTAGCAATTTCAGCCTTATCTATATTTGTTTCTTACTGTTGGGGAGAAAAAAGAATATTTTATTTATTATTAGTCGGAATTATTTTTCCAGTTATTGTTTTTATATTCTTTGAAACAATCTTAGGTTTAAGATTTCCTCCAGGAATAATTACTAATATTTATTATAGCTAGATGGATAATTTATTATTAATGTTGGCACCACTGTTCAGTTCTAAACTAATGATAGTTTTATTTTTTGGAACATTGTTTGGTCTGATTTTAGGTGTGTTGCCAGGGTTAGGTCCCACTACAGGTGGAGCATTAATTTTACCTTTTACGATGACACTAGATCCACTATCTGCAATTGTTTTACTAACATCAATATATTGTGCTGGAACATATGGTGGTGCAATAACAGCTGTACTTATTAATACACCAGGAACCCCAGCAGCAGCAGCAACTTGTTTGGATGGTTATCCTCTAGCTCAAAAAGGTGAAGCTGGAAGAGCTCTAGGCATGGCAACTGTATCAAGCACTGTTGGAGGCATTTTTAGTGTAATTATATTGGTTTTTTTTGCTCCTATTTTGGCACAACTTGCTTATGAATTCGGTCAACCAGAATATTTTGCTTTAGCTATATTTGGCTTAACTATGCTTGCATCAATTGGTGAAGGTAGCCCAATTAAAAATTTAATCGCAGGTGCATTTGGAATTTTAATCTCAACTGTTGGAAAAGATTTTATGACTTCAATTGATCGATTTACTTTTGGAGTAAATGAATTAACCGAAGGAATAGGATTCATACCTGTGGTAGTTGGATTATTTGCAATGAGTGAAATGCTCACCCAATCAACTTTGATTAATCAAATATTTAATAGAATTGCATTAAAAGCAATTAAGTTACCTAGTAAAGATGATTACAAAAAAACTTGGAAAACAATTTTAAGATCAAGCGGAATTGGATCTTTTATTGGAGTTCTGCCTGCAGAAGGAGGAACAGTTGCTTCTTTAATAGGTTATTCTGAAGCTAAAAGATTTTCAAAAAACCCAGAAGAATTTGGAAAAGGTTCTATTGAAGGAATTGCAGGAGCTGAGGCAGCAAACAATGCAGCAACAGGTGGTGCGATGGTTCCAACACTTGCACTTGGGATTCCTGGAAGTGCTACAACTGCTGTTATATTGACAGGTTTAATTATTCATGGAGTTAGACCTGGACCAGATTTGTTTAGAGAACAACCAGATTTCTTATATGGAATTTTTGGCGCAATGTTAATTGCAAATATTCTATTTTTTATTTTTGGTTTTTTTGGTGCAAAAATATTTGCACGAATAACATTGGTGCCTAATAAAATTTTATGGCCTATGATATTTGCAGTTTCGGTGTGCGGAACATACTCTTTAAATCAATCTATAATTGATGTGTGGATAATGTTATTTTTTGGTGTTTTGGGTTTCTTTATGAGAAGATATGGCTTTTCAGTTGTTCCAGTTATTATAGGACTAATATTAGGAGAGTTAGTCGAGGGAACTCTAAGACAATCTCTGGTTATATTTGATGGAAATTGGTTTATGTTTTTTACAAGACCAATAGCTTTAACATTCTTCGTTTTATCTTTAATTGCTCTAGCTTTTCCTTTAATAAGGTCAAAAAAAATTAATAGGAAACTATGATTAAATACGATTTAAACAACAGAATTGCAATTGTTACAGGTGGCGCCCAAGGATTTGGCTTAGCAATCACTGAGAGATTTATTGGAGCTGGAGCTAAAGTAATAATTTGGGATATAGACGAAAAAGCTGCCAAAGAGGCAGTTGATAAACTTAAATCTGATAATGTAAGTTTTCAAATTGTCGATGTAACTAATTTTGAAATTATAAATAAAAATTTAAGTGAAGTTGAAAAAAACTTCGGAAAAATTGATATCTTTGTAAACAACGCAGGTATAGCAGGAATGAATACAACAGTAGCAGAATATCCATTAGATGAATGGAAGAAAGTAATGAACTTAAATTTAAATTCTGTTTTCTATTGTTGTAAAGCGATTGTCCCTTTTATGTTGAAAAATGACTATGGACGAATTGTTAATATAGCATCCATTGCTGGGAAAGAAGGTAATCCTAATGCTAGTGCTTATAGTACATCTAAAGCAGGAGTTATTGGATTAACTAAATCTTTGGGAAAAGAACTTGCTCAAAAAAATATAGCAGTGAATTGTGTTACTCCAGCAGCAGCAAAAACTAGGATTTTTGATCAAATGACCGAGGAACATATTAATTATATGTTATCTAAAATTCCAAGAAATAAATTTGCTAAAGTCGAAGAGCTTGCATCATTAGTGACTTGGTTGGCTAGTGAAGAAAATTCATTCTCAACAGCTGCAGTTTTTGATTTAAGTGGAGGGAGAGCTACATATTAGTCATGCAAGTAGGTATTGATGTAGGTGCAACTAAAATTGAGAGTGTTGTGCTTGAAAATGATGGACAAGAAAAACATAGATCTAGAATATCCTGCCCAAAAGATTATTCTCAAATTATTATTTCAATAAGAGATATACATAGACAATTAGAACAAGAGTTTAATCAAGAGCTTCCAATTGGAGTATGTCATCCAGGAGTTCATTCTCCTCAAACAGGTTTAGTAAAAAATGCTCCAAATCTAACTTGGTTAGAAAAAAAACCTTTTCAAAGTGATTTACGTAAAGCACTTGGAAAAGAGGTTTTTTGTGAGAATGATGCAAATTGTTTTGCATTATCAGAGGCAATAGATGGATCAGGAAAACATTACAAAATAGTCTACGGAATAATTTTAGGATCTGGTGTTGGAGGAGGATTAGTGATTGATAAAAAAATTATTACTGGATCTAATGGTGTAGCAGGAGAATGGGGTCACAATCAAATTCCGTACTTTGCTGCAAAAAAAGAAAAATTTGATTCAAGCAATGCAAGAGAAGCGGAGATCGAAAGCTTTTTATCAGGCTTAGGTTTAGCCAAAAGATTTAATAAAATTTATGGAAAAAATTTAAAAGCTAATGAAATATTTGAATTAAACAGGAAACATGATCTAGATGCTGAAAGGTTTATCGATGATTTTAAAGTTAACTTAGCAATGTCTCTCTCTAGTATTATAAATATTTTAGACCCAGATGCTTTTGTATTTGGAGGAGGTGTTTCAAACGAAATAGATTTTTTACATGAAGTAGATTCATTAGTTAGAAAATTTGTTATTGGAAGAGAATACGAAGGCGTTTTTTTAAAACCAAGATTTGGAGATGCTAGTGGCGTTCGTGGTGCAGCAAGATTAGGAAGAAGCGCGACATATTAGAAATTCAACTGGTAATTGAATTAAAAAAAAACCCTTTTTTTATAATTTAAAAAAACAAGCAAAATAAAGAAAAAAATACAACATCAACTAATAGTTGTATTAAAATTTTTTAGTTATCAATTATTGATCATTCTACTTATAGTTTGTTTTTTTAAAAAATAGTTAACTAAATAAAAGAGAAAGAGAAGATATGAAAAAACTAATGATCGCTTTAATTACATTAGCGTTCACATCTACTTCATCAATTGCAGGACCTAAGATCGAGGTTTTGCACTGGTGGACGTCTGGTGGTGAAGCTGCTGCTCTTAAAGTTTTAAAAGATGATTTCGCTGCTAATGGTGGTGAATGGATGGACATGCCTGTAACAGGTGGTGGTGGAGATGCTGCTAACGTTGCATTAAAAGCAAGAATAGTTGCCGGAGATCCTCCATCAGCATCACAAATCAAAGGTCCTACAATTCAAGAGTATGACCAAGAAGGTGTTGTAGCTCCTTATAACATTGATTCAGTTGCTCAAGCAGAAGGTTGGGACAATTTATTGGATCCAATGATTGCAGCTATTCACAAGTGTGAAAATAACAGCGGACCTTATTGTGCTGCTCCAGTAAACATTCACAGAATTGACTGGATGTGGGCAAACAAAGCTGTATTTGATGCAAACGGTATTTCAGTTCCAAGTACTTGGGATGAATTAAATGCTGCTGCAGAAAAATTACAAGCTGCTGGAATAATTCCATTTGCTCATGGTGGTCAAGCTTGGCAAGATGCTACAGTATTTGAAGCAGTTGCTATGGGAATTGGTGGAAACAATTATTACAAAAACTGTTATGTAGATCTTAAAGAAAATTGTTTAAGAAGCGAAACAACAGTTAAAGTATTTGACCAAATGAGAAAACTTCAAGGTTTTACTGATGAAGGTAGTCCAGGAAGAGACTGGAACGTTGCTACTGGTATGGTTATCGAAGGTAAAGCTGGTTTCCAAATTATGGGTGACTGGGCAAAAGGTGAATTTACAGCTGCAGGTAAACAACCAGGTGTAGATTACTACTGTGCTGCCACTCCATCAAATAATGGATATTTATATAATGTAGATAGTTTTATCTTTTACAAATCTGATGATGCAGACAAACAAGCTGGTCAAAAATTATTGGCTAAACTTATGATGGGTAAAAACTTCCAAAAAGTTTTCAACCTATACAAAGGTTCTATCCCAGCTCGTTTAGACGTATCAATGGATGAGTTTGACCAATGTGCTAAAAAATCAAATGCAGATATTAAAACTGCAGGTGCAGGTGGTGGATTAGTTCCAAGTTTTGCTCATGGTATGGCTCAAGGAAATACTATGAAAGCTGCTTTACAAGATGTTATTACAGAACACTTTAATTCTGACATGTCATCTGTAGATGCTGCAAATGCTTTAGCTGATTCAGTTTTAGACAATATGTAAAAATACAAAAATTAAGGCCACCTAAAAACTAGGTGGCCTTTTTTTTTAATTTAAATAAAAAATATTTATAATGTTCAAGTGGTTAGAGAAAAACCTACCTAAAATTGTAATGGCACCAGCTGTTGGTTTAATTGGTTGGTTTGTTTATGGTTTTGTGCTTTGGACTTTATATATATCTTTTACAAATTCTAAAATCTTACCTAAGTATGAACTATGGGGTGTAGGCCAATATGTTAAACTTTGGGGTTCTAGAAAATGGCTTATTGCAGTAGATAATTTACTAATCTTTACAGCATTGTTTTTAATTTTTTGTATCGTTATAGGAATAATTCTTGCAATATTTTTAGACCAAAAAATTAGAGCAGAAGGTCTTTTGAGAACGATATATTTATATCCAATGGCACTATCATTCATTGTAACTGGAACTGCTTGGAAATGGATATTAAATCCAACTTTAGGCATTCAAAAAATGTTTAGAGATTGGGGTTTTGAGAACTTCACTTTTGATTGGCTGGTTGATAGGGAAATGGCTATTTATACCATAGTTATCGCTGGTGTTTGGCAATCTGCTGGCTTTGTAATGGCACTATTTTTAGCTGGATTAAGGTCAGTAGAGGATGAAATTGTTAAAGCGGCAAAAATAGATGGCGCAAGTTTATTTACTGTATACTGGAAGATTTTACTTCCAATGATGAGACCTGTATTTTTTACAAGTTTTGTAATTTTAGTTCATATATCAATAAAAAGTTATGATCTTATAGTAGCACTGACACAAGGTGGTCCAGGTATATCGACAACTATGCCTGCTTTATATATGACACAAACTGCATTTCACAAAAGCCAGGTTGGTTTATCTGCAGCAAGTGCGATGATGATGTTTATGGCTGTAGCAGCTGTGATTATCCCATATTTATATTCAGAGTTAAGGAGAGAAAATGCAAGATAGTTTGAAATCCTCTTCTTATCAGCAGTTAGAACAAAAATCTAAATATACAAATATGTTTTTGAGATGGTTTTTATATTTTATTTTAATTCTTTTTGCTTCTTATTTTATTTTTCCTCTTTATGTCATGGTTGTTACATCTTTAAAAACAATGGAAGAAATTCGTCAAGGAACACTTTTAAGTTGGCCAAGCGGATTAAATTTGGATTCTTGGGCTGTAGCTTGGGGAGGTAGAGGATATGGAGCCGGTGACACTTTTTTAAGACCATATTTTTGGAATTCAATCAAGATGGTTGTGCCAGCAGTATTTTTTTCAACATTTATTGGAGCAATGACTGGCTATGTTTTAACTAAATGGAGATTTAAAGGAGATCAGTGGGTTTTTCTTTTTTTATTATTTGGATGTTTCATACCTTTTCAAGCAATATTGCTACCAATGGCAAGAACTCTTGGAGTATTAGGAATTTCAAATTCAGTAGTTGGATTAGTTTTAGTCCATACAGTTTATGGAATACCTTTTACTACATTGTTTTTTAGAAATTATTATGTTTCTGTACCAACGGAATTAGTTAAAGCTGCTAGGATAGATGGCGCTGGTTTTTTTAAGATATTTTTTAAAATCTTACTTCCAATTTCTGCGCCGATTATTGTTGTAACTGTAATTTGGCAATTTACACAAATATGGAATGATTTTTTATTTGGATCAACTTTTTCATTTGGTGAAGCAGCGCCTATACAAGTCGCTTTAAACAATATGGTTTTATCAAGCACAAGTGTCAAAGAATATAATGTAGATATGGCTTCAGCTATTATAGCAGGTATACCAACACTTATTGTTTATGTATTAGCAGGTAAATATTTTATTAGAGGATTAACTTCAGGAGCAGTGAAAGGATAACAATGAAAACGTTAAAAATTGAAGAATTATCAAAAAACTTTGGAACAACTGAAGTTTTAAGAAAAATTAATTTAGAGATAGATGAAGGAAATTTTCTAGTTCTTTTAGGACCGTCTGGATGTGGAAAATCAACTTTATTAAATATCATTGCTGGTTTAGAGACTATTAACGAAGGAAATGTTTTTATTGATGATTACAATGTAAGTAAGGTTGAGCCCAAAGACCGTAATATTGCTATGGTTTTTCAATCATACGCTTTATATCCGTCAATGAATGTTAAAGAAAACATGGTTTTTGGTCTTAAACAAGCAAAAACATCTAAAGAAAAAATTGAGGAGCAATTAGAGAAAGTATCTAAATTTTTACAAGTTGATCAATTGTTAGAAAGAAAACCCTCACAATTATCTGGAGGACAAAGACAAAGAGTTGCTATTGGAAGAGCATTGGTTAGAGAGCCAAGAATATTTTTGTTCGACGAACCTTTATCTAACTTGGATGCAAAACTAAGAGTTGAGATGAGAAGAGAGATCAAAAAACTTCACCAGCAACTGAAAACAACAGTTGTGTATGTAACTCATGATCAAACTGAAGCAATGAGTTTAGGAACAAGAATTGCGATTATGAACCATGGTGTTATTCAGCAAAATGATACACCTGAAAATATTTACAATAAACCAAGCAACACATTTGTAGCAGATTTTATTGGATCACCATCTATGAATTTAATTAAGGGAACTTTAAAAGAAACTTCAGGCAAAATATTTTTTACTGCAAGTGATTCTAATTTTGAAATTCCAATTAAAGATTATGAATTTAAAGATAAATCTAATTTAAATAATAAAGAAGTTTTCTTTGGTTTAAGGCCAGAGCACATTTACTTTAAAAAATCTAATGAAAGTGATTTTGAAGTCAATTTAAGAGCAGATTTAAGTGAGTATATAGGTCATGAACAAATAATGACTTTTGATTATTCTAATCAGGAAATTTTAGCTAAATTTCCTTCAACCATAAAAATTGAACTAGCAAAAGAAACGAAATTATATTTTGATTTAACTCAAACATCATTATTTGATGCTCAAACTGAAGAGAGAATATAAAAATGAGAGTTAAATATTCTGATTTAAAAAATAAAAGAGTGTTTATTACTGGTGGTGGTTCAGGGATTGGTGCTTCAATCGTTGAACATTTTTGTGAACAGGGAAGCGAAGTTTATTTTGTAGATATTGATTTAAAAGAAACAAAAAAACTTTTAAACAAAATTAAGAAAAATAAATTTAGATCACCAACTTTCAGTGAATGTAACTTGTTAGATATCAATAAATTGGAAAAAACGATTAAAAATATTATTACAAAAAAAGGTCCAATACATGTTTTAGTAAATAATGCAGCCAATGATGATAGACATACAACAGATCAGGTGGATGAAAAATATTGGGAAAATAGAATGGCAGTAAACCTAAAGCACTATTTTTTTGCTGCTAAAGCTGTCGTGAAATCTATGATGAAGATGAATGCTGGATCGATTGTAAATTTAAGTTCTGTTTCTTGGATGTTAGGTGAGGGGGATAAAGTTGTGTATGAAACAGCAAAATCTGCGGTAGTAGGTTTAACTAGGTCTTTTGCACAGGAATATGGAAAATATAATATCAGAACTAACTCAGTAGTACCTGGATCTATAGCTACCGAAAGACAAATAAAACATTGGTTAACCCCTAAGTACAAAAAGCTTATTTTAGATAGTCAGGCTTTAAAAAGACAATTAAAACCTAATGATGTTGCTCAAATGGTAATGTTTTTAGCATCAGATCAATCATCTGGATGCACAAAACAAAGCTTTATCGTTGATGGTGGCATAACTTGATCTAGGTGAAAGTTGAAAGTTCTACAATTCAAAATAAATTTCTAAGAGTTCAAACTCTTAATTATGGTGCTAGTCTTTTTGAAGTTTATCATAAGAAAAAGAAAATAAATTTAATTTTAAATTTAGGATCAAAAAAAAATTATCAACATAAACATCCAAGTTTAGGATCAACTTGTGGAAGATATGCAGGTAGAATTTCAAATTCAAAATTTAAGATAGGAAATAGAAAATTTATTTTAAATGCAAATGAGGGGAAAAACATACTTCATGGAGGCAAGGTAGGTTTTTCTATACTTCCATGGAAAAAGTTAAGTCAAACAAAGGATAAAATAATATATCAACTTCATTCAGAAGATGGCGATCAAGGCTTTCCAGGAAATTTAGTTGTCAATTGTACTTATCAATTAAATAATAAATTTCTGATAATAAAGTATGAGTACAAATCAAATAAAAGCACTCATGTTAATTTAACTAATCATAGTTATTGGAATTTAGAAAAAAATAAAAAAAATATGATTTATGATCATGAGTTAAAATTAAACTCATCTAAATATCTTCAAATAAATAAAAATTTAATCCCTACTGGTAGATTTAAAAATGTAAAAAAAACTATCTATGATTTTTTACATTTTGAAAATATTGGTAAAAAATTAGATTATTTTAAAAATAAAAAGCTTAATATTAAATTTAAAGGTTTTGATACCACTTTTGTTGTAAAGAAAAATACTAGAAATTATTTTGGAACTATAAAAAATAATAATACTAATATTCGAGTTGATTTTTTTTCAAATTTACCAAGTGTTCAACTTTATTCAGCACAAAATCTGAATTACAAAAAAAAATTATTTCCTTATCATGGTGTTTGTTTAGAAACACAATACTTTCCTGATACGCCTAATAAAAAAAATTTTCCAAGCACTTTAATTAAACCTAATAAAAGGTATACATGCTTTACAAAAATTAAAATTAATTAAGTTATGAGAAAAAAAATTAATATTTCTATAATTGGAACTGGATTAATGGGTTTACAGCACATTAAGGCTATTCAAAAATCTAAGAAAGCAAATCTTCATTCAATAGTAGACATTAGTAACAATGCTAGAAATTTATCAAAAAAATATAAAATCCCATTGTATTTAAATGTATCAGAGCTTTTAAATTCAAAAAAACTTGATGCTGTAATAGTTGCTACCCCTAATCAATTACATGAAAAACATACTTTAAGTTTTTTAAAAAATAAAATACCTGTTTTGTTAGAAAAGCCTATTTCAGATAACATTCCATCTGCAAAAAAAATTATAAACAGTGCTAATAAGAATAAAACTCCATTGTTGATTGGATATCATCGAAGACACAATTCAATAGTATCTAAAGTAAAAGATATTATTAACAAAGGTAAATTGGGAAACATCGTTTCAGCAAACGTATTATGCTGGTTATATAAACATAAAGATTATTACAAAGAAAAATGGAGAGTTAGTAAGGGAGGTGGACCTTTAGGTATCAATTTAGTTCACGACATTGATATGATTTGTTATTTATTAGGTTCAATAAAATATGTTCAAGCATTCACAACAAATAAAACTAGAAAATTTCAAGTAGAGGATACGGCCACTATAAGCTTGATCTTTAATTCAGGAGCACTTTGTTCACTAAATTTGTCAGATACAATTGTTGCACCGTGGAGTTATGAGCTAACAGCTGGAGAGAATCCTGCATACCCAATTACTAATCAATCAGCATACATGATTGGAGGAACTAAGGGTTCATTGCAGTTTCCTAATCTTAAATATTGGTTTTATAAAAAAGAACGAAGTTGGTGGAATAAGATATTAGTTAATGAAGATAAAAATAAAAAAGATGACAATACATTAGTAAATCAAATTGATCATTTTGCTGATGTCATTGCAAAAAAAGCCAAACCAAAAGTAAATGGTAATGATGGTTTAATTTCTCTCAAAATTTTTGCTGCAATAACTAAAAGCGCAAAAACAGGAAAGAAAATTAAAATTTAAAGATTAGCTAAAATTGAATTAGATGATTTAATAGTATCAGCATCCCCACCTAAATCTTTAGTTCTATTTTCTTTTTCACTTAAAGATTTTTCAATTGCTTCAACAATTGAATTTGAAGCTTCTTTTTCTCCTAAATAATCTAGCATCATTGCTCCAGACCAAATTTGTCCTACAGGATTTGCAATTCCTTTACCTGCAATATCCGGGGCAGAACCATGAACTGGTTCAAATAAAGATGGAAATTTATTTTCGGGGTTAATATTTCCAGAAGGAGCTATTCCAATAGTTCCTGTACAAGCAGGTCCTAAGTCTGAAAGAATATCTCCAAATAAATTTGATGCTACTACTACATCAAACCACTCTGGATTGAGTACAAATCTAGCAACTAAAATATCTATATGAAATTGATCTGTTTCAATTTCAGGATAGTTTTTTTTCATTTGATTAAATCTTTCATCCCAAAAAGGCATAGTAATTGAAATTCCGTTCGATTTTGTTGCATTAGTTAATTTTTTTCTTGTTCGTTGTTTGGCCAATTCAAAGGCAAATTTTTGAACTCTGTCTATTCCATGTGCCGACATGATAGTTTCTTGAATTGCAATTTCTCTATCAGTATTTTTATACATTCTTCCGCCTACAGTAGAATATTCTCCCTCGGTGTTTTCTCTAACAATCAACATATCGATATCACCAGGTTTTTTATTGGCTAAAGGAGGATTAATACCTGGGAAAAGTTTTACAGGTCTTAGATTAATATATTGATCAAATTCTCGTCTGAACTGAAGTAACGACCCCCATAAAGAAATATGATCTGGAACTTTATTTGGCATTCCGACTGCTCCGAAAAATATAGCATCATGTTTTCCTAATTTTTCTTTCCAGTCATCAGGAAGCATTTTTCCATGTTTTTCGTAATAATCACAGGAAGCAAAATCATATTCTTTAAAATTTATTTTAAATTGATGTTTTAAAGCAGCTTCTTTTAAAACTTTTAAACCTTCAGGCAATACTTCTTTTCCTATCCCATCTCCAGGTATTGATGCTATGTTATATTCTTTCATAAGTTGATTTTTATACTTCAAAATATCAATAATTACATTGTTAAAGTTTATTCTAAATTTTAAACCTTCATTGTTTTGACATATTTTATTTGTTAAATTTACCTATGAAAAAAATATTTTTACTTGTTTTATTTAGCTTTTTATTCTTTACAAATTCTAATGCTGCTTGTGATGATCCTCTAACAGACGGAGTTGACTACTCTAAATGCAGATTTTCAGATGCACAGGATCTCCAGGGGAGTTATCTACCTAATTCTAATTTATCCTTTGCAAGTTTTGTACAAGTAAACTTAGATAAAAGTATTATGATGAATTCTAATTTATCCTTTGGCACTTTTCCAGAGTCTACATTTGTCAGAGCTAATCTATATGAAACAATTGGGATTGGGGCTAATTTTGAAAAAACTAATTTTACTAACGCAAATCTTACAAGAGTAGATTTTATGGGTGCAACTCTAATTGAAGCTAATTTCCAAAACTCGAATTTAATGGAAGCCAATTTTACATCTTCTAATATTACAAATGCTAATTTTGATGGCGCAAATTTAATTGGTGCAACATGGACAAATGGACAAACTTGTGGTCCTGACTCTATTGGAACTTGTAAACAATAATCACATATGAACACTTCGGTTAGTACTGATGATGTTATCTTTAATTTTTTTAAGCAAATTTGTGATGAAAAAGATGATCGAAAATGTGTTGAGCTTGGAAGAGAATGGATAAAGGCAATGGAGACTAATTTATCTGAAATAGAAAAGAGTCTAAACGGAGCGGACATACTAAAGCATAAAGATAATATTCAAAGTAATCGTGATCATTTAAATAGCTTAAAAAATAAAAATTCATCTGAGTGGAGAGAATATGCAACTCAATGTATGATCGAAATAATGAATCATAAAAGTCAAAAAAAATAAGACAAAATAAATTTTAATTACTAGCCATTTCAATTAATATAATATAAAAATTCTCATTGAAGGGGTGTCTTAACAGGCTGAGATTATACCCTAAGAACCTGTCCGGTAATTCAGAAAGGGATAAAATGGATAAAACATATTTTTTAAGTCAATCTACTTCATTAACACTAGTATTTTTAATTAGCGTAATATTTGCTTTCTTAGGAATTTTTCATTCAAAAAAATTTAAGGGAATAAATAATTATTTAACAGCAAACAGAAACATTGGTTTATTTTCACTTACAACAAGTCTGGTGGCATCTGCATTGGGTGCTTGGATTTTATTTGGTCCTGTTGCGGCTGCAACTTGGGGCGGAGTAGGTGCCATTATTGGTTATGCATTAGGTACAGCATTTCCAATGATTTTCTTAATTTATTTTGGAAAAAAAATTAGAGATGAATTTCCAAAAGGCTCCTCTTTAGTTGAGTTTATGAGAAAGAAATTTGGCAATAGTCTATTTAAGCTAATTTTATTAATGACAATATTTTATATGTTTATTTTTCTATGTGCTGAAGTGACTGCGGTAGCCCTATTAATTAATTATATATCCGGTACAGAATTATGGATTACAGCATTAATAGTTTTAGTAGCTACATTAAGTTATACGCTTTATGGAGGGTTAAGAGCATCTATATTTACTGATAACATTCAAATGATTGTAATTGGTATTTTATTATTAATTATGATTTCAATTATTAGCTCATCGTCCGGTAATAATTTTTCATTTACTCTAATCAATGAGAAGAACCCTCAACTATTAAGCTCAAAATATATTCCAAGCTATACAGCTGGATTAACTTTTTTTATTGCGGTAGCAGCAACTAATTTATTTCATCAAGGAAACTGGCAAAGGGTTTATGCAGCAAAAAATTATCAAACATTAAAAAACAGTTTAGTAATTTCTTTTTTTATTATTGTCCCAATAGTATTTTTAATGGGTTTTATTGGAATGGTCTCATTTTCAATTGATCCATCAGTTAGACCTGATCTAGGATTTTTTAGTTTATTATTAAAAGATCAAACAGAAATAATATCCTTAATGATTATTATTCTTGGACTTGCGTTAACAATTTCAACTGTAGATACACTGGTTAATGCTATTTCTAGCTTGTTTGTAGTTGATGGCAAAGCAACTTTTAATTTAGGAAAAAAAACTGATTATTTAAAAATATCTAAATATTTCATTCTTTTTTTATCATTAATTGCATTTGGTATAGCATCTAAAGGATTTGATATTTTGTATTTATTTTTATTAGCAGATTTATTTTGTTGTGCATTTGTAGTGACTGTTTTTTATAGTTTTTATAATAAAGTAAATGAAAAAACTGCTTACATTTCTATTATCATTGGTTTAATTACTGGATTTTTAATTTTTCCATTCCCAGATTTTTCTAAAAGTTTACTAGTGGGAGTGTTTCTTCCTATAGAATTATTTTCAACTTTTATAACTCAATCTTTATTATTTTTATCTTTTTTGATTGCAACTTTCTTACCTGTAATAATTTTAAAAATTAAAAAAAATTAAATTTAGATAGAGGATTTTAAAGCATCATAAATCAGTTCTTTGGTTGTCTCACCAATACTTCTGTAAACTTCTTTATTATCTTTAAAAATTAAAAGTGTTGTTTGATATTGAACGTTAAAAAATTTAGAGATTTCTTTATTTGTGACATCAAATGCAAAATATTCAATATTATCAAAATCATTTTTTGCTTTTTCAAGAACTTTCATTTGGCTTGCACAAGATGTGCAATATTTAATCCAAGAACTTACAACTACAACCTTTCCCTCTGTTATAGCTTTATCGAATAACTCTTTACTGTAAGTAGTTTCTTTCCCAATAGCTTTGGTGCTAAATGCTAAGACAAAACAAATAAATATTAAAAATTTTTTCATACTTTACGATATCTAGGGCAAATTTTAATTTATTGTAATACAATAAATTGTCTCTATATATGCTAAATCACATGTCAAATGATCAAATAAGCATAAATAACCTCTCAAAAGTTTATGATAATGGATTTGAAGCATTAAAAAAAATAAATCTTAATATTAAAAAAGGTGAGATTTTTGCAATGCTTGGACCTAACGGTGCTGGAAAAACAACACTTATTAGTATTATTTGCGGAATAGTTAGACTTTCCACGGGTAAAGTAACTGTAGATGATCTTGATATAATTAAGGACTATAGACTTACTAGATCTAAAATTGGATTAGTTCCACAGGAATTAACATTAGAGCAATTTGAAAGTGTATTTAACAATGTTTCATATTCAAGAGGTCTTTATGGAAAAAAACCTGATCCAAAATATATAGAGAAGATTTTAAAAGACTTAAGCTTGTGGGATAAAAAAGATTTAAGTCTTAGACAATTATCTGGCGGAATGAAACGCAGAGTTTTAATTGCAAAAGCTTTATCACACGAACCTTCTATTTTGTTTTTAGATGAACCTACAGCTGGTGTAGACGTTGAACTTAGAAAAGATATGTGGAAGATAGTTGAAGGTCTAAGAAAAACAGGTGTAACAATAATTCTTACCACACACTATATAGAGGAAGCTGAAGCAATCGCAGACAGAGTAGGAGTAATCAATCAAGGAGAAATTATAGTTGTAGATGAAACAAAAGAATTATTAAAAAAAATGGGACATAAGAAACTTACTGTGGACTTACAAGAAGAAGTAAAAGAATTACCAAGTACTTTAGAAAAATATAATCTTGAAATTGGTAAAGATAAAATGTCAATTGATTACACCTATAATGTTCAAGCAAAACAAACAGGGATTACAAATTTACTTCAAGACTTAAAAGATGCAGGATTTAAATTAAAAGATTTAAAAACAGAACAAAGCACATTAGAAAAAATATTTGTCAGTTTAGTAAAGGAAAACAATGAAGTTTAATTATTATGCTTTTAAAGCAATTTACTTGCATGAAATGGACAGATTTAGAAGAACTCTGGCCCAATCTCTTTTATCTCCAGTTTTATCTACCTCTTTGTACTTCATTGTTTTTGGATCTGTAATTGGAGGGTATGTTCAAAAAATTGATGGCATCAGTTATGGATCATACATAGTGCCAGGTTTACTTATGCTTACGTTATTAACTCAATCGATAAGCAATACATCATTTGGTATTTTTTTTCCTAAATTTAATGGAACAATTTATGAAATTTTAGCTGCACCGATATCAACATTAGAAATTGTTCTTGCTTTTGTTGGAGCAGGGGCAACTAAAACATTAATTGTAGGTTTTATGATATTTTTAACATCGACTTTTTTTGTTGAAGTTGAGGTCAAATTTCCATTATTAATGGTATTTCTTTTAGTACTTGTATCTTTTACTTTTGCTTTGTTTGGTTTCTTGATTGGTTTGATGAGTTCAAATTTTGAGCAAATGTCAATTATTCCATCTTTAGTTATAACACCAATGGTTTTTTTAGGTGGCAGTTTATATTCTTTAGATATGCTTCCTGAATTTTGGCAAATAGTTACATATTTTAATCCTGTGGTTTATTTGATCAATGGATTAAGATTTTCGTTTTATGGAGTATCAGATTTCAATATATGGATTAGCGTTGGTCTAATGTTAAGTTTTTTAGCTATTTGTATCGCAATAGTTACAAGCCTTCTTAAAAAAGGTTACAACATAAAAGCCTAAATTAATTAAAAAAATAGCCCAATTAAGGGCTATTAAAAAATGGAGAGGGAAATTATTTTTTTAAAACTGTTCTGATTCAGTGGATCCAGCCATTGCTGTAGTTGAGCTTTGACCGCTACTGATAGTATTTGATACTGCATCAAAATAAGATGTACCTACTTCTCTTTGATGTTTGACGCTGGTATATCCATCTTTCTCTCTAGCAAACTCTTGTTGTTGTATTCTAGAATAAGCAGCCATACCTTCTTTTCTATATTTTTCAGCAAGTTCGAAGATAGCAATATTTTGAGTATGAAATCCAGCTAGAGTAATGAATTGAAATTTATAACCCATTTTAGCAATCTCTTGTTGGAAAGAAGCAATTTCATCATCATTTAAGTGTTTTTTCCAATTAAATGATGGAGAACAATTATAAGCTAATAGCTTTCCAGGAAATTTTTCATGTATTGCATCAGCAAATTTTTTAGCTTCAGCTAAATTAGGAGTAGCTGTTTCACACCAAATTAAGTCTGCATAAGGAGCATAAGCTAAACCTCTAGATATAGCTTGTTCGATTCCATCTTTAACATAAAAGAAACCCTCAGGAGATCTTTCACCTGTTAAAAATGGTTTATCATTTTCATCAAAATCATTTGTAATTAATTTTGCAGCATTTGCATCTGTTCTTGCCAATATAATTAAGGGTACATCAGAAATGTCTGCTGCTAGTCTAGCAGCTTTTAAGTTTTTAACCATTGTTCCAGTTGGCACTAAAACTTTACCACCCATGTGACCACATTTTTTTTCACTAGCCAATTGATCTTCGAAGTGAACTCCAGCAGCACCAGCTCTAATAAATTTTTTTGCTAATTCAAATACGTTCAAAGGCCCTCCAAAGCCCGCTTCACCATCAGCAATTATAGGCAGCATATAATTAACTTTGTCCTCTTTCTTCATTTCGCCATCTTGAATTTCCATATGTTGAATTTGGTCAGCTCTTATTAGTGAGTTATTCATTGTCTCAACTAGCTTAGGCGCACTATCATAAGGGTATAAAGATTGATCTGGATACATTTCACCCGCAGTATTTGCATCTGCTGCTACCTGCCATCCACTTAAATAAATTGCTTTTAATCCAGCTTTTGCATGTTGCACAGCTTGATTACCCGATAATGATCCAAGTGTATTTATATAAGGTTCAGAATTTAATAATTTCCATAATTTTTGTGATTGTTGTTTGCACAACGAATATTCAATTTTAATAGAACCTCTAAGTCTCTCTACTTCTTCAGGTGTATAATCCCTTTTTATTCCAGCAAATCTTTTTAAATCGTAAGATATGTTTTCTGCGCTCATTATTTTAGTCCTATTAAGTTATTTTTATTTGTAAAATGAATTAGTGGCGGGAATTAATTGTTATCGTTTGACGTTTCGATAAGATCATTCATTCCACTAGAACCCCAATCACAATGATCATCTCTCATGTAGATTCCTCTACTATTATGTTGATCTAAATCCTCTTTTTTGATGATTTGAGCTTCATTTTCAGTGTTTTTTAATATTTTATTCATGTAAATCTTTTAATTTACAATATTTACAAAATCTATAAAAAACGTTAAAAACCATTGTAAATTAAGAAAAATTATTGTAAAAATAAATTTACAAAATTTACAAATAGTAAAAATGAGTCAAATTGATTTAAAAATAGGGCCAAAAATCAAGTCTTTTAGAAGACAGCTTGGACTTCAGGCAAACAAATTGGCAGAAGAATTAAATATATCTCCTAGCTATTTAAATTTAATTGAGAGTGGAAAAAGAAAAATTGATGGAGATTTACTTTTAAGTGTTTGTGAAAAGTTAAACATACAATTGTCCGACCTTACTTCTAAAACTGATATAAATCTTCAAAATACAATATCTGAAATTTTAGATGATAGTTTGTTTGAAGATTTAGATATTTTAGGTCCAGAGGTTAAAGATTTAGTCAGTACCAATCCTAAAATAGGAAAAGCAATTGTAAGACTGGGAGATATTCTAAAGAAAAAAGATCATGAATTAATTGATAAGATTGAAAAAATTTCTGGAAAAATTGTTGATAGTAGAAAAAATTCATTTCCAGGAGAAGTAATCTCTGATTTTTTACAAGATAATAAAAATTATTTTCCAAAGTTAGAGGAATTTGCAAATAAGGTTTTTGAAAAAATTGAAAAAAATAATCGTACAAGATATATTGCTTTATGCGAATATTTGTATTCTGAATATTCAATAACAGTTAAAGATGTTATTCCAGATGAAAAAAAACCATTCTCTAAGATTTATAATAAAAATAAAAAAGAATTATTATTAAGTGATTACAGTTCACTTGAAACAAAAAAATTACATGCAGCTGCCCAAATTGCTCAAGAGGGAGCTAACAAAGATATAGATAATTATTTATCAAAATTTAGTTTTCCATCAGAGGAGTCTAAAAAACTATCAAAGGTTGCGTTATTAAATTATTGTGGTGCTGCAATTTTAATGCCATATAAATTATTTCATTCAGAGTGTAAAAAACTAAAATATGATTTAGAATTACTTCAAAATACTTTTGCAACTTCTTTTGAACAAGTAGCTCATAGAGTTACTTGTCTCCAAGATCCAAAACTACCTGGCATACCTTTTCACTTTTTAAGAGTTGATATGGCTGGAAATATTTCAAAAAGATTTTCTTTATCTGGCATAGATATTCCTAGGTATGGGGGCGCATGTCCAAGATGGAATGTGTACTCTGCATTTACAAGACCAGGTGTAATTCAAGCAGCTGTAAGTAAAATGAATAATGGTGAAAAATACGTTTGTATAGCAAGAACAGTTGAAAAAGGTATAGGAAGATTTGGTCAATCTAAGAGTGTTTTATCTATTGGACTTGGATGTGAGGCTAAATATGCAAAAGATTTTGTATATACCGAAAACGTCAATACAAATGATAAATCAAGTGAAATTCCTATAGGAGTTTCTTGTAGAACATGTGACAGATTAGATTGTTCACAAAGAGCATTTCCACCTTTACATAAAAAGTTTGATGTAGACTTAAATTCAAGAGGTGTTTCTGTTTTTGTCAGCAACAATAATTCATAAATTATGATAAAATATATTTTGCCAGCTATTATCATTTTTTTAATAGTTTTATTTTGGGAAAAAATTACTCAATTTGTTGAAAAAAAATTTAAAATTAAGCTTAATTATATTGTTGTAAGTATAATAATAGTTGTCTTGGCAGTTATCCTATTACTCTTAAATTTTTAGGATCTATGACCAATATTGATATTTCACACTGTAAACTTGAAGAATCTGAAGGAGTTTTCACCTTTAAAAATCAAAACACCACATTAGGTTTTGTTAGATTTAACGAAAAAGGAGAGATTGAATATATTTTTGTTAACCCAATATTTAGAAAACAAGGATTAGCAACTAAATTACTAGAATTAGTAAAAGAAAAGACCAGAAAAAATATAAAATTTCAAGAACCTATTAGCCCTTTAGGATCAAAATTATTAAATTCATTTAATAAATGGAAATAAATTTATTATTTTTTTTAACAGTTGTTCCAGCAATAATCTTATATGGAATTGCAAAATCTGGTTTAGGTGGGTCCATGACTTTAATTTCTGTACCACTGATGACAGTAGTGATGCCTTTAAATCAAGCTTTAGGAATCATTTTACCAATTTTAATATTTTCAGATTTTATTGCTGTTTACAAATACAGAAAAGAATTTGATTTAGGAACATTAAAATTAATGGTTCCATTTGCAGCAGTTGGAATTTTTATTGGGTCATTAACTTTTTCATATTTTTCAGAAGAACTACTAAAGTTTATAATTGGAGTGATGGGTTTCTTATTTGCTGGTCACTACTTTTTTTTTAAAAAAAATAAAGAACAAAAATTAGAAAAAAATTTTTTTAAAGGCGGAGTTTGTTCTGTCATAGCAGGTTTTACAAGTTTTTGTGTGCATGCTGGAGGAACTCCCACTAGTCTTTATTTACTTCCATTGAGAATGAAGAAAGAAATTTATGTAGGTACAAGAATTATTTTCTTTACTTTCGTAAATCTAATTAAGCTTCCACTATATATTAATTTATCAATGACTAATTTTGAGTCGTTTAAAAATTCAGTAATATTGTTTCCACTTGCATTAATAGGAATATTAATTGGATATAAGTTACTTAAAATTATTGAAGAAAAATTGTTTTATAACATTTTGTATGCTTTAATTTTTGTTACAAGTACAAAGCTTTTGTATGATTACCTGGTATGATTTATTAACGCATTATAAATTTTAAATAAATGATAATAAATACTCATTTTAAATATGAAAAAAAAATTTAATCCTAGAATAAAAGCTAGACTTAGAAAAAATAGGCAAGCACTAAGTAAAAAATTTGACAATTTTTTCAGTTGGGTAAAAGGTGCTAAGCTTGTTGAGCTTAAAGAATGTAATCCTGATGAAGATCCTGTGAGGCCAGAATTGGACAATAAATTTAGAACAGGTTTTGGTAGAAAAATTTATGGTGTCGAATATCAAGGAGAAATTCATGCTGTAATGTGTTTTGCTTATACAAATGAAGTACCAAAAAGTGTTGATGAATTAGAAAAACTGAGTACTGACGCATTTCTTCAAACTGCCATGAGAGATCAAACCGGTGGTCAAATAGCAATTGCATATACTGTTTGGTCAAAGAAAAAAGGTGGTGGAAAGTTGATTGTAAAAGAAGTATTTAAAAAAATTAAAAAGTCTAATCACTTAAATAGATTGGTAACTCTTTCACCCTTAACTGAAATGGCAACTAATTTTCATGAGAGAAATGGGGCTAAATTAATTCAAGTTAATGAAAATACACAAAATTTTGAATATAAAGTCATGTAATTTATGAAAATTTTTAAGTTTTATCTTCTATTGTTTTGCACATTATGTTTTTTTCATTATCCTAATGCGATGTCAAATGAAGAAGCTCCTTATGATGTTATTGAAAAAAACGAGATATACGAAATTAGAAAATATTCTGACCGATTAGCAGTAGAAACAATTGCCTTTGGTTCGGACGGAAATTTTAGAAAATTATTCAATTATATTTCGGGGAGAAATAATACTAAGCAAAAAATTAAAATGACAACTCCTGTTACACAAGTTGAAAAAAATGGAGGTATGAGTATGCAATTTTATTTACCTTCAAAATTTAATTCTGAAAATGCTCCAAATCCAACTAGAGAAGATGTAAGTCTAATTACTATTGAAGGCGGATATTATGCAGTGTTGAGGTATTCGGGACGAGCCTCAGATCAAAATTTTTTAAAACATAAAATGATTTTAGAAAAAGAGTTACAAAATAATAATATTTCAATTATAAGCCCACCGATAAGAGCAACTTACGACAGTCCTTTCACGCTTCCAATGAATAGAAGAAATGAAGCTATGTTTAAAGTTAAATATAATTGATGAAATCAAAATATAAGGCGATGGTTTTATCTTGTATAGATCCAAGGTTTCAAAAACCTGTTTATAATTATTTAAAGAAAAAAAAATTAACAGGAAAATTTAGTGCATTTACAATTGCAGGAGCTGCAGTTGGGGTTACACATAATAAATTTAAGAAATGGCATAAAACGTTTTATGATAATTTAGGAACTTCTATTCAATTACATAAAATAGAAAAATTAATTGTAATTAACCATAAAGATTGCGGTGCTGCTAAAATTGCTAATGGAAAAAAGGAATTTAGCCTGGTTAATGAAAAAAAAATTCATAAAGAATCATTTTCAAAAATTAAAAAACAAATTAAAAAAAAATTTCCTAAATTAAAAGTAGAATTAAATCTAATTTCTTTAGATTGTAAGATAACAAAATTTTAGTTATTGATTTCTAATTAAAGGATATACTTTAGGATTTAGATATTTTAAGTTAGTTAATAATATTAAAATTAAAGTAACAAAACCAATTAAAAAACCTAAATAAATTAAAATTTTAAAATCAAACATCCAAACTAGTTCAAAAATATTTTCTATAATAAATTTTGATCCAATCACTGCAAATAAAATTGAAATTAAAATAACAGATTTAAAAATAATAATAAATTCAATCAAAGATGAAAAAATAATTTGTTTTTTTGAAAAACCTAAAATTTTGAAGACTAGATTTTGATATTCTTTTACTTTTCCTTGAACCATAATTGCGCTTGAAATTACAATTAAACCTATAATTATTGTAACTGCTGAAATTAATGTCACTGCTATAAACACTTTGTTTAAAACTGCTGTGACTTTAGCAAGATAATCCGCAATTTTTATCATTGATAAGCTCGGCATTATTTCAATCATTTTAGTTTCATCAAATTTATTAGAATTAAATTTTGCTGTTGCCAAATATTCATGTGGGATATTTTTTGCAAATTGTGGATTAAACAACATCGCAAAATTAATACTTAAATCTCGGTAATCAACTTCTCTAAAATTAATCACTTTGCCATCAATTTCTCGACCATAAATATTTAAAGTAAAAACATCACCCAATTGAATATCTAAATCTTTAGCAACTTTAGCATCTAAAGATATTTGAAGCTGATTAGGATTTGATAAATCCCACCATTGACCTTTTACAATCGGATTATCTTTAGGTACATTTTCTACCCATGAAGATCTTCTCTCACTTCCAATAACCCAGTAGCTATCATTATCTGATTTTATGTATGTATTTGGATCTATTCCATTAATTTTTACAATTCCAGAAGACACCATTGGAACAATCTCAATATTTGCTCTTGGATCCATGTTTAAAATCCCTTGCTCAAATTTCTCTTTTTCTCCTTTTTGAATCCCTACAAAGAAATAATCAGGAGCAATATCAGGAATTGATTTAGCAATTTCTCTTTGAAAGTTTGTACCAACTAGGGCTAATGTTAATAATAAAGTAACTCCCAAACCAAGAGACATAACGGTAATAGGAGTTATACTTTTTGTTTGGGTAATATTTTTAATTGAAACTTTTAAAGAAATTAATGAACCTGATTTAAATTTTTTTAAGAAAAAAATAATTAATTTTGAAAGTAAAAAAAAAACAAATAAACATACAAAAAAAGCACCAAAGTATCCCAAGCTATAAGAGGGTTGTTCAGATCCGATTGTAAATAATAAAATTAAGACTGATAGCAAGACAAAGCTTAGAGAAACTGATTTTTTTGAATAATAAAATTGAAGGTTTTGAAATACGTTTCTAAATAAATTAGAAGCTTTCACTTGATCAATCGAACTAATTGTTGGAATAGAAAAAATAATAAGCACCAGAAGGCCAACTAAAAATATTTTTAAAAAATTTAGTAACGAAAATACCGGATTAACATTTAATCCTAATCCATCAGATAGATATTTGTCTACTATTGGAACAATTAAAAAACTCGATCCATAGGCAGCTACGGTGATGATAAATAGGAGTATGAATAATTGAAGATAATATAATGTTTTAATATTACCTGAATAAAAGCCAACTGCTTTTCTAACAGCTATAGACATATTGTTTTGATTAATAAAAGAAAGCAAGGTATTTGCAATTCCAATACCGGCAATCAACATTGCACTGATAGATACAAGAGACAAAAATTGAGAAAAATTATTGATAATTCTCTTTATTCCACTTGCAGAATTTTCAGGATATCTAAGTTTTACTTTTTGATCGTCTTTGAAAATTTCTTCAATTTTTTTTTCAATTTCATCTGGCTTATCCGCTTCATTAAATTTTACTTTGTATTCGTAGTTTAAAAAGCTACCAATCCCATTTAATTTTAAAATTTCTAAGGTTTGCTTTCCCGCTAAAGCCCAATCACCAAATGCAACAAATCCACTAACATCTGGAACTGATTTAATAACTCCAATCACAATAAACTTTTTGTCTTGCACTTTTACTTCTTCGTTAATTTTTATATTAAGGGTTTTCGATAAACTTTCATTGATTAGGATGGTATAAGGTTCTTTCTGCATTCTTTCATAAGCACCTTTGGGTTCATAATCTACATTTCCATATAAAGGATACATTTCATCAACAGTCTTAATTCTAGTAAATAACGATTTATTTTTTTCTCTACCAGTCGTTGAAAGCATAGTGCTGAACTCAATCATTTGAGAGACAGTCGAAAATTTTTTTACTTGATTAACTAAATCTAAATTTCCTCTATTACGATTGTAATCAATCTCTAAATCTCCACCTAAAAGTGCTTTTGCATTATCATTAAGTTCTTTTTTAAGACTATCTTCAATTGTGAAAATAGCACTTAAGATAAAAAGACTTATAAATAGAGTAACAATAATACTAGAGATTTTATGATAATTTCTGCCTAAGTCTTTTAAAGCATATTTGAAAATCAAACTAAATTCTGAGGGTTTATTTAATTTTTCCATCTTTAATTTTTATTTTTCTTTTTGCTTTATCTGCCAGCTTAGGATCGTGAGTTACTATGATTAAAGAAGAGCCCTCTTCTTTTACATATTTAAATAAAATACTTGTAATCATTATAGAATTTTCAGTATCCAAGTTTCCTGTTGGTTCATCAGCTAAAATTAATTCTGGTTTCATTGCAATTGCTCTTGCGATAGCAACACGTTGTTGTTCACCACCTGATAATTGACTTGGAAGATTGTTAAAACGATGTTTCAAACCAAAACGATCTAATAAAATTTTTGCCTCTTTTTGAGGATTTTTAAAATTATTAAGCTCAAGAGTTAAAGCAACATTTTCTACTGCTGTGTAATTAGGAATCAAATAAAAAGACTGAAATATAATTCCAATATTTTTTTTTCTAATCTCTGAAACCTCATCTTCACTAAGACCTGTTATTTCCTGATCTTGAAAAAATATTTTTCCAGAGGTAGGTTTCTCTAAACCTCCAATTAACATTATTAAACTTGTTTTTCCTGAACCACTTTCCCCAACAACAGAAATAGTTTCTTTTTTCTTAATATTTAAATCTACATTCTTTAAAACGCTTATATTATCTTTACCAGTTTGGTATTTAAGATTTATCTTTTTTAATTTAAGAAGAGTACTCATGAATAAAAGTATATTTATAAAAATTTTGATAATCTTTCTAGTGCACATAAACGCAAGCGCAATAGAAAAGGTAGTTTTATTTGGTGATAGTTTGATGGCTGGATATGGTTTAGCTAAAGAACATCATTTATCAATAGTTTTAGAAAAAAACCTTAAGAAAGCTGGATTAGATATTAAAGTCATTAATGGAAGTGTTTCTGGAAGTACTTCATCAGGTGGATTAAATAGAGTTGACTGGAGTTTATCAGAACCAGGAATAGATTTACTCATTTTAGGTCTAGGTGCTAATGATATGCTTAGAGGTATTCATCCAGATGAAACTGAAAGAAATTTAGAACAAATTATAAATATTGCTAAGAGCAAAAAAATTAACATTATTTTAGCAGGGATGGTAGCGCCGGATACGCATGGAAAAAAATACAAAAAAGATTTTGATGGTATTTATCCAAAATTATCAAAAAAATATAATTTACCATTAATTCCGTTTCTTCTCGAAGGTGTGGCACTTAATCCAAGTTTAAATCAACAAGATGGTATACACCCTAA
>CACJBA010000006.1 GCA_902591535.1 uncultured Pelagibacteraceae bacterium | reverse complement strand
TAAACCTGTAAAGAAAACCTCTAGAAAATCATTAAAACTTCTAGGAACTGTCGGAGAGCCTATTAATCCTGAAGCATGGATGTGGTATTATAAAACAGTAGGAAACTCAACTTGTCCAATAGTTGATACTTGGTGGCAAACCGAGACTGGTGGAATTTTAATAGCACCCCAAACAGGTGCTATTGATTTAAAACCTGGTTCAGCAACAAAACCTTTCTATGGAATAAAGCCTGTTATTGTTGATAAAAACGGTAAAGAGATTAAAGGAGCCGGAGAAGGAAGACTTTGCATTGCTCAATCATGGCCTGGTCAAATGAGAACTGTTTACGGAGATCACCAAAGATTTATTGATACTTACTTTTCTCAATTCAACGGTAAATATTTTACTGGAGATGGATGTAGAAGAGATAAAAATGGATACTATTGGATAACTGGTAGAGTAGATGATGTAATTATTGTTTCAGGTCATAATTTGGGAACTGCAGAAATTGAAAGTGCTTTTGTAGCTCATCCAAAAGTAGCAGAAGCAGCGGTAGTGGGTTATCCTCACGATATAAAAGGAAATGGTTTGTATTGTTATGTAACTCTTAATGCAGGAGAGAATGAAACAGGAGAACTCGAGAGAGACCTTAAGCTTTGGGTAAGAAAACAAATAGGACCTTTGGCAACACCAGATTTAATTCATTTCACTCCAGGTCTTCCAAAAACTAGATCTGGTAAAATAATGAGAAGAATTTTAAGAAAAATTGCTGCTAATGAACACGGACAATTAGGTGATACCACTACACTAGCTGATCCGAGTGTTGTTGATAGTTTGGTTGATAATAGAAAAAATATTTAAAACTGAATTAAATCTTTAAACTCTTTTTTTACAACATCCCACTTTAGTATCATTGAATTTAATACAATCTTACGATCTAAAGTTTTTAATTCATCTGCAATCGGTGCCCATTTATATAATGAAAGCGCGCTTGGATTAAAAGGCAGGTCTTGAAAATAAATATCCCAGTTTATTTTAGCCAATCTATCATCAAAACTTTTTCTTGCTTCATCTATAATATCTAATGGCATCTTATTAGAAATTTCATCATCTAAAATTTTATTAAAGATCTCTTTTGCTTTTTCAGCATCGTGATAATCAAAATTTACTTTTAAATATGAAAAGGTAAAAAATGTTAAATCTTGTAAGGAAGTCGAATAGATATTCCATTTTGCTAAATTCACAGAACCCATAAATTCATCATTATCAAAATGAAGAACGTATCTTGTTCCCATTCTTGTTTTTAAATAATTATATAAAGTAACTTGAGTAACCCATGCAGATTTTGTTTGAATAAAATGCTCTAGTTCATCTAAGTTTTTAATTTTTTTTTTAGGAATAAATGCCTTAAACATAGCAAATAAATAAGTTTTAAAATCCTCAAGTTTCAAATCTTTCCAGGTAAGTTTATATTTTCCCATGTTTATCTTTGAATGCGCCAATTATATCTTAAAAAACTACTAAATAAGTAACTAATATGCGAAATTTTTAACCTTTTAAAAGCTCTCATAATGGTTATGGTTTTACCTAGTTATAACTAAATAGAGAGGTATAAATGTCAAATCAACAAAAACACTGGGAAAAAACCAGGGGATTGCTATTTATAACACTGGCAATCTGGTTTGTTTTCTCAATTGGCATCTTTCTCTTTGGAGCTGAAATGAACGAGGTCACAGGACCTTTCGGTTATCCGTGGACATACTGGTTTACGTGTCAGGGATCTCTTGGTGCTTTCGTAATCCTGATTTTCTGGTTTGCGAATAGACAAGAAAAAATCGATGAAGAGTTCGGCTTTAGCGAAAGAGAGGACGAATAATGAAAGGTAATTTCATAGATAATTTGCCTAAAGTTTACGGGATCTATACCGGAGGATTTATAGGTTTCATAATCATTATGGCAATTGCTGAACAGATGGGTATGACAGCTAAAGCGATCGGTATCGCTTTCGTTGCATTTACTGTATTCATCTATGCATTAATCGGTTGGCTATCAAGAACAGCCCAAGCAGATGCATATTACGTAGCTGGTAGGCAAGTACCAACAGTCTTCAACGGAATGGCGACTGCAGCAGACTGGATGTCTGGTGCTTCATTCGTTGCAATGGCGGGTGGTATTTACTTTAAAGGTTACGGCTATATGGCTCTACTTGTAGGTTGGACTGGTGGTTACGTGCTTGTTGCATCTTTATTAGCACCATACTTAAGAAAATTTGGCTGTTATACAGTCCCAGATTTTATAGGTACAAGATACGGTGGTAATCTAGCAAGATTTAGCGCAGTAGTAGTTTTAACTGTTGCTTCATTTACTTATGTGACTGCACAAATTAACGCTACAGGTACTATTGCATCTGTTGCACTTGATATCCCATTCCAATACGCAGTTTATGTTGGACTAATAAGTATTTTATTATGTTCAATGTTAGGTGGTATGAGAGGGGTAACTTGGACACAGGTTGCACAATATATCGTACTGATTATAGCTTACCTACTTCCAGTATTCTGGATCAGTAACAAAATGGGTGCGGGTTTCTTCCCTCACTTTATGTTAGCTGACGAGGTAGCTAGAATTGGTGAATTAGAACAACAGTTCGGTTTTGTTAAAAACGCAGCTGCTGATCTAAAATCAGTACCTAAAGGCTTAGCAGGAATAACTAAAGCTCACTCTGCAGTTAACGCTACACCTTGGGCATTTATTTCATTAGCATTAGCGATGATGATGGGAACAGCTTCATTACCGCACGTGATGATGAGATATTTTACTACTCCAAGTGTAAAAGCAGCTAGAAAATCAGTAGGTTGGTCATTATTCTTTATCTTCCTACTTTATTCTTCTGCTCCAATGTTAGCTACATTATCTAAGTTATCATTGATCGATCCGAATTTACCAACTGGTATTATCGGTAAGACATTTGCAGAAGTGGAAGCGATAGATTGGTACCAAAACTGGAACCAAGCAAACCTAATGTTTATCAGCGACTTTAACGGAAATGGAACTCTTGAATTAAATGAGTTCTTCATGGGTGGTAAAGCCGTTGTATTAGCAACACCAGAGATAGCTGGATTACCTTATGTAATTTCAGGTCTAGTTGCTGCAGGTGGTATGGCAGCTGCCATGTCTACTGCTGATGGTTTGATTCTAGCAATTGCAAACGCTATATCACATGATGTTTACTACAAGATCATTGATCCAAAAGCGGAAACTGCAAAACGACTACTTGTTGCAAGGGTATTACTTGTAATAATTGGTTTTGCTGGAGCAACTATTGCAGCAATGGAGATACAAGGAATCTTAGGTTCGGTTATCTGGGCTTTTGATTTTGCGATGTCTGGATTGTTCTTCCCACTTGTACTTGGTGTATGGTGGAAGAGAGCTAATAGACAAGGTGCGATTGCTGGTATGCTAGGTGGTCTAATCGCTGGAGCATGGTACTTAGTTTGGGTACGAACTGGTGGAAGTGGATTCTTAGGAATTACACAGTTAACATTTGGTATCTTCGGATCAGCTGTTAGTTTAGTTTTAATGGTAGTAGTTAGTTTAATGACTGCAGAACCAGATAAGGCTACTCAAAAAATGGTTGATGATGTACGTGTACCGAGTGGTAAATCAATTCTTGGTAAATCACACTAAATAATCTTTTAAAGGGGCGATTAATTTCGCCCCTTTTATTTCAATACATTTTCCAATATAAATTTTAAATGTCAGCAAACTTTCATCCATTAATTTATTTTATAGATTATCTGCTTGGGATTATAATGTGGACCTTGATTGGAAGAGTGGCCATGAACATTTTTCAAAGAGAAGATTCTCAGTTTTTTTTTATGAGAGTATTTGTTAAATATACTAATCCTTTAATTAAGTTATTTAAGCCAATAACGCCTTCATTTATTATCGGACCTTTAGTGCCTTTATATGTTGCTTGGTTCTTTTATATGATCAGATTTTATTTAATGCCTTGGATCTTAGGGTATTCTGTGATGGGAATGCTTTCATTTCCTCTTGAAAGTGAAATATCTAGACAAATTTATCAATTTTTTAATTCATTTAAATTTTAAAAATTGATACTAGTAATTTTTAGTAAGTAATGAAAAATATACAAATTTCACCTTCAATTCTATCTGCTGACTTTAGTCAATTAGGTTCTGAAATTAAAAGATTAGAAGAAGGTGGAGCTGACATGATACACGTAGATGTAATGGATGGTCATTTTGTTCCGAATCTTACTATTGGACCTCCGGTGATTAAGGCTCTAAGAGGCCAAAGTTCTTTAAAATTTGATGTACATTTGATGATTTCACCAGTTCATAAATATATAGATGCCTATGCTAATGCAGGTGCAGATATAATTACTATTCATCCTGAAGCAACAGAGAATTTGGAAGATTCTATTAAAAAAATAAAAGAACTAAAGAAAAAAGTGGGGGTTTCACTAAATCCTGAAACAAAAATTGACTTAATTATAAATTTTTTAGATAAAATTGATTTAGTTTTAATAATGAGTGTAAATCCAGGATTTGGTGGACAAAAATTTATGCCTGAGGTCTTAACAAAAATTAAGCATCTTAAAAAAATCCAAAAAGATAAAAATTTAAACTTTGATATTGAAATAGATGGGGGAATAAACTTTGATAACTGTAAAATTGCAATTGAGGCAGGTGCAAATATTCTAGTTTCGGGAACCACGGTATTTAAAAGTAATAATGGAGATATTAAAAAAAATATTAATTTATTAAAATCAAAATAAGTTAATGATAAACAAAATATCCTTAAGCATCTTAAATGAAGCTTTTTTAAAATTAAAATATAATTTTAATCAAATTTATCAAAATTCAAATTTTTACGAAAAAAAAATATCAAAGACTTCTGATACTAATTTTGAATATAAACCAAGCCCTCACCTACTATCATCTATAATTAAATATCAAAAAAAAAAATATAGGATAGAAGATTTTGAAATAGATTCTATTTGGCAAAATAAAATTAATTCTAAAGATTATAAGAAATTAAATAATTTTTTTTGGTTTTTTAGTTTAGATTTAAAATCCTCTAAAAAATCTGCACAATCAGTTATTCTTAATTGGATTAATAATAACAATAAATATAATAAAAATAGTTGGGAGTTTGACACTACTGCAAAAAGGATAATTGCTTGGCTATCAAATCATCAACTATCTTATGAAGATAGTGATCAGGAATATAAAACGAAATTTGACCACATAATACAAAAACAAGCAAATCATTTACTAAATGAAATAAATAATCCTAATCAAATTGAAAATAAATTAATTGGCTGTGCTGCAATAATTTTAGTAGGTTTAGCTTATAAAAATGAAAAAAATTATATCGAAGCAGGTCTTAATTATCTAAAGAATATTGCTAAATCATCAATAGATGGTCAAGGTTTCACTAGATCAAGAAATATACAAGAATTAATTTTTTATTTAAAATATTTCATAATTATTAGGGAATGGTTTAAAGAATCTCATAATATTATTCCAGATCATATAGATGAGACTATATTTTATTTAGGCTCAAGTTACGCGTTCATATGGCAGAACATCAAACAAGACCTTTTTTTTAATGGAAATTTTTCATCTGAAAATCATGAATTTGATCAATATCTTAAACGATTTGGTTATACTTTTAAAAATCAAATTAATGAAACTGGTGGATATGCAATTCTTAAAAATAAAAAAATTATTTTAGCAATGGACGTTGGTTCAAATCCAAATAAAAACTTATCACAAAACTACCAAGCTGGTGCCTTGTCGTTTGAAATATTCTCCAATGAGAAAAAATTATTATCAAATTCAGGATATTTCCCAGATAATAGAAATAAATTAAATAAATTATCAAAAAGTAGTGCATTACAAAATACTTTGATTATTGAAGATTATTCATCATGCAATTTTATTAAAAAGAATTCACATTTTGTTGTTGATAATGGGTTAAAAGTTTTAAAAAAAAATATAGTTTTTGAAACTAACTATTGGAAAATTTCAGCAGCACATGATGGATATTTGAAAAAATTTGGGTTAAATCATGAAAGGGAAATAGAATTTTATCCTGAACAAGCAAAATTTATTGGATATGACAAAATATTAAGAAAAAACCCAAATAAAGAAATTAAATTTGATATAAGATTTCATCTTAATCCAAATTCAAAAGTTATGAAAACACAAAATAAAAAATATATACTCATAGACTTAGAGGAAGATGGTTGGAAATTTAGTTGTGACAATTTTGATATAAACATTGATAATGGTTTATATTTCGGTGATAAAAATTCGTACAAAGAAAATCAAAATATATATATTTCAGGTATGAATAATGAAAATAAGCAAATTATTAAATGGGAAATAAGCAAAATATAATGAAAAATATCAAGAATGCTCTAATATCTGTTTCTGATAAAAAAAATTTAAAACCACTTTTAAAAATCTTAAAAAAATACAAAATTAAAATAATTAGTTCAGGCGGTACATATAAGCGGATAAGGAAATTAAAGTTTGATTGTGTTGAAGTATCTGATTTTACAAATAGCCCTGAAATATTAGAAGGAAGAGTTAAAACACTTCATCCAAAAATTCATGCTGGAATTTTAAATAAAAGAGATAGTAAAAATCATTTAAAGGATTTAAAGAAAAGTAATTATGAAAATATTGATCTTGTAATTGTAAATTTTTACCCTTTTGAAAAGACCTTAAATAATACAAATAATCACAAGAAAATCATAGAAAACATAGATGTAGGTGGACCAACGATGGTTAGAGCTGCAGCTAAGAATTACAATGACGTAACTGTTATCACTTCTCCAAATCAATATTTAGAACTAATTGATGAATTGAGTAAACACAAAGGATCTACATCATTAAGATTTAGAGAGAAACAATCAAGCATTGCCTTTACTGAAACAGCTTATTATGAATCAATTATTTCAAATTATTTTAACAGCTTTGATCATAAAAATTTTCCAGAAAAAAAGGTTTTTCACGGAAATTTAATTGAAAAACTTCGATACGGTGAAAATCCTCACCAATTTGGTGCTATTTACTCAAAAAATCCCAATATGAATTTAAAACAAATTCATGGAAAACAACTAAGCTATAATAATTACAATGATATTTTTGCAGCTTTAACTATTTCAAAATCGCTGCCAAAAAATAAAGGTACAGTTATTGTAAAACATGCAAACCCATGCGGTGTTTCAATTAATTCAAATAATTTTGAGAGTTATAAATATGCCCTTAAATGCGACCCTATAAGTGCTTTTGGGGGAGTAGTTTCTTGTAATTTTGAGATAAATAAAAATTTAGCAATTGAGTTAAATAAAATATTCCTGGAGGTAATAATTGGAAATGGTTTTGATAAAAATGCATTAAAAATATTGAAAAGAAAAAAAAATATACGTTTAATAGACTCAAAAAATTATTCATTAAAAGAAAATCTTAAATTTACATCATTGAATGAAGAAATATTAATTCAATCTGAAGACTTTAAAATATTTACAAATAAAGATTTTAAAGTTGTTTCGAAGAAAAAACCAAGTTCAAGACAAATGAAGAATCTTATTTTTGCATTTAACATATGTCGTTATGTAAAATCTAATGCAATTGTACTTGCATCAGACAGCTCAACTGTTGGAATTGGTTCCGGTCAACCAAGTAGATTGGATAGTTGCAAAATAGCTATAAATAAAATGAAAAAATTTAATTTATTTAATCAAGATTTAGTAGCTGCCTCAGATGCTTTTTTTCCATTTGTCGATGGTATAGAAAAATTAGTTCAATCAGGTGTCGAAGCAGTAGTTCAACCATCAGGTTCTATAAGAGACAAAGAAATAATAAAGTTTGCAAATGAAACTGAAACAGTTTTGCTTTTTTCAAAAACCAGACACTTTAGGCACTGATAATTTTATCAATTTTAGCAGCAAGAATAAAATCACTTTCCGCTAACCCTTTAATAGCGTGTGTGAATATTTTAATTTTTGCATATCCCCAACCGAACCATAGATCAGGATGGTGACCTTCAGCTTCTGCAATTTCTCCGACTTTATTAATAAATTCTTGGCTTTGTAAAAAATTGTCAAATTTAAAACTCTTTAATAAATAATATCCATCAATTTTATCTTCTAGAACTTCCCAACCATCAACTTTTTTTAGATACTTATGAATTTCCTCTGTATTAAAGGGTGGAATATTACCTTCACACGGTATACATTTTTTATCTGCTAAATCATTCATAAATAATTCCTATAATGGAGCGGGCAAAGGGGGTCGAACCCTCGACCTTCTCGTTGGCAACGAGACGCTCTACCACTGAGCTATGCCCGCTTGTTAAAAAACATTATAGATAGCGGTTTTTATAAATGCAAGTATTACTTAAATTAATAAAATTTAACACCTACTATGTTAAGGGTGTGTGAAATTTTAATTAATAATTAAATTTTTTTACCCACTTTTTTAATTTAAAATCAATATCAGAAAATTTATCGCTATAATTTTTCCATCGAGAAATGGAATCCTTATAAATAGGCTTATTTACCTGATTATAACTAGGTGTATTAATAATTCCTCTTTTTGAAGCAGTTAAATAAAAATTTCTCACATCATTTGTCCACTCTACATCTAAAAATTTTAATAATTTTTTTATTGAACTATCAAAATCATTTACAACATCTTCATATTTTATTATTTGTAAATTCAAATTTAAATTTTGCTGATACTTATCCCATAAATTCATTATTAAATCATAAAAATTGGAAGCATCTTTTAAATTATAAAAATTAGACATAGCATCATTAGGGAGGAATGGTTGCATAAAACAACTTAAAACAACATCATAGGGATTTCTTAAGGCAAAAATGAATTTTGCATTTGGAAAAATTTTATTCAGTTCAGCAGTATAAACAATGTTCAACGGTAACTTATCAACTATAATAGAATTATTTTTATAACTAACAAAATCTTCTCTTTTTTTAAAATATAAATCTCTTAGCTGTTTAATTACATTTTTATTAATAGAATTTAAATTTAAAAGATTATTATTAATATAATTGTTGAGTTGATTCATCAAATCTTCGACTAATAGTTTTTCTTCGATAACTTCTATTGATTTATGAGTTCTTAAAATAGTGTCAAGTAAAGTGGTACCTGATCTTGGAAAACCAATTAAAAAAACTGGATCACTACGCTTGTCATAGATTTCATTATCAACAAATAATCCTGTTTCAACATCAATAATAGAACTCAATCTTTTAGATACCCGATCGTTAAACTCATTCTTATTGTATTTATTTTTAAAAGTATTCTCAGTTATTTTATTTGATAGAGAATAATACTTATATGCCTCTGAATAAGAACCAACATGGTCATAGCATTTCGCAAGAATATTGGTTATCAGCACACTTTTTTGATAATCATTTTTATCAAATTCTAAACTTTTAAAAATATTTATTGTTTTTTTATAATTTTTTTTTTTAAACTCTAGCGTTCCCTCTAAAAATTGAACCTGAGAACTTCTTCCAAATAATTTAAGTATATTATTAAATATTTCCCCTAATTTTTCTAAATTGTTAGATCGGTCGTACAATTGAAATAAATTGTTGTATGGATAAAAATGCTGTGGATTTAATTCAATAGACAATTGATAGTATTTTTCAGCATTTTTATCGTCATTATTAGAAAAAAAATGATTAGCTAAATTGTAATTTACTATAAAATTTTTAGGATCAATTTCATGAGCTTTTAGATAATTTTCTAAAGCTAAATCTTGATTATTTAGTTTAGAATAAATTAAACCTAGATTAGAATAACCCAATGACGATTTAGGATCTAGCAACAGTGTTTTTTTAAAATAATTAATAGAATTATCTAAATCACCTGCTTGAAATGTTAATAAACCCAACTTAGAACAGACCTCAAAAGATGTTGGATTTAATTTTAATGCACTATCAAATAATTTAATTGCCTCTTGAATTTTATTACTTTTTACAGCTGCATTAGCCATATTTACCAAATTCAAAAATTCCATATATTATTTATAGTTTAATTCTTTCAGATCTTTTTCAAAAACTTCATCAATTTTTTTTACAAGATCTTTATCTAAAATTTTCTTCCAATTATTTTTAGGTCCTAGATTAAAAAAGGGAACTTTTTTATTTTTATCTACTCTGTCAAAAACTGCCTCGGAAAAACCTCGTTTCATCTCATTTTTTTTAAGTGCATCAAAAGATGTGGACCTCAAAGTTTTTTTAATTTTTTCTTTATCTAAACGCTGGCTATTATTTGTAGTCTTATAAATAAATTTAATTATATCTGTAAATACTACATACGTATAATTCAATAAATCTTCATACTTAATTATTTTAATTGGGATTTTTTTTTGAACATTCCAAGACTTGTAATTCACACTCCAAGAACTTATAAATTGAAAATCACTATAGCCTGAATTTTGAAAGTCTAAAATGTTGTAAATATAATTTTTTTCATTTGTAATCCAACTTAACGCTTGATCGTTATCTAGTTGATAATGATTTTTAAGCGATGTTATTACATTTCTTGGATCTCTCACAACATATATGCATCCAATTGTATTTTGATTATTAGTAAAATCAGAATTGTTGACTTTACCAAAAATATTATGAGTTTTAAAAAATTTAAGATTTTTATTTAAATTGATATTTTCTTGAGCCTTTATCCAATACTTACAAGTATCTCCAGCGACATTTTTGTCATGATTAAAGTTTTGAAAGTATTGTTTTGTTGGAAACTGATCAATATTTTTTAGTAAAGCATCATCAAAAGTACCATCTTTTGAAAAAAAATAAGTACTTATTAAAGCTCTAAGCCAAGTATTTCCACTTTTAGGGTATGACGCTATCCAAAAAATCATAAAATAATCACTATAGAAGAATAATATATATTTTGTTAATAATTATATATGAAAAATCTTCCAACAAAATTACCTGTTTTCCCTTTGAGCAATTTTATAATTTTTCCAAAGACTACAGTACCATTAAATATATTTGAGCCTCGATATATCGATATGATCAATGATAGTATGCAATCAGATAAACTTATAGGAATGATACAACCAAAAAATTCATTAGATAAGAAAAACAGGCCTCAATTATATGAGATTGGTTGTGCTGGAAAAATAACTAGTTTCAATGAAACAGAAGATGGACGTTTTTTAATAGAATTAAAAGGTTTAACAAGATTCAAAAATGTTAAGGAAATAGAAACAGAAAAAAAATACAGAATCCTTGAAGTGAGTTATGAAAATTTTTATCAAGATTTGATAAATGAAAAAGAGGAAATCAAATTTTCTGACCTTGAGCTAATTTTTAAGGATTTAAAGTCTCTATTCGAAAAAAGAGGTTTTATAATAAATTGGAAGGCTCTAGAAAAGCAAAGTCTTGACGAAACTATTAATGCGCTTGCTATGGCATCACCATTTACATTAGAAGAAAAACAAATTTTATTGGAAGCAAAAAATCTAGATTTGAGAAAAAATAAAATTGCGGAGATCTTAAAAACTTATACTTTTGATATTTACGATAACACTACAATACAATAGCTAAAAAATTGATCCCTGGTCTGCGATTTTTGTAAACATCTTATTTATTGACGGATTTTTCCCTAAAAATTTAACAGATTTACTTAATAAATTACTATTCATTTTACTTTCTAAATTAAAAAATTCATGGAGAAAATCAATTCCATTCGAAAAAATGATATTTTTTGCTTTTGATTTTTTTTCAAATTCTTTATTAACTGATATATCTATCGGCAAACCTAAATCAGTTTTATGTTTAATAATATCCAACAAAATTTTTATATCTCTTAATGTCATATTAAATCCTTGCCCGGCTAATGGATGAATTTTATGTAAAAGGTCACCAAAAGCTAAAATATTGCCATGATAGTAACTTCTTAAACTTCGCGATTCTAATTTAAAAAAGTCAAATTTTTTAATTTTTTTAATTTCGTAATTAAAATTATGTTGATTAATAAGTTTGTTAAAATCCTGACTTGTTATCTTTTTATTTTTTTTTATTGAAAAAACTAGGGATGTTTGAGTATTTGATATTGGCAAAAAGGCCAATGGACCATACTTTGTAAAAATTTGAGTGGCAGTACTATTAGAAATTTTTTTATGTGTAATTTCACTTATATAAGCATAACTATAATAATCCTTGAGAATTTTATTGTTAAAATACTTTTTTGTGATTGAACTAGAGTAATCAGTATTAACTACGAGATCATATTTATTCAATAAATTTGAATAATTATTTTTATAAATTTTTTTAAAATATTTATTTTTTAATAAATTTTTTTCTAGAGCTTGATATATTTTAAAATTTTTTACTACTGAAAATAATTGATTATTATTGTTTTCAAAATTAATTACTTTTTCTTTACGTAAATTTTCGGTTAGAATTTCAATTTTATTAATTTTCCAACATATTTTTTCAATATTAACGATATTATTATTAAAATAATCAAAATTACTTTTAGAGATACCTATTGTTCTTAAAAAGTTTAATTCAGTTTTTTTTTTAGAACAAAAAATATCAACAAATATATTTTGACCCACCAAAGCTTTTGCTAAAGTTAAAGCTGATAAACCTGATCCTAATATACAAACTCTCATGTTATTTTTAATTTTAACAACAAAAATTAGATGATACAAAGTGATTAAGTTGATTCATATATGGATATTAAAAAAACAGCTAATTTATTAATTAATTTTACCGTTAGAAGGTTGGCGGAAATTTTTGGTATAATTATATTTGTCGCAGGAACATTGCTGCTATTAGCGTTGGTATATTATTCTCCTGAAGATCCTAATTTCATTTTTCCAGATAACAAAGAAATAAAAAATATTCTTGGCTTCCATGGAAGCTTAGTATCAGATTTGTTTTTTCAATCTATAGGACTAGTTTCTTATCTTGTTTCTTTAACATTATTGATTACTGGAATTAACATTTTGAAAACTAAAGAATTTTTTTTAATTATAGAAAATACTTTTTATGCAATAATCTATTCAATTCTAGGAACACTTTTTTTATCCCACTTTTATTCAAATGCGTTCACACTTTATATAAATGGAAATGGTGGTTTTGTAGGTAATTATTTTAATCAAACATTTCTAAGTTCATTAATTTTGATTAACAAAACAATATTTTATTATCTATTTATTTTTCTAATACTTATTTTTTTCCTAATTAGTATTAATTTTAATCCTATTAAATTTTATGAAAATTTAAAAAAATTAATAACAATTTTTAGTAAATCCAAAGAAAAAAATTATACTCATAAAAGTGAAGTTATAAGTGAATATATACCACAAGATGAAATTAAAAATCTTATCCAAGAAGATTTGCCTTTTATTAAAGCAGAAAATAAAACTAATAATAAAATTAAATTTAAATTACCAAGTGTAGATTTATTAAAAAGTCCTAGTAAAAAAGAAAGAGATAACAAAGAAAAAAATGAAAATAGTGATCCAGAATTTTTAGAAAAAATACTATTAGATTTTGGTGTTAATGGTAATATTAAAAAAGTAAGTCATGGTCCTGTGGTCACTTTAAATGAATTTGAACCTGCTGCAGGAGTAAAAGTATCAAAAATAATTAATTTATCGGATGATATAGCGAGAAATACAAGTTCGGAATCTGCACGTATTTCAACAATACCAGGAAGTAATACTATTGGGATAGAACTCCCAAACAATTCAAGAGAAAATGTTTACTTAAGTGAAATTTTAAATAATTCCGATTTTAAAAAAAAAGAAATTAAATTACCTATTGCGCTAGGTAAAAGTATATCTGGCAAACCTTTAGTTGGGGATTTATCCTCAATGCCTCATCTTTTAATTGCTGGAACTACTGGATCTGGTAAATCAGTATGTATAAACACAATTATACTTTCTCTCCTGTATCGTCATACGCCTGAAAAATGTAAGTTTATTTTAATTGATCCAAAAATGCTTGAATTATCAACCTATGAAGGAATTCCTCATTTGCTTTGTCCTGTGATTACTGAAGCTAAAAAAGCAGCTTCTGTCTTGGGTTGGGTGGTTAAAGAAATGGAAAGCAGATACAAATTAATGACCAAAGAAGGTGTTAGAAATATTGATAGTTATAATTCTAAGCACAAACTGCCAATGCCTTACATTGTTGTGGTAGTAGATGAAATGTCAGATTTAATGCTTGTAGCCGGAAAAGAAATTGAAAATTATATTCAAAAGTTATCTCAAATGGCAAGAGCAGCTGGTATTCATATTATAATGGCCACACAAAGACCAAGTGTTGATGTAATTACTGGAACTATTAAAGCAAATTTTCCAACAAGAATATCTTTTCAGGTTACTTCTAAAATTGATAGTAGAACTATATTAGGTGAACAAGGTGCAGAACAACTTTTAGGAAAAGGAGACATGTTGTACATGTCTTCAGCTAACAGAATAATAAGAATACACGCTCCTTTTGTCTCAGACAATGAAATAGAGAAAATAAATAATTTCTTAAGGTCTCAAGCTGAACCAGATTATGTCGATGAAATTTTAAATTTTGCTGATGAAAAAGAAATTGGAGATGGTCAAAATCTTGGAGACAAGGATGATTTATATCAACAAGCGGTAGAAATAATCAGATCTGAAGGAAAAGCTTCCACATCATTTTTACAAAGAAAACTACAGATTGGTTATAACAGAGCGGCAAGAATTATCGATATGATGGAGGCTAACGGAATAGTCAGTAAAGCAAACCATGTTGGTAAAAGAGACGTATTGTGATTTTAAGACTTTTCATAATATTTTTTTCTTTTTTGATTTTAAATGCAAATGCAAATAACAAAGAAAAAATTGTTACTAATCTAGAAAATACTTCTAACTTGAGTTTTAAATTTGAGCAAAATATAAATGGGGAGATTGAAAACGGTCATTGTATAATTGAATATCCTAAAAAAATGTATTGCTCATATGAAAAAAATAATAAAGTTTTAGTTTCAAACGGTAAATCATTAGTAATTAAAACTTTATCAAGTTATTATAGATATCCCCTTGAAAAAACTCCATTGAACTTGATTTTAGATAAAAATTTTTTGATTGATAAAATTTATAAATTGAACGAAAAAATTATTGATCAATCATATATTAATTACACAATTACTGAGAACGACAATGAAATAAATATTTTTTTTGATATTAAAACTTTCAATTTAATGGGCTGGCAAACAAAAGATATTTATCAAAATACAGCTGTTACACATCTTTATTCTATTTTAGTAAATCAAGAAATTAAAAAACAGTTATTTAAATTACCTGCTAAAACTAAATTTTAACAATCTCAGATTTATAAATTTTCATTCCTCTGGCTAAATAATTTTTTAAAGCGTTTTCATGGTCTAGAGAACACGTATGTAGCCAAACTCTATTGATATTTTCATTAAATGATTTTTTAATGGCCTCTGACAATAAAAAAGATCCTAATTTTTTATTTTGATATTCCTCTAAAATACCAAAATATGCAATCTCCACTTCTTTATTTTCTAAATGAAAAATTAATTCAAAAAACCCGACAAGATTATCTTTTTTTTTAAGTACGTAAGTTTTTACTTTTGAGTTTGAAACATAATCAATCCATTGTTGTTCGCTCCAAATTAATCTATCTACCCATCTATGTTTCTTACCAATATTTTTATAGAAAAATTTATTTAATTGAAAATTAATTGGATCAATTAAAACTATAGAAAAATCATCAAATGACTTGTTAGTTTCTTTTAAATCTTTAATAGAATTAATTTCTAAATAATTCCTTTTTACTTCTTCTATCACTCAACCATTTTCCCTACTTTTTCACCTCCAAATAAATGAAAATGCAAATGTGGAACCTCTTGACCACCATGATCACTAATATTTGCGAGAGCTCTATAGCCTTGACCTACTTCTGTTGAAATACCAAGCTTTTTTGCAACTGTATTAATACCCTTTAACAGTCCAACCATTTCTTCTGATGATGCATTTAAACTAAAATCATCAAGATCTACATATTTGCCTTTTGGAATTACTAAAGCATGAATTTTTTTTTGTGGATTGATATCATGAAATGACAAAACATATTGATCCTCATAAATTTTATTACAAGGTATCTCCCCACGTAGAATTTTTGCAAATATATTTTGATCGTTGTAAGCCATTTACATTCTTTCAAGCACAGATTTGACTGTATCACCCATTACAGAAGGATTTTTTGAAATAGTAACACCACATTCTTTTAAAATTTCAACTTTTTCAATTGCACTTTCGCCATACGCAGAAACAATTGCACCTGCGTGACCCATAACTCTACCTTTTGGGGCTGTAAGACCTGCTATATATCCTATAACTGGTTTTTTCATATTTTCTTTTGCAAATTCCCCAGCAGCAACTTCTTGTGGTCCACCAATTTCGCCAATCATTAAAATTGCATCAGTTTCATCATCTGTTTCAAATTTTTCAATTATATCTCTAAATGAACTTCCATTAATTGGGTCTCCTCCTATTCCAACACTTGTAGAAATTCCTATACCTAAATTTTTCATTTGTTCTGCAGCCTCGTAACCTAAAGTTCCTGATCTACTTATGATCCCAACTCTACCTTCTTTATAAATATGGCCTGGCATAATTCCTAACATTGATTTTCCAGGACTAATAATCCCAGCACAATTTGGTCCGACCAAAGTCATTTTTTCATCTTTAGAATATCTTCTCATATATCTTTTTATTCTAATCATGTCATGTGATGGAATACCATCAACTATTGCAACACATGTTTTAATTCCTGCGTCTGCAGCTTCCATTGCAGAGTCGGCTGCAAAAGCTGGTGGGACAAATAATATTGATGCTGTCGCTCCCGTATGTTTAACGGCGTCTTTAACAGTATTGAAAACTGGTCTGTCTAGATGTTTTTGTCCTCCTTTTCCAGGTGTAACACCTCCAACAACATTAGAACCATATTTTATCATTTCTTCAGCATGAAAAGTTCCCATCTTTCCAGTGAAGCCCTGGATCAAAATTTTTGTGTTTTTTTCAATTATAACTGCCATTTATTTTTTTAACGCTGCTACTGCTTTATTTGCGGCATCCTCTAAAGTGTTTGCTTCAATATAATTTAACTTACTATCCCGAAGAATTTTATTTCCTTTTTCAACGTTTGTTCCTGCTAATCTTATTACCAAAGGAACCTTAACTTCTATTTTTTCTAATGCTTGAACTATTCCTTCAGCAACCCAATCACATCTATTAATACCAGCAAAAATATTGACTAAAATGACTTTAACTTTTTTATCCATCGTGATTAGTCTAAAAGCTTTTACTATTTTCTCGGGTGTTGCACCTCCACCTACATCAAGGAAATTTGCCGGCTCACCACCTGCTAATTTAATCATATCCATAGATGCCATTGCTAATCCAGCACCATTAATAATATTTCCAATATTCCCTTCTAGGCTTACATAATTAAGGCCTCTATCAGAAGCATAAACCTCTTTCTCATCCTCTTGTGTTTTGTCTCTTAATTCAGAAACTTTATCTCTTCTAAACATTGCATTGTTGTCAAAGCTCATTTTACAATCTAGAGCTAAAATTTGTTTTTGTTTTGAGATAACAAGCGGATTTACTTCAACCATGGTAGCATCTAACTCGCTAAAAGCTTTAGCACATCCAATTATAGTTTCTGAAGCTCTCCTTATTAATTCTGGTTCGATACCTAATCCAAATGCTAATTCTCTTGCTTGAAAACTTTGAATACCTACAGCAACTTCAATTTTAGATCTAATTATGGTCTCTGGTTTTTCTTTGGCAATTTCCTCAACACTCATCCCCCCTTCAGTTGAGGCTACAACCATTATGCTTTCTGATGCCCTGTCAAAAACTAATCCTAAATATAATTCTTTTTCTATATCTGTTGCTTCTTCAATATAAATTCTGTTTACAATTTTTCCTTCAGGTCCAGTTTGATTAGTAACTAACTTTTTTCCTAAAAGTTTATCTGTCGCTTGAGCAACCTCTAAAGGAGTATTGCAAACAATTACTCCACCGGCTTTACCCCTTGCTCCAGAGTGTATTTGAGCTTTTACAACCCACTTTGAACCACCGATTTCTCTAGCTTTATTTTCTGCGGTTTCAGGACTATATACGATACCACCTCTTGGTATTGTTACCCCAAAACTATTCAAAATTTCTTTTGCTTGATACTCGTGAATATCCATAATTATTTATTATTGATCAATTTATCTATGTTTACAATGTTTTCTGCCATTCTAGCTGAGGCAGCGTCAATCATTCTACCGTCAAGCTGTGCAGCACCTTTTCCTTCTTTGGCAGCTTTTTCTAATTCTTCTAAAATTCTTTTAGCTTTATTTACTTCAGCTTCTGGTGGAGAAAAAACTTTATTAGCAAGTTCAATCTGAGAAGGATGTATGGCCCACTTCCCTTCTATTCCAATAGCAGCACCTCTTTTTGCTGCAGCAATATAGGCATCAGGATCATTAAAATCTCCAAATGGACCATCTATCGCTCTAAGACCATATGCTCTACAAGTCATAACTAGTTCTGATAAACCATGATGCCATTGATCCCCGGGATATTCAGGATTTAATCCACCTATAACTACAGTTCTTGCTCTCAAACTTGCCGCATAATCTGCAACACCAAAATGCAAAGCTTCAAGTCTATCACTTGATTTTGCTATTTCTTTTATATTGGACATACCTAATGCAGTTTCAATTAAACATTCAATTCCTATTTTATTTTTTAATTTTTTATTTGTTTCGATTTGTGTCAACAAACAATCAACCATATAAACATCACTAGCTGTTCCAGCTTTAGGAACTAAAATTGTGTCCACGTTTTCTCCTGCTTGTTCAACAATTTCTACTAAATCACTGTACATATAATGGGTATCAAGACTATTTATTCTAACTGAAATGGTTTTACCTTTTTCTCTCCATTTAATTTCATTAAGCGCTTTAATTACATTCGCTCTAGCTGCTATTTTATCATTAGGAGAAACTGCATCTTCTAAATCTAAAAAAATATAATCTGCAGAGGAATTTAAAGCTTTCTCGAACATTTTCGGTGAGGAACCTGGTACTGCTAATTCACTTCTTTGCAATCTTGATCTTGCTGGTTTGTAGAATTTATGGCTCATTTTTAAAAAAGTATATCTTTTCTTTAGGGTGAAATTACTTATAGAATTTATAAATATTTTATAGGAGTATTATTTCTTTCTGGAAGATAATTCCTCCATTATATCCTCAATTTTCATACCATTAGCCTCTAAGTACATCATTAAATGATATAGAACATCCGCTGCCTCATGTATCTTATTTGAGTTTTCTTCTACAGCTTCTATTAGCTCGTTTACTTCTTCAAGTACTTTTTCTTTAGCTAAAGTTTTATCTTCTAAAAGTTTATTGGTGTAAGATCCTTGTACTGGATTATTTTTTCTCTCTCTAGCTAGCAAAACAAGTTCTTCTAAAATTTTAAGCATTTTAAATTCTAACAGGTATATCTTTTGAAGCCAAATACTGTTTAGCTTCTTGGACTGAATATGTTCCATAGTGAAATATAGATGCAGCTAAAACTGCACTCGCACCTGCACTAATTCCTTCGGCCAAATGATCTAATGTTCCAACGCCTCCGGATGCAATGACTGGAATATTAACATTGGATGAAATTTTTTTCATTAAGTCAATATCATATCCTGATTGAGTTCCATCTTTATCCATCGAAGTTACAAGTAATTCTCCTGCTCCAGATTCTTCCATCTTATTTGCAAAATGAATGGCATCAATCCCTGTTGGGTTTCTTCCACCATGAGTAAAAATTTCCCAATTTTCCCCATTTTTTTTTGCGTCTATTGCAACAACAATGCATTGTGAACCAAACTTTTTAGAACTTTCCTCAACTACTTTTGAGTTTTGAACTGCAGCAGTATTTATAGAAACTTTATCAGCACCGCAGTTTAAAAGTTTATTAATATCTTCAATACTTCTAACCCCTCCTCCAACAGTCAAAGGAACAAAACAATTCTTAGAAGTTCTTTCAACGACGTCATAAATAGTATCTCGATTTTCATTTGAAGCAGTAATATCTAAAAAACAAATTTCGTCTGCTCCACCATCCGAATAAATTTTAGCTTGTTCAACTGGATCACCTGCATCTTTTAAATCTACAAAATTAATACCTTTAACGACACGTCCATTCTTAACGTCTAAACAAGGTATTATTCTTTTTTTAAGCATCTAACTCCTTAGCTAGTTCCTCTAATTTAATATCACCATCATAGATAGCTTTTCCAACTATTATTCCTTCGATATTATTATTATTTAATTTCTTTGCTTTTTTAATATCATTAATTGATGAAACCCCGCCAGATATAATTACAGGACAATTTGAAGTATCTGCAACTTTTGATGTCTCTTCAAAATTAGGACTTTGCTTCATCCCATCTCTATTTATATCTGTATAAATCAACCTACTTGCGCCATAATCATTCACTTCTTTTAAGTAATCTAATGTTAGTTTATTAGAATTTTCTTTCCAACCAGAGACAGACAAATATCCATCTTTAGCATCTAAACCTAAAGCAATTTTATTTGGAAATTTTTCACAAGCTTCTTTTAAAAAATTTTTATCTTTTATAGCTGCACTTCCTAAAATAACTTTTTCAACACCAGCATCAGTATATTTCTGAATACTTTCAAAGTTTCTTAATCCTCCACCAATTTCAATTTTAAGATCAAATTTAGTTACTATTTCTTGAATAATGTCCAAATTTACTGTTTCACCAGTTAAAGCTCCATCTAAATCAACTATGTGTAAGTTTTTAAAACCATGATCCTTATATCTACCAGCTTGTTCAACTGGAGACATTTTATATTCAGTTTTGCTATCAAAATCTCCTTTGACTAACCTCACACACTTTTTATCTTTAATATCTATTGCTGGAAATATTTTCATTTTATAAATTTATAAAATTATCAATTATTTTAAGTCCAGTTTTATCACTTTTCTCGGGGTGAAATTGAGTTCCAAAGATATTATCTTTTTCAACTGAACAAACAATATTTGAAGAATAATCTGTTGTTCCTGAAATTACACTTTTATCATTTGGAATAAATTCATAACTATGAACAAAATACATGTGAGAATTGTTTTCTATATCTTTAAAAATTTTACTATCTTTAACAATATTTATTTGATTCCAACCAATATGAGGAAGTTTGAATTTTCCATTTTGATTATCTATTTTTGATACTTTTCCTGAAACCCAACCAAGACCTTTGGTTTCTGTTTCTTCGTAACCAATATCTGCAAACATTTGAAGTCCTACACAAATTCCAAGAAGTGGTTTTTTATTATTTATTGCAAATTCACTTAATATATCAACTAAACCATCAATCTTATTAAGCGCATCAACACAACTCTTAAACGAACCCTGCCCTGGTAAAACGACTTTATCAGAAGATTTAATTTTATTTAAATCCGAAGTTACTTCAATATTTACCTTATCTTTAGCAACTTCCTCAAAGGAGTTTATCACCGAGCTTATGTTGCCCGAATTATAATCAACAATTGTGACGTTCATTAACCTTATAATGAGCCTTTAGTGGATGGAATGCTCTTTTTGTTTCTTGGATCCATCTCTAGTGCAGCTCTTAAAGATCTTGCTAAAGCTTTATAACAAGACTCAATTATGTGGTGACTATTATCACCATAAATATTTTCAACGTGCATTGTGATGCCAGCTGATTGGGAGAAAGCTTGGAACCATTCTTTAAATAATTCTGTGTCCATTTCTCCAAGTTTCTCAACTTTCAATTTTACTTTCCATATCAAATAAGGTCTGTTTGAAACATCTATTGCAACCCTTGTTAAAGTTTCATCCATTGGAATAACTGTGTGCGCATATCTTTTTATTCCTACAAATTTTTTAGCGGCTTTCTTTAAAGCCTCGCCAATTGCTATACCTGTATCTTCTGTTGTGTGGTGAAGATCGATATGAGTATCTCCTTTTGCTTTAACTTTTAAATCAATTAATGAATGCTTTGATAATTGCTCAAGCATGTGGTCTAGGAAACCTATACCAGTGTCAATTTGGTATTTACCCTTACCATCAATATTTACTTCAACATTGATACTGGTTTCTTTTGTTTTTCGAGATACTTTTCCTTTTCTAGCCATATATTTTTAATGGTATACATACATAATCCCACTATATCAATATTAGTCTGAACACTTGAAGTATCAAAAATAGTTACCATTTATTAGTTATGACAACAATTGTACTAGTAAGAAAAAATAATGAAGTAGTAGTTGCTGGTGATGGACAAGTAAGTATGGGAAATACCGTTGTAAAAAGTACTGCTTCAAAAGTCAGAAAAATTGAAAAAAGAGATGTGGTTGCTGGTTTTGCAGGATCAACTGCAGATGCTTTAACTTTGTTTGAAAGATTGGAAGGAAAATTAGAAAAACATGCTGGAAACTTATCAAGAGCTGCCGTTGAGTTAGCAAAAGATTGGCGAACAGATAAATATTTAAGAAGACTAGAAGCACTTATGGCTGTTGGAGATAAAAACAACAGTTATATTATTTCTGGAACTGGTGATGTTTTAGAACCTGAGGGAGATGTGATTGGAATTGGCTCTGGAGGAAATTATGCTTTAGCGGCTGGAAAAGTTTTAATGGAAGGTGATATGTCAGCTGAGGAAGTAGCAAAGAAAGCAATTAAAGTTGCTGCTGATATATGTGTTTTCACAAATGATAATGTTAAAATTGAAAAAATATAATGGATAAATCAAACGTAACACAACTACACCCAAAAGATAAAGATCAAAAAGACGAAGCTTCTTTAGTTAGTTCTTTGTCCCCTAGAGAAATTGTTTCAGAATTAGACAGGTTTGTTGTTGGACAAAACAAAGCAAAAAGAGCGGTGGCTGTTGCGCTAAGAAATAGGTGGAGAAGACAAGCTCTGAAGGGTGAGATGAAAAACGAAGTTTTACCTAAAAATATTCTAATGATTGGACCAACTGGTGTTGGAAAAACTGAGATTTCAAGAAGATTATCAAAATTAGCAGAAGCACCCTTTGTAAAAGTTGAGGCAACAAGATTTACTGAAGTTGGATATGTTGGAAGAGACGTGGAGCAAATTATTAGAGACTTAATTGAAATTGCAATTGCGATGGAGAAGGTAAAAAAAAGAAAAGAAGTGTATGCTCAAGCTCAAAAAGCAGCAGAAGAAAAAGTTCTAGATGCTTTAGTTGGAAAAAAAGCAAGTCTAGCTACAAGAGAAAGTTTTAGAAAAAGATTAAGAAATGGTGATCTGGACGATAATGAAATTGAAATTGCTGTAAGCGATACTGGATCTGGTGGAGCTTCTTTTGAAATTCCTGGAATGCCTGGAGCGAATGTGGGAATGATAAATATTGGTGAAATGATCGGTAAATCTATGGGTAATAAAGAAAAGAAAAAGAAAATGTCAGTAAAAGAATCTCATGAAATTTTAATTAATGATGAGTCTGATAAATTGATTGAACAAGACAAAATTATTAAAGCTGCAAAACTTTCAACTGAAAATAACGGAATAGTGTTCTTAGATGAAATAGATAAAATTTCAGCAAGAACCGACCGAGTTGGCGGAGATGTTTCAAGAGAAGGTGTTCAAAGAGATTTATTACCTCTAATTGAAGGAACAACAGTTAATACAAAGCATGGACCTATTAAAACAGACCATATTTTATTTATTGCATCTGGTGCTTTCCAACTTGCAAAACCTTCTGATTTACTTCCAGAATTGCAAGGAAGGTTGCCCATAAGAGTTGAATTAGAGGCCTTAACGAGTGAAGATTTTAAACGAATCTTAAGAGAACCAGATTTTAGTTTAATTAAACAATATGTAGCTTTATTGAAAACAGAGAATGTTGATTTAGAATTTTCTGATGATGGTATAGATGCAATTGCGAATATAGCCTCTGAGGTAAATGCTACAGTTGAAAATATTGGTGCAAGAAGATTACACACTATAATTGAAAAAATCTTAGATGAAATTAGCTTTACAGCAACTGATCGTGCTGGAGAAAAAATTATTATTAATAAAGAATATATTAATAAAAATTTAGACAACTTAGTGAAAGATACAGATCTCTCAAAATTTATTCTTTAAAATTAAAGATATCCAAGCTCCATCATTTCTTTTTCGAAGTTACTTTCAATTTTATCCTTATTTTTTTGATCTAATAATTCCCTCCAATTATTTTTAGGACCAAGATTAAAAAAATTTTTTCTTTTGCCAGTCTTACTATCAATTACTGCTTCATAAAACGTCTCATTTTCCTCTTTTTTTTTCATATTTTTGAACTCTGTTGTTTTAATTGCCTTGTTTAATTTGGTCATATCTAGATTTGATTTTAAACCTAATAAATCTAAATATTTAAAAATTTTTAATAAAACAGTTTTTTTCTTATTTATTAAATCTTCATATTTAATTAATAAAAATTTGTTTTGATCTTTAAGATTTTTCCAAGAGTTATAATTAAAATTCCATGAACCTAAAAAAACCCTACAATTTTTAGGTGTTTTATCCATTAATCTATTTTTATCAATCATTACATCTGTTGCTTGATCAATACTCAAATTATAATGATGAGCTAAAGAAGTAACAACATTTCTTGGGTCACGAACAATATAAATTGCTCCCAATGTATTTTTTAAATCTGTAAAATTAGACTCATACATTTTACATAAAGAACTATGAGTTTTAAAAAATTTTACTTTATCATTATCTTTGTTAATAGAATTTTGAGCATTAATAAAATTTTTGAATACTTCTTTTTCATTTTCAACGTCAACACCTATAGACATCAAGTGACTAGTCTGAGGAAACTGAGATATTTTTTCTAAATTTTCAAAAGTAAAAATTCCATCATTTGAATAAAAATATGATGATAATATTGACCTTAAGAGAGTATTTCCACTTTTTGGATAGGAAGCAAGCCAAATGATCATGGTTTTTTATTTTTTTTTAAATGTATATAAAAAGCGCCACTACCACCATCTTCAATTTTTGCATCCTGAATATCATAAATCATTTCCATTAGAATTTTGTTGTTTGAAATAAACTCTGGAACGGAATATTTTAAAATACTAAGATCTTTTGAGACATACGGGTTTTTTTCGTTATCTGAATGAATACCTTTACCAGTTACAACAATTAATTTATTAATCTTTTTCGAAAAAGATTTAATTATAAATTTTTCTATAGCAATATTTGCCTGTTCCAAAGTGTAACCATGAAGATCTATTGTTCTTGACGAATATGTTGAATTTGTTTTTTTTTTATAATCTTTATCGATTAATTTTTCATTACTATTAAGAAAATTTTCCCAATCTATCTTATCTTTATCTGAAATTTTATCGTTCAATTATGTTAAAATATTAACTAACTGCCAATTTGGATTTTGAGAAGTAGTGTCTCTTGAAAAAACCCAGGTATCATAAATCTTTTTAATTTTTTCTGGATCACCTGAAACTATTTTTTTATCCTTATCTCTGATACAGGTAATTACTTCTCCAATAAAATTCACCGTGACATTTAAAATATTACCAAGCTTTTTATGTTCTTTAATCTCAGCTTTATTAACGCCTATAAACGTAATTTCTGCATAATGACCCCGGCTGGATCTTTCTTTGAGCGCTTCACTAAACTGCTCATAAATCTTGTTGTTTAATAAAGGTTTACTTGTTGTAATTTTATTATCATTGTCACTAAAATCAGTAATAATAGTTTCATAAGCTATTTTAGCACCTTTAATAAATTCTTTTTGTGCTTCATCATCAAATTTTTCGTTAGCTTTTTTTGGTTGTTCAATATTTATATTTTTTAACACTTCTTTAAATTGACCTGGTGCTTTACCCTCAAAACCTGACCTTTTTCCCAAGATACCTCTCAGTCTTAAAAAGATAAAACCCGCAATCATTGCAAGTAAAATAATATCTATATATTCGAAACTATAATTCATGACTAAATAGTAATTACTCTGTTGATTAATTTCAACCGGCAATTTAGATTAAGGACAAATGAACCCTATATTTTTAACAATTATTCTTATTCCAGTAATCGAAATCTACCTTTTGATTAAGATAGGATCTCAAATAGGAGCAATTACTACTATTTTATTGATTTTTACGACTGCTTTTGTTGGCATTTATTACGCTAAATATGAGGGATTAAATACACTTAAAGCTGGATTTAATCAGTTAAGACAGAACGAAACTCCAACTTATGAAATGTTATCAGGGGCAGCCATTGCTTTTGCAGCAGTATTATTAATAATTCCTGGATTTGTTACTGACCTAGTGGGTTTTTTTTTAATTTTTCCTTTAAGCAGAAAATTCATATTTAGTAGTTTTTTTAAAAAATTTAATCATGTAAATAAAAAAAAAAATAATTTTATTGACGGTGAGTACGAAGATATAGATGACAATGATGACAGAAAAATTTAAAATTTTAGGCCAATACATTAAAGATATGTCAAGTGAAACAAAAGATGCTGAAACATATATTTTTGTAAAAGATAATATTTTAAAATATCAGCTAAACATTAACATAATTTCAAAACCTCTAAAAAATAAAATGGTAGAGATAAACACAATTTTAAAATTTGAAGATAAAGAGGAAAGTAAATACAAATCTCATTTTGAAATGACTTACGCAACCATTATAAAAGTAGATGATGATGTCAAGGAAAAAAAAGAGTTAGAAAAAATTATTTTATGTGATGCACAAATTAAAATTTATCCGAACCTTGAAAAATCTTTTTTAAATATGCTGCATAACTCAGGCTATGGAAATGTAAAATTTGAGAAAAAGATAGATTTTGAAAATCTATATTTGCAACAATTTAATTAATAGTAATTTTTTTTTAAAAGATTTTTCAAATATTCTTTGTGTTTGACAATTTCCTCCTCTGAGGGTTGAACCACTTTTTTAAAATAAGAAACATTTCCGATTGTTTTGCTTATTTCGTTTTTTTCTTCATTTTTAAAATCAAGCGTTGGTTCTTTTTGATCTATTAAATTTATATAAACTTTTGCCAAAAGATCACAATCAATTAATGCCGTATGCTTAGCTCTTCTAGAATTATCAATTCTAAATCTTTTGCAAAGTGCATCTAAACTAGATGCTGAACCTGGAAATTTTGTTCTTGCCAACTCCAAGGTATCGATTACTTCATTTTCTATCTTTTTTCTTCCGTTTAGCAAAAGCTCATTATTTAAATGAGCAAGGTCAAACTCGGCATTATGAATAATTAAATTTTTACCCTCAATAAATTTTAGAAAGTCCTCTACAATTTCACCAAATTTTTTTTGATTGGACAAAAATTCATCAGAATAGCCGTGTACTTCAAAAGCTTTCTCTGAAACTTTTCTTTCTGGATTTAAATATGCATGAAATTTATTAATTGGAACAAGATTATCAAGTTCAATGCACCCGATTTCAACTATCCTATGACCTTCTTTGACTGAAATTCCAGTTGTTTCGGTGTCTAAAACTATTTCTTTCATTTATTTAATTTTATCTAAAATATTTCTTATGCTCTTTTTAACAGATTTCTTTGTAAAATCATTTTTTATTATAAAATCTGATTTTCTTTTTTTATAACTTTTACTGTACTGAATTTTTTTAAACTTATTAAAAAGTTTCTTATTAAAATTTACTCTTTTTTTAATTCTTTTTTCAATATCTTCTCTTTTAGATTCAACATAGACAAGTATATCTGATTTGTTATTAATTTTGTTTTCTAATAATAAAGGAATATCTAATACGACAATTTTTTTATTTTTATTTTTTTTAATAAACAATTTCATTTTTTTTTTAATTTCATGATGAACAATTTTAATTATTTTTTTTAGATTAGATTTATTAATTAATATCGCCTTTGTAACTTCAATTTTATCTATTGGAAAAGATTGTATGTAATTTGGTAATTTTTTATTAAGTTTTCTAAAAATTTTCCTATTTTTTTTATAAAGTTTAGATACCTCATTGTCTGCATTAAATACTGGATACCCAAAGTTTTCTGCAACATAACTTTTGCCTGAACCCATATCCCCTAAAATTCCAATTCTAATCATTTTGTAAAAGTTTAAGTATATTTTGATTAATCTGAGGCTCAACACCATGCCATAATTTAAATGCTTCAAAAGCCTGATATAAAAACATCAATTTTCCGTTTTCCACTTTGTTTCCTAATTTTCTTCCTTCTTTTAAAAAATTAGTTTCACTTGGATTATAAATAACATCATAAAATAATTTGCCATCTCCAATCTTTGTGAAATCTAAATTTATCTCTTCTTTATTCAGGCCTAAACTTGTGGCATTAATAATTATATCAAAATCTTGTAAGTCTCCCCAATCTATAATTTTTAAGTTTTTAAATTGATTTTTTAAATTTTCTGCCTTTTCTTTTGTTCTGTTGCTTATTATTATTTGAGATACTTCCATTTTGTTTAAAGCAAAAACAATTGATGGCACAACCCCACCAGCACCCAAAATAAAAATTTTTTTACCCTTTATATTAAAATTTAGATCTGTAATGGCTCTAGTAAATCCAATAACATCAGTATTATGTCCTACTAACTTGTTATTCTTAAAAAACTATTGTATTTACAGATTGTGTTTTTTCTGCTTCAAAGCTTAACTTATCTAAAAATGGTATAACTTTTTTTTTAAAAGGCACAGTCACGTTTGCACCAGCTATTTTTTGTTGTTTAATTTTTTGAACAAGGTTTTCAATTTCATTTTCTTCAAGTTTTTGCTTATCATAAAAAGCATTGATATTATTAGTTTTTAACCAAGTATTATGTAATTTAGGTGATAAAGAATGATCTATAGGATTTCCAATTACTAAATAATTTTTCATCTTGTCTCATCCAAATATTGTTTTATTTTTTTTATTGGAAGCCCCATTACAGTATCTTCATCACCTTTAATTTCTTGAAACAAATTTCTACCTTCACCTTCTATTTGATAGACGTTATAAGAATAAAGATTTTCATCAGATATTTTAGATAAATAGTTTTTTAGCTGATCATCAGAAAAATTTTTCATGGTCAAAGTTGCCTTGTCAGTATAATTCCAAATCATTGATCCGTTTTTTGATATACAAACAGAGCTAATTAAAAAATGTGATTTTCCGTTAAGTTTTTTTAAGATTTCCATTGCTTCGTCTCTACTGCCTGGTTTAGATATTAATTCACCACCAAGATCTATTACGCTGTCAGCGCCCAATACCATTTCATCAGTTTTTTTCATGCTTACTTTGTTTGCCTTTAATTCTGCTAAGTTTTTTGAAATCAATTCAGGGGTAGCTTTTTCTTTTAATAAACTTATCTTAACAATTTCTTCGTCAACATTAGAGGGCTCTACAATGCTTTCTATGTTATTCTTTTCTAAAATTTGTTTTCTAATTTTACTTTTTGATGCAAGAATGATTTTATTTGGCATTATTTAAGTATATTTCATGAATTTTAATAATTGATGCCGCTGTTTCTTCAACAGATTTCCGTGTTACATCTATTAAAGGCCATTTATATTTTTGAAAAGTTCTTTTTGCATTTAGAACCTCTTTTTTAATATTTTCTAGATCAGTATATTTTATGTTTTCCGTCTCTTTTAAAGAGTTCATTCTATTTTTTCTTAAATCAGCCAGCCTTTCTGGTTCAGTACTTAAACCAATTACACAAGTCATTTTAGGATTTTGTTTAAGAGTTTCTGGTAATGAATTTTCATTTACTAAAGGAATATTAGAAGTTTTAAATCCTTTGTTGGCAAGGTAAATTGAAGTGGGTGTTTTGCTTGTTCTGCTTACTCCAACAAGAATTATGTCTGATTTTTCTACTTCGTTGATTAAATTACCATCATCGTGATTCATTGTAAATTGAATAGCTTCAATCCTATCATAATATTCTTCATTTAAAATGTGCTGGCCGCTTGGTTCGTGTGTGGCTTTTTGATTTAGAATTTTAGAAAAGTTTAAAATTAAATTTCCAAGGATACCAAAACATGGGATTTTTTTGTCTTGACTAACATTTGCTAGATATTTTGCTAAGTTATTATCAACTATTGTGTATAATATAATTGAATTTTCATTTTTCTTAGCTTCTTCTAAAATTTTTAAAATTTGATTTTCTGTCCTTGTAAAAGAATAAGAATGAACTTTGTATTCTATGTTTAAAAATTGCGCTTTTAGAGCTAAAAAAATTCTATCCAAAGTTTCTCCTGTAGAATCTGAAATAAGATATATTTGATATGTATTACTCATGTATAAACGCTTAATAAATTTGTATAATTTTAATGAAATTACTCAATTTAATTTTTCTTTAATTAAGCCTGTAAAATAAGGGTTTTATCAACATTAATAATAAACATTCTAAATAATTCACAAAAATTCATCATGGTACAAAAAAGCTTCATTTTAAACAATTTTAGATACTCAATACTTTAATAAACTGTGAATATAATGTTTATAAAAATTAATCACCTTTATTCACAGGATATATTACAACTACAATAATTATTAAAGCTTATTTATGAAACCGTTAAGTAAAATATTAATCAACAAGGATACCTCATTTAACCCTATATGGATTATGAGACAAGCTGGTAGATATTTACCAGAGTTTAGAGAAATTAGAAAAGAAAATCCTAATTTTATCAATCTATGTTTGAATGACGATTTATCATCAGAAATAACTCTGCAACCTTTAAAAAGATTTGATTTAGATGCTGCAATAATATTTTCAGATATCTTAATGCTTCCATACGGGTTAGGTCAAAAAGTAGAATTTGAAAAAAACTTTGGGCCAAAATTAGGAAAATTAAATTTAAATGAAATTGCTAAAACCGATGAAATTGACTTTGTAGAAAAAATACACCGTGTATACAAGGTAATAAAAAAAGTTAGCTCGGATACTAGTTTAAACAATAAAAATACCATTGGTTTTGTTGGTGCTCCGTGGACATTGTTGGTCTATATGATCAATCAACAGTCACCTAAAAAAAATTTAAAAAAAGATTTTTTTAAAGATAAATTTTTAATTAATAGAATTTTATTAATAATTGAAAAATTTTTAAAAATTCACATAAAAAATCAAATTGACAGTGGTGCTAATATAATTCAAATCTTTGATAGTTGGGCTGGTTTACTAGAAGAAAAAGACCTACCAAATTATGTTTATACCCCTACTTTAAATTTAGTAAATTATGTTAAATCTTTAAATGTGCCAGTGATATGTTTCCCTAGAGAAATAAAAAATTATAAAGAATTTTGCGATATTGTTAAACCCGATGCTGTTAGTATCGATTATAATGTTGATCCAAAAAAAATACTGAAAGATATAAAAATACCCATACAAGGTGGTCTGGATCCTAAAATTTTATTAACAGATAAAGAAACTTTAAAAAAAGAGGCTTCAAAATATTTGGAAGTTTTTAAAGATCACCCATATATATTTAATCTTGGTCATGGTATTTTACCAGAGACCAATCCAGAAATGGTCGAGAATTTAATAAATATTGTAAAAAATTACTAAGTTATGGACAAAAACCACCCCCCTATAAAATTTGGTAAAACAGGTGTTCTTATAGTCAATCTAGGGACACCAGACTCTACTAGCTGGTTTGATATAAGAAAATATTTGAGAGAGTTTCTTTCTGATAGAAGGGTTATTGAGGTAAATCCTTTAATTTGGCAAATAATTTTGAATGTTTTTATTTTAAATTTTAGGCCCTCTAAAACAGCCAAAGCCTATAAGGAAATATGGATGAAGGACGAAAATATGTCGCCACTTCTTTATTATACAAAAAAGCAAAGTGAGAAAACTTCAAACTCAATACTTAAAGAAAATATTATTATAGATTTTGCAATGAGATACGGAAACCCCAGTATTAAAAGAAAGATTTATAAATTACATGAAATGGGTTGTGAAAATTTAATTATACTTCCTCTTTATCCACAATATGCAGCAGCCACAACAGCGACTGTTTGTGATGAAGTTTACAGAACCTTAATGAAAATGAGATGGCAACCCTCTTTGAAAATAATACCTCATTATGAGTCTGATCCACTTTATATAGATGCGCTTGTTAATTCTATTAACAAAAAACTAAATGAAATTAATTGGAAACCAGATCTAATCATAGCTTCTTATCATGGGATACCAAAAAAATATTTTGATAAAGGAGATCCCTATCATTGTTACTGTCAAAAAACCACAAGGCTTATTTCAGAAAAGTTTAATTCAATTAAAATTAAAACGACATTCCAATCAAGATTTGGTCCGCAAGAATGGCTTCAACCCTATACTGACAAGACTCTTGAAAACTTGCCCAAAGAAGGAATTAAAAATGTTCTTACAATTTGCCCGGGCTTTTCATCTGATTGTGTTGAGACTCTGGAGGAAATCTTAATTCAAGGAAAAGAGAGCTTTATTAGTTCCGGAGGAGAAAATTTTGATATGGTTCCTTGCTTAAATGACAATGATGATCATATCCTTTTATTAAAATCTTTAATTGAAAGAAATATCTGATCAATGAATATGTACTTATTATTTAAGTCTCTACATTTAATTGCAGTCATTTCTTGGATGGCTGGTCTTTTATATCTTCCAAGAATTTTTGTTTACCATGTTGAGAATAAAGAAAAAAAAGAAGCAACAGATATTTTTGAAGTTATGGAAAGAAGATTATTTTATTACATTATGCGGCCAGCTATGATTTTTACTTGGGTATTTGGACTGGTTTTGATCTATCTCAATGGGATAGAAATTTTTTCCCAATTGTGGTTTCAAACTAAAATTGTCCTGATAATTTTGTTGTCAGCTTACAACGATTATTTGGGTAAATGTCTTAATGATTTGAAGAATTCATTAAATACAAGATCTGCAAAATTTTTTAGGATTATTAATGAAATACCAACAGTAATTTTAATAATTGTTGTTTTTTTGGCTATTTTTAAGCCAATCTAGGGTTGAAATAACAATTCTAGCATATATATTGAATAAATCAGATAAGTCCTTATCGAAAAAACAATCATGAACATTCAAGAACTAAAACTAAAATCATCTGAACAGCTCATTACCCAGGCCGAAGAGCTTGGTATTGAAAATGCTAGCACATTAAGAAAACAAGAAATCCTTTTTGCTATTCTTAAGAAAGTCGCAGAGCAAGAAGAAATAACTGGCGTGGGTGTTTTACAGTTATTACAAGATGGCTTTGGTTTTTTAAGAGCAATGGAGTCAAATTATCTTCCGGGACCAGATGATATATATGTGAGCCCAAGTCAAATTAGAAAATTTGGTTTGAGGACCGGAGATACTGTTGAAGGACCAGTAAGAGCTCCTAAAGAAGGAGAAAGATATTTTGCGTTATTGCAAGTTAGTAAGATAAATTTTGAGGAACCTGAAAAGGCACGACATAAAATTGCATTTGATAACTTAACACCCTTATATCCAGATAAACAGTTGGTTATGGAAGTTGAGGCTACAAAAGTTGAAAAAAAACAAGATTTAACTCCAAGACTAATTGATTTAGTTAGTCCAATCGGAAAAGGACAAAGATCTATAATTATTTCTCCACCGAAAGCTGGGAAAACAATGATTTTGCAGAGCATTGCAAACTCAATAGCTAAAAATTATCCAGAGTGTTACCTTATGGTGCTACTAATCGATGAACGCCCCGAGGAAGTAACGGACATGCAAAGAACTGTAAAAGGAGAAGTAATTAGCTCTACTTTTGATGAACCAGCGCAAAGGCACGTAGCAGTGGCTGAAATGGTTATTGAAAAAGCCAAACGATTAACTGAACACAAAAAAGATGTTATTATATTATTAGATTCTATAACAAGATTAGGTAGAGCATATAATGCCGTTATACCAAGTTCAGGCAAGGTTCTAACAGGAGGTGTTGATGCAAATGCACTTCAGAGACCTAAAAGATTTTTTGGTGCAGCAAGAAACATTGAAGAAGGCGGCTCATTAACAATTATTTCTACAGCTTTAATCGATACAGGAAGTAGAATGGATGAAGTAATTTTCGAAGAATTTAAAGGAACAGGTAATAGCGAAACAATATTGGATAGAAAAATAGCAGACAAAAGAATATACCCAGCTATCGATATAACAAAGTCTGGAACCAGAAGAGAAGAACTTTTGTTTGACAAAAATGATCTTCAAAAAATGAATGTTTTAAGACGAATTATTGCTCCAATGGGAACTATGGACGCCATAGAGTTTATAAACTCAAAATTAAAAGATACTAAAAATAACGCTGAGTTTTTTAATTCGATGAACAAACCAGCCTAATTAATAAATTTTTTTCACTTATATTATAAAAATTATTTTAAAACTCCTAAAATTCTACATCTCAATAAATTTAGAGATATAATATTATTAATGAATAAAGAAAAATTGGATTTATTAACTCTCTTTAAAGAAAAAAAATACTCTAAGGTTATTATAATAATTGAACAAATTAAAAATGAAGAAAAAACCCCTGCATTATTAAACTTATCAGGTGTTTGCAGGATGATGTCTGGTAATTCGAGTGAAACTATCAGGCTTGCAATCGGAGATTTTAGAAATTCTTATTTTAAAGAAATAGATAAAAAAAAGTCAAAAGAAACTTTAAAAAATTTAATTAATGCATCTGTAGCCCTCTTTGATAAAGAACATGAAAAAAATAGAAATAAGTTTAAAAACAATTTTTTTGAAGAGATAAATTTAATCTACAAGGAAAACCAAGAATTGTTTAATAACGATTTGAATTTAATGAAGGCAATCCTAAGGGTTTTTAAGCGAACATCTAGTGTTAAAACTGTTATTGATTTTCTTAAAAAAATTATTCAATCACATCCTGAACCAGATTTAATTGCTTCTTATAATTTTTTTAATAATTATATCGATGATTGGTCACAACGTGATTATTTTGATAATTCAAAACTAATTAATGATAAGTTACCCATCTATTCACAAGAGGAATTGATTGATTTTAAAATTTCAAAAAATAATAAGATAAATATTGGTTTTATTTCATCAGATATAAGATCCAAACATTCCGTCACTTATTTTTTAAAATCAGTTCTAACCTCATATAACAAAGAAAAGTTTAAAATTCATTTATATCATAATCATCATTTAGTAGACGATGATACTGTTAAGGAATTTAATAAATATGTTTTCAAATATTTGTATATTTCGAGGCTTAATGATTTAGAGGTAATCAATAAAATTAGAGAAGACGAAATAGATATTATGATTGATCTTAACGGTTTTTCTTCAAACCATAGATTGCCTTTATTTAAAAATCGTTTAGCACCAATTCAAGTTTTGTGGTGTGGTTATACAAATACCACAGGATTAAAAGAGATGGATTATTTAATTGTTGATAAAAATCTGATTAAACCCCAAGAAGAAAATTTTTATTCTGAGAAAATTATTTATTTACCTAATATTTGGAATTGTCATTGTGGATACCCCCTTGAAAGATTAAAGAATAGTATGCCGTCAGAAAACAATAATTTTATAACATTTGGATGTTTTAATAATTTTAGCAAAATAAATGATGATGTAATAGAAGTTTGGTCTTCAATATTAAAAAAAATTAAAAATTCAAAATTACTTTTAAAAACTTCAGTCGCAACATCTAAAGAATTGTATAAAAAAAAATTTGATAAACATGGAGTTTTAGAATCTATTATATTTTCAGATTATAATAAAAATTTTATTGATCATATAAATGAGTATAAAAAAATAGATATTGCTTTAGATACATTTCCCTGGAATGGTGTGACAACTTCATTTGAATCAATTTGGATGAATGTTCCAGTTATAGTTATGGAAGGTTATAATTTTAATTCTAGATGCGGCTACTCTATAAATAAAAATTTAAAACTTCATAACTTAATTGCTAAAAATAGGGAAGAATATATAAATAAAGCAGTTTCTCTGGCCAAGGATAAGGAAATGCTTTTAAAATTAAGAAAAAATCTTTTTGAAAATGCTCTTAACTCGCCGCTTTTTGATAAAAAAAAGTTCTCAGATGAATTCTTTTCTTCATTAGAAAAAGTTTATAACAATAAAGTTGATAATTGATCATGATTTCAGAAGAAGTTAAGAATAAAATTAAAGCTTTTTATATAGAGAAAAAATACGATGAACTGATAAAGTTTACCGAAAAATCTACTTTACCAAAAGACAGACCATCAGGGTTAATAAATTTGCTTGGGAATTCATATTATTTAAAAAGCAATCCATCAAAAGAAGACATTTTAAATGCACTCTCTTTATTTGAGCAAGCTTATTTAAAGGAAAAAAGATCTATACATGGGTTGAATGGAATAAAAAACTTTATAATTGTTGCTATTAAAGTTTCTAGTGTTTTTAAAGAATTTTCCCAATATTTATTTAAAGCAAAAGATTTCTACATAGAGGCAGAATTTTATTTTGATAAAAATGAAGAATTTCTTCAAAGTGGGTTGCTTCTTTTTTTTCATTTGCTAGATAAAAAAAAAATAAAAGAAATTACTAACAAAATCTTAAATGACACTGTTAATTCAACAGATTTGAGAGGACAGTCAACATATATAACTAATTATTTTTACGATTGGTCACAAAAAGATATTGCCGATATTTCTAAAAAAAATTCTAAATATTATCCAAAACTAAAAGTTAAAAAAATTGATACATTAGCCAATGTTAAAAACCAGATAATAAATATTGGTTTTGTTAGTTGTGATCTTATTAGAAATCATTCTATTAATTATTTTTTAAAAGATACTTTAAAATATATAGATAAATCAAAATTTAGGATCTTTATTTTTTCTTTAAATAAAAAGGATACTAATGATATCAGTCAAAATCATTTGAGAGAACTTTCTGACGAATGGTTTGATTTACAAGAATTTAATAATCAAAAAATTTCTGAAATTATTCAAGAAAACAATATTGAAATATTATTCGATTTAGTTGGGTATACCAACTCAAAACGAATAGGAATATTTAACTCAAGAGTAGCACCAATTCAAATTTCCTGGCTAGCATACTGTAACACTACTGGGTTTGATACAGTAGACTATATGTTAGCTGATAAAAATTTGATTTATGAAAATGAGTATAATTTATATTCTGAAAAAATAATTAAACTTCCAAATATCTGGAATGCACATTGTGGTTTTAAATATGAGAGAAAATTCAATGAATTGAAAGCTTTGAATCAAAAATATTTTACTTTTGGATCTTTAAATAATTTTATGAAAATCTCGGATGAAACAATTGATGCTTGGTCAATGATTTTAACAAAAGTTAAAAACTCAATTTTGATCTTAAAGTCATCTAATTTTTGTAATGAAGAAATTCTAATGAACAAATTTAAATCTAATGGCGTTGAAGATAAAATAAAAATCTTACGAAAGGCTAATTTTTTAAAACATGAAGATCATCTTAATATTTATAAGAATATAGATTTGTGCTTAGATACTTTTCCATATAATGGAGTTACAACAACGTTCGAGGCATTATGGATGAACGTCCCTGTAATTGTATTAAAAGGTAATAATTTTGTATCGAGATGTGGTGAAAGTATTATGAAAAATTCTAAAAATGATTTCTTGGTAGCAAATAATGTTGATGACTATGTTTCTAAATCTGTTTCGTTATCTCAAGATTTAAATAAATTAGATAAAATTAGGAAAACTATCTATGAAACAATATTATCTTCTGTGATTTTTGATACAAAAAAATTCTCTGAAGATTTTAATCAAACTGTATACAGTATTTACAATTCGTATAATAAATAAAATAAAAAAAACAGAGGCATTAACTTTTAAATCTTATTTTTAAATATGTGAAATTTTTATAATTAAATTTTACATAACTATATTTTTAGAGATATAATCAACCTATGACTATTTATGCTTTATCTAGTGGTCCTGGTATTTCCGGAATTTCAGTCATAAGAATATCTGGACCTGAAACTTCTACTGTTATTGAGTTATTAACCAACAAGCCAATACCCAAACCAAGATTAGCAACCCTTAGAAAAATCAGCAAAATCAACACTTCTGAGCTTATTGATGAGGGTATTATCTTATGGTTTCCTGGGCCTGAGAGCTACACTGGTGAAGATATGGCCGAGATCCAAGTTCATGGTAGCAAAGCCGTTGTAGATGCCCTGCACTCCTCTCTCTCAGGTATAGAAAATTGTAGATTGGCAGAACCAGGTGAATTTACAAAACTTGCATTTCAAAATGGAAAAATAAATTTATTAAAAGCTGAAAGTATTGCTGATTTAATTTCATCTGAAACTGAAATTCAAAGACAACAAGCAATTAAAATTATGAATGGTAAGTCTTCAGATCAATTTAATTTTTTAAGAGAAAAACTTCTAAAAATTTTGTCCCATGTTGAAGCAAAAATAGATTTTCCAGATGAAGATTTGCCAAACAATATTTTGGATAAAATTAAAAATAATTCAAATGAAGTTATTAAAAAAATTGAAAAGATTTTAAATGATCAAAAAGTTGGAGAAAGAATTAGAGAAGGCTTTAAGATTGCAATACTTGGACCTACTAATGCAGGAAAATCTAGTTTAATAAATCATTTATCAAACAGGGATGTTGCAATTGTTTCTGAAATAGCTGGTACGACAAGGGATGTTATCGAAACTCATCTTAATATAGATGGTTATCCTGTAATAATATCTGATACTGCAGGAATAAGAGACTCTAAAGATGAGATAGAAAAAAAAGGTATTAAATTATCTTTAAATAGAGCCGAAGAAGCAGATTTAAAGCTTGTAGTGGTAGATGCAAAAAGCCCTGTTTTTACTGATGTTTTGAAGGATTTATTAGATGAAAATGCAATTTTAGTTATAAACAAGTCTGATCTTTTAGTAAAAGAAATTGATTCAGAAATAAAAAATATTAATCATGTTTTAATCTCAATTAAAGATAATAAAAATATCGATGAACTAATTTCAAAAATAAAAAATAATTTAAAAAATAAATTTATAATTAGTGATGATATTTATATTACTAGAGAAAGACACAGACAACATTTAGAACAGTGTTTAGACCATTTGAATAACTTTAGTCAAAAAAAAGAAATAGACGATTTTGATAAAGCAGCAGAAGATTTAAGATTAGCTACTAGACATTTAGGCATGATTGTTGGAAAAGTCGATGTAGAGGAGATATTAGGTAGTATTTTCAACGATTTTTGTATCGGTAAATAATACGACTTTTTGCTGGCTTTTTAGCCTTTTTTAATCAAAAAACGTTGATAAATGTGGTTTATTTACAAAAAAATAAGCCTATCTTGTAAATTATATAATCACCTATAAATTTGGCTTATGAAAAATGATTTTTCATTTGATGTTGTGGTGATTGGAGGAGGACATGCTGGGTGCGAAGCAGCTGCAGCTTCTTCTCGTCTTGGAGTGAACACTGCCCTATTTACTCATAAAATAGAAACTATCGGTGAGATGTCTTGTAACCCTGCAATAGGAGGATTGGGTAAAGGACATTTAGTTAGAGAAATAGATGCCCTTGATGGTGTTATGGGAGATGTAGCAGACAAGTCAGGTATACAGTTTAGATTGTTAAATAGAAGTAGAGGGCCAGCAGTAAGAGGACCCAGAACTCAATCTGACAGATCTCTTTACCGTAAATATATGCAAAAAAAACTTGCAAACTACTGTAATTTAAGCATTTTTTCAGATCCTGTAATAAAGTTCATTTTTGAAAAAAATACAATAACTGGCTTTATAACTAAAGAGGGTAAAAAAGTTTTATGTTCTAAGCTAATACTAACAACGGGCACTTTTTTAAATGGTTTGATACATATAGGTGATGAAAGAACACCTGCTGGAAGGTATGATGAGAAACCTTCAACAGGATTAAGTGAACAATTAGAAAAATACAATTTTAAAATAGGAAGATTAAAAACAGGAACCCCTCCTCGACTTGACTCAAGAACAATTAATTATGAAAATTTAGAAGAACAGTTTGCAGACGATGATCCTTATTTTTTTTCTTTCTTAACCAAAAAAAATATTAACAAACAAGTTTCATGTCGTATAACTTATACTAACGATAAGGTTCATAAAATTATTGAAAAAAACTTATCTAAGAGTGCTATGTACTCTGGTAGTATACAGGGTGTTGGACCTAGATACTGTCCATCTATAGAAGATAAAATAGTAAAATTTGCCGATAAAGGCCGACATCAGATATTTTTAGAGCCAGAAGGGCTTAATGACCATACAATTTACCCAAATGGCATCTCAACATCACTCCCGGCTGATGTGCAGCAAGAAATATGCAATAATATCAATGGTTTAGAGAATGTTTCTATTATAAGACCAGGATATGCCATAGAATATGACTATATAGATCCACGAGAGCTGTTTTTAACGCTTGAGACCAAGAAGATAAACAATCTTTACCTTGCAGGTCAGATTAATGGAACAACAGGTTACGAAGAAGCGGCAGCTCAGGGTCTTATAGCTGGAATAAATGCTGCTTTATCTTTGAAAAAAGTAGAACCTTTTATACTTGATAGATCTGATGCTTACATAGGAGTAATGATAGATGATTTAGTCACCAAAGGTGTCGCTGAACCTTACAGAATGTTTACATCAAGAGCTGAATATAGATTAAGTCTGAGGTCTGATAATGCAGATCAAAGATTAACTTCAAAGGGACTAGAAATTGGATTAATTGGCGATGAAAGAAAATCTATTTATTTAGATAAATTTGACAAAATTAACCAAATCAATGTAAAAATGGGTAAATCAACTATATCACCTAATAAAGCCGACGAATTTGGTATAAAAATAGCAAAGGACGGTGTTTTAAGAAATTCAAATGAAATATTAACTCAGAAAGGAGTTGATATGAATAAAATTAGAGAAATATGGGCTGATATACCTTTTTTTAGTAAAGAAATTGACGAACAAGTGGAAATTAATGCTCATTATAGAGGATATTTAAAGAAACAAAAAGCAGATATATTAGCATTTAAGAGGGATGAAAACCTAATAATACCTGATAAAATTAATTATGATGGGCTTTCAGGTTTATCTAATGAGGTAAAAGCTAAATTTAAAGAAATAAAGCCAAAAACCATGGGTCAAGCACTTAGAATTGATGGAATAACCCCAGCAGCTGTATATATTTTGTTGTCACACGTTAAAAGAAAGTCTATTAAGCATATAGCTTAATGGATCAAGAAATTTTAAATTCTTACTCTAGACTTAATGAGTTAAATGTTTCACGTGAAACATTTTTAGACTTTGAAAACTATATATCCATGATTCTTGAAAAAAATAAAAAAATTAACATAATTAGCCAAAATACAGCATCTAAAAAGGCGATAATTGACCGCCATATTATAGATTCAGCGCAAATTATTGATTTTATTGACTTTAATAGCAATACAACTACAGATTTAGGATCAGGAGGTGGTATGCCAGGAATTATAGTGGCTATTATACTAAAAAACATGAAAAACAAAATGAATGTGCATCTATATGAAAAAAGCTACCATAAAAGCCATTTCTTAAAAGAAGTTTCAAAAAAATTAAATTTAAATACAAAAGTTTTTCAACAAAACATTTTTGAAATAAAAAATATAGAGACAGGAACAATTATGTCGAGAGCATTTAAGCCTATGCCAGTTGTTTTAGATTTAGTATATGAAAATTTTTCTAAATATAAAAATTTAATTTTTTTTATGGGAAAAAGTGGAAAAAGAATTTTTGAAAATTCTAAAAAATATTGGAAGCTGGAGTACGTAGAAAAAAAAAGTTTAACAAGTAAAGATTCATTTTTGATAAATATTAAAAAAATTAAAAAAAAAAATTAAAAGGATTATAAAAAAGATTAAATGCAAATCATTTCTGTCATAAATCAAAAGGGTGGGGTAGGAAAAACTACTACAGTAATAAATCTTGCGGCTGGATTATCGCAATTGGAGAAAAAAATTTTAGTTATTGATCTGGATCCTCAGGGAAATGCAACTACAGGTCTTGGATTATCAAATATGGATAACTCAAGTGATACAATTTATGGTGTATTGAATGGAACAAAGGAAATTGATGAGGTAATAAAAAAAACAAAGTTTGAAAATTTGGATATCATAACCTCTAATGTAGACTTATCGGGATTGGAAGTAGAGACAGCTGATGATAGTAATAGGGCCTTTATATTAAAAGCCAAATTAGCCGCTTATTTAAACAATTATAAAGGATCTTATGATTATGTATTGATCGATTGTCCACCATCTTTGAGCCTACTTACAGTAATGGCTCTAGTAAGCTCTAATTCACTTTTAGTTCCATTACAGACGGAATTTTTTGCCCTTGAAGGTTTAACCCAACTAATGAAGACGATAGAAAGAATAAAAGTGAGTTTAAATCCGGATTTAAAGATCAGGGGGATACTTTTAACAATGTATGACAAAAGAAATAAGCTCTCTTCACAAGTTGAAAAGGAAGCAAGAGATTATTTTACTGAGAAGGTTTATTCAACTGTGATACCGAGAAATGTAAGATTGTCAGAAGCCCCTTCACATGGGATGCCAGTTTTAATTTATGACAAATCTTGCCCTGGAAGCAAATCATATTTTAGCTTTACAGATGAATTTATTAATCAAGAGTCAACAATAGGGAGTGCTGCTTAATGGATAAAATTAAAAAAGGTTTAGGACGAGGCTTGTCATCTTTGATAGGTGAAACAAAAGTCGAACTAAGTAAAAATCAGTTGTCTATAAGTGATTTAGTTCCTAATAAATATCAGCCAAGAAAAATTTTTGAAAAAATTAATTTAGAAGATTTAACAAATTCAATTAAAGAAAGAGGGATCATACAGCCCATTATAGTAAGAAAATCAAACAATGATGACTCAAAATTTGAAATAATTGCAGGGGAGAGAAGATGGCTTGCAGCTCAAAGGGCGGGTCTTCATGAGGTTCCAGTAGTAATTACGGAGGCAGATGATTTGAAATCTCTCGAATTTGCAATTGTAGAAAATGTTCAGAGAAGTGATCTAAATCCCTTAGAGGAAGCCCAGGGTTACAAAAGACTTATAGATGAATTCTATTACGATCAAGAAAAAGTTTCAAAGTTTATAGGAAAAAGTAGGAGTTATATAACAAATTCATTAAGGATCTTAACATTGCCAGAAGATGTAATAAAATTAATTGAGAAACAAAAATTGACACCTGGACATGCTAAAATTTTAGTTGGTTTAGAAAATGCAAGTTTTGTTGCAAGCAAAATTGTTGAAAAAAAACTTTCAGTGAGACAAGCTGAAAATTTTGTTCAATTATTTAAAAATAAGAAACAAAGTTCAAAAAATATTAAAGATACAAATATTATAGCATTAGAGCTATCCATCTCTAATAAAATTGGTTTAAATGTAGACATACAAAACAGCAAAAGAAATAAAGGTAAAATTTCCTTTGAATATAAGGATTTAGATCAGTTAAATAAAATCATAGATATAATTAAATCTAATTATTAGTTTTAATTGATACCTGATTTAAAATGAAGTCAGTAATCAAATTAATTGAGTTATTATAATTTTTTTTAATTAAGAGCTCTAAATTATTAATTTTATACAATAGTTCTTTTAATTTTTCTGGTTTCCAATTTAAAATTTGTTGTTTTGTAATTTCTTTCTCTTTCCAAAAAATTGGAGGTTTTGCTAAAGAAATAGTTAAATCTAAATCGTTATTTTTTTCATACTCATAGGTAAGTTTTAGAATTTTTTTTAATTTATTAAGAAAAATTCTTGTTATAAGAACACAATCATCATTACTGAAATTATTTTCCGCTAAAATATGAGCTGTTTTAAGTTTATTTTTAGCCAAACAGTTATCCACTAGTTCCGAAATACTATGGTTTTCAATTAAATTAGTTAATTTTGCTATACTTTCTTTGGTAACTTTTTTCCCATCTTTCACATAAAATTCTATTTTTTCTAGTTCCATGAATAAAACTTTTCTATCGCCATTACATTTATTTATTATTGAATTCAAATCCGATCGAGATAAAGGAATATTTTTTTTTTTAAGATATTCCGATGCAATATTTGATAACGATTGAGCTGTGTCTGGATAAAAGGGTATACAAATACAAATTTTGTCTTTCTCAAAAAAAGATCTTAGCTTTGATCTTTTTTCTAAATTATCTGCGTCTATAATAATTATTAAGTCATTAATTCTTTTGTTAATAATTTCAGATAAAATTTTAAATATTTTATCAGTTGCTCTGTTTATAATTATTAATTTTTCATTTTCAAAAAGAGATTTTGTGTAAAGGGATTCGGTAAAACTGTTTACATCATCTATAATTTCTCTTTCTTCATAATTTATGGTGGTTTTTTTATTTCTTAATAATTCAGTTTTTATTTGATTTTTAAGGCCTTCATTTTTTCCATATAGAAGGACAAAAGGATTTCTATTTAAGTTTACTTTTTTTATTTCAAAGTTTTTAATTATCACTTATTTTAATTAAATCTAAAATTAATTTTTCTTGAACAATTTTAGAAAAATTTTTCTTTATGTCCTTTTCATAATTAGATTGTTCAAAATTGTCACTATTTTTTTTAATTTTAAAATTTTCCTCGTAAACTAGTTGCTTATTGTTATTTGAAGTTATTATAAAATTAACACCCATCTCCAATTTATAATCAGTTGCTTCACCTGTAGCATCTTTTGCAAGAGTTATTTTTTTGTATTCACTTTCAAGAATTATGTTGTGTATATTTGATGAATCCTTGTTTGATGAAATTCTTAATTCATTTTTTATATAATTATTTATTTCAAAATCACCTTTCATACTTAAAATATTTATATTTAAATCACTTTTCATTTCTTTATAGAGTGAAGTATAGCCACAACTATAAACAAAGGTTAGAAGTATTAAAGCAGATATTTTTTTCATCATATTAGATAATTATATTTATTAATTTATTTTTTATATAAATCTTTTTTTTAATCTGAGTATTTTGAATATATTTTATAATTTTTTCATCCTTTTTTATTATTTCAAATAGCTCTTCTTCTGGTTTATCTGGTTCAATTTCGATTAAATTTCTTTTTTTACCGTTAATTTGAACAACCAAATTAATCTTTTCCTCTTTTATCATTTTTTCATTATATTGAGGCCATTTAACATCAAATACATTAATAAGCTCTAAGCATTCATTTGAAAAATGTGGAACAACAGGTTGTATTGCAATTAGAATTTTTTGATAATTCTCTAACAAAGTCTCTTTTGTATAATTTTTATTAATCTGATTAGTAAAAAAAGAATACATTTCATGTAAGTTAGCTATTATTTTGTTGTAACTAAAGTTCTCTAAATTATCAGTTACTTTTTTTAAAAATTTATTGGTATATTTATCTATCTCATCATCAGTGTTTTCTTTATAATTTTCACTAATTTTCTGAATTATTTTTGTATTTAAAGTCCACAATTTTTGTATGAATTTGAACGATGAGTTAATTCCTTCATCTGACCATTGAACATCTTTCTCAGGTGGACTATCGGATAAAATAAATAACCTTGCAGCATCAGCTCCATAACTTGAAATGATATTTTCTGGATCAATCGTATTTTTTTTTGATTTTGACATTGATTCAGATGGTCCAATTTTTATCTGTTTTGAAGTATCATTTTTTAGATATTTTTTACCATTAATTGTTTCAATTTCATCAGGACTTACCCAGTTATTATCAGGGTCCTTATAAGTTTCATGGCAAACCATGCCTTGAGTAAACAATCCATCAAATGGTTCCTTCAAATTAATTTTTTCATTATCTTTTGAAATTGCTCGCATAAAAAATCTTGAATATAGTAAATGAAGTATTGCGTGTTCTACTCCACCAATGTATTGATCAACCGGCATCCAATATTTTGCTTCTTCTTCATTAAAACCATAATTTTTTTCACTTGGAGAACAGAATCTTAAAAAATACCAAGAGGAACAAACAAAAGTATCTAGTGTATCAGTTTCCCTTACCAATTTCTTTCCATCAATTTCGATTTCTTTCCATTCATTAATATGATCTAATGGATTCCCTTTTACATTTAAATCAATTTTTTGAGGTAATTTTACTGGTAGCATTGAATCTGGGATTACATGAACTTTCCCATTTTCATCATAAGCAACTGGTATTGGACAACCCCAGTATCTCTGTCTGGATACTCCCCAATCTTTCAATCTAAAATTAATTTTTTTTAACCCAAGTTTTTTTTCTTCAAGAATTTTTATAGTTTCAATAACTGATTTATTTGGGGCCTCAATTCCATTCAGAAATTCTGAGTTAATTAAAATACCTTCTCCCGGATAGGCTTCATCTGTTACTTGATAATTATCATTTTTATCAAACGGTCTGACTACTGTTTTAATTTCAAGATTATATTTTTTTGCAAAATCAAAATCTCTTTGGTCATGAGCTGGGCACCCAAAAACAGCACCAAATCCATAATCCATTAAAACAAAATTTGCAAAATAAACCGGAACTTTTTGTCCTGGATTCAATGGATTTATTGCAGATAAATTAGTTTTGAAACCAATTTTTTCTCCTACAGCTATCGCTTCTTCTGTTGTACCACTTTTTGAGCATTCTTCTTTAAATTTGAGAAATTTTTTATCATCTTTATAGAATTTTGAAATTTCATGATCAACAGAAAGGGCTAAAAAAGAAAATCCAAATAAAGTGTCTGGTCTTGTAGTGAAACATTTAATATTTTTAACTGGTAATTCTCCCTCTACTTTAAAATCTATCTCACAACCAAAAGACTTTCCTATCCAATTTTTTTGCATAGTTTTTACTTTATTTGGCCAATTATCTAGCTTGTCTAAACTATCTAATAAATCTTGAGAAAATTGCGTTATATTAAAAAACCATTGACTTAGCTTTTTTCTTTCAACTATTGCTCCAGATCGCCATCCTTTACCATCAATTACTTGTTCGTTTGCTAAAACGGTTTCATCAATTGGGTCCCAATTTACATAATTTTCTTTTCTATAAACTAATTTTTTTTTAAACAATTCTAAAAAAAATTTTTGTTGATGCTTATAATAATCCTCGGAGCAGGTAGAAATTTCTCTGTCCCAATCTATTGATAATCCTAGTTTTTTTAATTGAGATTTCATATTCGCGATATTTGATTCCGTCCAGTCCTTTGGGTCTAGTTTATTTTGTTTTGCAGCATTTTCTGCTGGCATTCCAAAAGAATCCCATCCCATAGGATGAAGAACATTAAAACCTTGAAGTGCTTTATAGCGAGCAAGAACATCTCCAATTGTATAATTTCTTACATGACCCATGTGTATTTTTCCTGAAGGATAAGGAAACATTTCTAGGCAGTAAAATTTTTTCTTATTTTTATCTACTTTGACAGAAAATGTCTTATTTTCGTTCCAAATTTTTTGCCATTTACTTTCTATAGATTTGAAATTATATCTTTCCACTTCAAAAAACACCACCGCTTGTATCAGGATAAACGAAATCTTTATCTGGATTTTCTTCAACTATTTGCTTTTTATACTTTGCAGCTTTTTTCAAGATTTCTTTTTTTATTTCAGTTGATAAATTTCCACTTAAATTTGAGACACTGCAATTAACTAATGTATCTATACATTTTCTGCTAAATATTTTTATATCTAAAGCATCTGACCTAATTTCGTTAGTTAAAAATCTTATTGAAATTTTGATACTTTCATTAGGTGAATTTTTTTCTGAATACCAATCAGTAATGATTATACCACCACTATAATTTACCGAAGAAAGTGGCATAAAATCAATCACATCTAAAGAAGCTCTCCATAATTCATTAGAGCTTGCAAAATCAAATACTCCTCCTTTTTGTTTAAATGCATCATTAAATCTTATTCCTTTCCCTTCTCTTATATTTTGTTGAACTCTTAATTTTGGGTCAGCCGGAGTTTTTCTTGCATCACCTCCTGGAAGCTTAAATTTTCCATCAGGACCTTTGCATGATGCTAATACTAATGGTAGAACCAATAAAAAAATTAAAGTTTTAAATGTTATAGAAAATTTCATGGTATTTTTTTTGCGATTATATCTACAATATATCCTTAAAATATCTAATATTTCTTCAAATATAGATTGAAAAGTGATGTAAAAATGCAACACTTTTTAACTTTTACAACAAAATTTACTATTATTGTGAATAATTGGGGTTTCTAAGGGTATAAATCGCCTGTTTATTATTAATAATAACAATAAAAATAAGGAGTAATTAATATGAACATGAAAAAAATAGGTCTTACTGCTTTAGCAGCATCACTTGTTTCTGTATCAGCAGCTAATGCTGGTTCAATGAGCATTTCTGGTGCAGCTTCAGTTGGTATTGGTGGTTATAGTTCTGATACTCATAACGCTGGTACTTCATTTACAATGGGTAACCAATTCACAGTTTCAGGTGGTGGTGAATTAGATAACGGATTAAACGTTTCTCTATCATACCAACTAGATAATGCAGCTGGTGTATCTGGTCCATTTGATGATCATTCAATAACAATCAGTTCAGACGAGATCGGAACAATTAAATTCTCTGGTCACGGTGGTTCTTCAGCAACATCTGCAATGGATGCTACTGCTGCAGGCGACATCTGGGATGGATTTGACGGTGCTGTAGCTACTGGTGTTACTGGTGTAACAAACGGTGCTTCAGGTGGTGAAAATAATTCATTTTACTACACAGCTCCATCTTTAATGGATGGTTTAACAATCAATGCATCATACAATCCTCAAAAAGGAAATGGTGTTGAGTCTGAAACAGGTTATGGTGTTACTTACACTGGTGTTGAAGGTTTAACATTGAAATATGCTACAGCTGATGAAAACACTGGTACAACAGCTACGTCTGGTGACCAAACAGCATGGCACATTGGATATGCAATTGGTCCAGTAACTCTTGAGGCTACAAACAGTGATTACGACATGAGTGCAGCTACAAACGATAAGACAACTTCATCTTACGAAGTATCTTACACTGTATCTGATGAACTTTCTGTAGCTTATGGTACTGAAGAAATCGATTTAGGTTCTTCATCTACTGATGCAGAGTACTCTGCTCTAGTTGTTACTTACACAGCTGGTGGTATGACACTTACTGGTAAAATGGAAGCAGCTGAAAACGTAGATGGTTCTACTAATTCAAATGCTGACGTTGACTACTGGTTCTTAGGTGCTGCATTTGCATTCTAATTATTAGTTAAAATTATTAAAAAGGGCCCCTTTTTAGGGGCCTTTTTTTTATTCAAAAAAAGATATTCCCGCAAAATCAGATTGATTTAAAAGAGTAAGCTTTTTTTTATTTTTTTTAGAAATTCCACCCAAAGCTACAATGTTTTTTTTAGTCAGTCTTGATAGAGATTTGAATTTATTAATTCCCAAAAAATTTTTATTTTTTTTGAATAAAGATGATAAAAAGATTTTATCCACTTTTTGGTGTTCTTTATTTCTTATTTCTTTAAGATTATGAGCAGATCCAATAATTTTAAAATTTTGTTTTAAAGAATAAGCCAAATGCTTAAAGCTCTTATTAAAAGCTGGGATATAAGCTCCATCTAAATTGAGTTTAATAGCTAATTTCACATTGTTAGATAAATAAAATTTTAATGATTTTTTTTTACAATATTTCTTAATTTTAAGAATTAGCTCTTCATTCTGAGATTTTGGAGAATAGTTTCTGAAAATAACAGTAGTTTGTTTATCTTGTTTATTGATATTATTTGTATCGAGTTTATTTATAAAGTAATATTTTCTAATCACAATGTATGCACAATACTGTTAAAAATTTATTAGACATTAAGAATAATATCGAAACACATTTGAGCAAAATAAATGTTGTCAATAATCCAAAAATTATAGCAGTTTCTAAGACTTTTAAAATTGATAAAATATCACCACTAATAGAGTATGGACATATACATTTTGGTGAAAATAAAGTTCAAGAAGCAGTTGAAAAATGGTCAGAAGTAAAAAAAATAAATCCAAAAATTCAACTACATATGATTGGAAAATTACAAACTAACAAAGTGAAATTTGCGGTTAAATTGTTTGATTATATTCATTCTGTTGACAGTGTAAAACTTGCAAAAAAAATTGCAGATGAACAGGAGAAATTAAATAAAAAAATTAAAATTTTTCTACAAGTCAATATAGGTAATGAGGTTCAAAAATCAGGTATTAATAAAGAAGAACTAAATAGCTTAGTTACCTATTGTAAGGAAATTAATTTAGACTTAATTGGACTTATGTGTATCCCTCCTGCAAATATTGATCCTGGGAGTTATTTTAAAGACATGAAAAAATTAAATAAAAGTTTTGATTTAAATGAATTAAGTATGGGAATGTCTTCAGATTTTCTTAAAGCAGCTGAAAATTTGTCAACATATATAAGAATTGGATCTAGTATTTTTGGTAGTAGATTTTAACTAATTTTTATTTTTGAATTTTTTTTAATCAATTTTAACATAATTAAAAAATCCTTTTTTTTTAAAGCAATGCATCCAGCTGTTGCTTTATAATCTTTAGTTAAATGAATGAAAATACAACTTCCTTTTCCAATAACTGGTTTTTTAAAATTGTACTTAATAGGAATAAGCAGGTCATATTTGCTGTCATTTCTTTTTAATTTTTCATATTTTAATTTTTTATTTATTTTAATAAGTTTATTGTATTTATTAGGTGAATGAATATCATCACACCAACCCATATCACTTTTGATCTCTAGGCATTTAAGTGAGGTTGTAGGTTTTTTTATTCTATCTTTTCTGAAATAAAGATTTTCAATTTTAAATATTCCTTTAGGAGTCTTTTTATCTCCTTCTCTTTTGTTAATTGTAGAACCTTTTTTTCCAATACAGCATTTAAATTTAAATTCATCTAATTGAAGACTGTGTTTATTTTTTACAAAAATTGTCATATTCTCTGATTATGAATGATCAAAATTTAATTATCTATGATTTTAACTCATTATATAAAATTCTTGAAGAATTAAGTTTAGATTTAAATTTTAATATTATTTGTGCAGATAATGAAAATTCATTAAATGATAAAATACAAAATATTAATAACTATCTAATTATATCAACTAGAAAAAATTTTAACATTAATAATCAAATTGTATTAGATAATTTGCCAATAAACATTTCTAATTTAATTGAAAAAATAAACATTCAATTTTTAAAACTTCAATTTAATAATCAATCCCGGGTTAAGATAAATAAATATAGTATTGATTTGAATTCAAGAGAGATGATATTTAATAACACTAAACTTAAATTGACTGAAAAGGAAACCAATACAATTACTTATCTATCAAAAGTAAAAAAACCAGTTAGTGTTAACGAGTTAGAGGAAAATGTATGGAGTTACCAGTCTGACATTGAAACTCATACTGTTGAGACCCATATATATCGATTAAGAAAAAAAATCCTAAGTACTTTTGAAGATAATGATTTTATAATTAGTAAAAAAGATGGTTATCAAATCAAATAAGAAAAATCCAATGGTTAAAGATTTGTTTACAAAAAAATATAAACCAAAAATAGTTAAGCCAAAAAAAGGAAAGGGAAGTTTTAAAAGAAAGAAAGAAAAGTTAAGCTGAAAGTCTAGCACCAATTTGCTGTATTACTCTTGAAGACATTTCAGTCCCTTTCTTCAGACAATCTCTTGTTGAAAATTTATTAATGTACCCATGCAGGAATCCAGCAGCAAAGAGATCACCAGCACCAGTCAGATCTACAATTTTTAGATTTTCTTGTATGCCACTTTCAACAATTTTTTCACCTTTAATTGCAATAGCACCTTTTTCACCTCTAGTTACAACTATCAATTTATTAAGTTGTTTTGAAAAGTTTATAACTTCTTTAAAATTTTTTGCTTCAATTAAAGATGTAATTTCTTGTTCATTAGCAAAAGTTATATCGAGCTTTTTTTTTACTAAGTTTAAAAAATGAGGTTTGTGTCTATCTACACAAAATAGATCAGAGAGAGACATAGCTACTTTATTCGCATTATTAATCGCTTTATCAAAGGCTTTCTTGGGTTCTCCCTCATCCCATAAGTAACCTTCTAAAAATATTATCTCACTTTTCTTAATTGCATCAGAACTAACATCGTTTTCATTAATCTTTCCTGCTGTTCCTAAAAAAGTACACATTGTCCTTTCTGAATCTGGTGTTACTAATATTAAACATGTCCCAGTTGGTAATTCCTCTATTTTTTTAGAATAAAAGTACTTTACATTTTCTTTTTTCAATCCTTCTTCATAATTGCTACCGAATTCATCATCTGAAATCTTACCTATAAAACCAGCATTATTACCTAGTTGAGATAGACCAACTATTGAGTTTGCAACAGAACCTCCAGAAACAGTTTTTTCAATTTTAAGATTTGTTAATAAACTTTTGAATTCTTTTTCATCAAAAAATAACTTCATTGTACTTTTGGTTAGATTGTTTTTTTCAATGAAACTGTCTTCCACTTTGCAGATGACATCAACTATTGCATTTCCTATTCCCAAAATTTTCATATTAAGCTTTTTTGGTAATAACAGGTTTTTTTCTATTTGGGTAGCAAGTAGTGCATATTTTGCAGTTTAAACCGAAGCAATCTCTAGCCTTGCAATATTCTCTGCCATAAAAAATTATTTGTAAATGAAGTTTAGACCAGGTTTTTTTAGGGAATATTCTTTTTAAATCTTTTTCAGTTTGAACTACATTTTTCCCATTTGTTAAACCCCATCTTTGTGCGAGTCTGTGTATATGGGTATCAACGGCAAAAGCTGGATATCCAAAACCCTGGGACATTACTACGCTTGCTGTTTTGTGTCCTACGCCAGGTAGTTTTTCGAGTTCTTCAAAAGTCTTAGGCACTTTACCCTTGTGTTTTTCTAACACTTGCTTTGACATTAAGTAAATACTTTTAGCTTTGACTCTAAAAATACCTATTTTCTTTATTAATTTTTCAATTTTTTTTCTTCCTAATTTTACAAAGTGTTCTGGCTTATAGTATTTTGGATATATATCTTTTGTTACATTATTAACGTTTACATCAGTACATTGCGCAGAAAGCAGGACAGAAATTAATAGTGTGAAAGTATTTTTACTTTTTAAAGGGACAGGTGCTTTAGGGTAAATTTTATTTAAAGTTTTAATGATTAATTTTGCTTTTTGTTTATCATTCATTATGAAAAGTTAAGCAAATCTCTCATAGAATATAAACCTGATTTTTTTTTCATTAACCATTTCGAAGCGGTTAAAGCACCATCAGAATATAGAGCTCTATCAAAAGCCTCGTGGTTTAAAGTAATTATTTCTTTTCCACTCGAGAATTTTACTTCGTGTTCACCAATAATTTCACCTTTTCTAATTGAGTTAAAATTTATTTTTTTCCCATAAGGAAAAGATTTTTTATTTAAGAATTTCTTACCAATCAAATTATATAAATTTTTATTTTTTCCATCAGCAATTCCTTTTCCAAGCATTAAAGCAGTACCAGATGGGTAGTCTTTTTTATGTTTGTGATGTACCTCAAATATTTTGCTTAAGTATTCATCATTTAGTGATTTTGATGCAATCTCAGTTAAATACATTAATAAATTTACACCTAAACTCATGTTACCTGCTTTTAGAATGGGTATTTTTCTTGAATATTTTTTAATTTGATTTTCTTGGTTTCTAGTAAATCCGGTAGTACCAATTACTACTTTTTTCCTAAGTTTTGATGCTATTTTGAGAATTTGAAGAGTACAATTTGGTACTGTGAAATCAATAATTACATCAGTTTTTTTAAAAGCTTCGTTGGAATTTAATTCAGGTTTAACTCCATTAAACTTTTTATTTATTAATCTATTTTCTGTAAGTGTAACTAGTTTAAAGTTTTTATTTTTCTTTGAAGACTTAATTAATTGCTGGCCCATCCTACCCATACAACCAGAAATCGCTAAATTAATTTTTTTCATTATGATAATATTAACCTTTTTTAAAAGATTAGTCTTTTAGTTTTTCCAGAAATCTTTTGCTTTTTGAAAAAATTTTTTAATACTTGGATTCGACTTATCATTTTCAATCTCTCTAAATTGCTCTAATAATTCTCTTTGTTTTTTATTTAAATATACAGGTACCTCTGTTTTAACTTGAACATATAGGTCCCCAAAATCACCTCTTCTCATAAATGGCATTCCTTTACCCTTTAATCTAAATTGTTTACCATTTTGAGTTCCATCAGGAATTTTAATTTTAGCTTTTCCACCATCAATAGTTGGAATTTCTATTGTTGTTCCTAATGCTGCATCTGCAAGAGAAAGTGGAAATTCAAAAAATAAATTTTCATCAGATCTTTTAAATAAGTTATGAGAATTTACATTAATAAATAGATAAAGATCACCTGTCGCTCCACCTCTTGTTCCTGCCTCACCTTTTCCTGCGAGCCTAATTCTCGTTCCATCATCAACACCTTTTGGAATAGTTACAGATATTTTTTTAGATGCTTGTTTTTTTCCTTGACCATTACAATCATTACAAGGATTGGTGATTTCTTCACCATTTCCGTTACATTGAGGGCAGGTTTGTTGAACTGTAAAAAATCCTTGATTAGATCTAACTCTTCCATTACCCCCACAATATGAGCATCTATCAGGGGAATAGCCAGGTTTTGAACCATTTCCTTTACATGTTCCGCATTGCTCAGTTGTTGAAAATTTGATGTCTTGCTTTTTTCCACTGTAAGCCTCCTCAAGAGAGATTGAAAGATCATATCTTAAGTCTGAACCTCTGTTATTTGATCGTCTATTTCTTGATCTTCCGCCACCGCCGAAATCTCCAAAGAAATCCTCAAAAATATCTGAAAAATCTGCTCCACTAAATCCACCAAAACCTCCTCCCGGTCTTCCACCACCATTTTCGAATGCTGCATGACCAAAATTATCGTAGTTTTGTTTTTTCTCTTTGTCTGAAAGTATGCCATAAGCTTCACTAGCTTCTTTGAATTTCTCTTCAGCTTTAGTGTCTCCTGGATTTTTATCAGGATGATATCTGACAGCTAATTTTCTATATGCAGATTTTAATTCGTCGGGGCTTGCGCTTTTATTAACGCCTAGGACATCGTAATAGTCTCTTTTAGCCATCAAATTACCCCAGACAATTAAATGTCAGTTTAAGCGCTTTTTTCTTTATTCTCGTCTTTTACTTCTTCGAAATCAGCATCAACAACATTTTCGTCTTTTTTACCTGTATCATCTCCACCATCATCTTTCCCAGAATCTGGTTTTGAAGTTTGTTGTGATTTGTAGATTGCTTCTCCAAGTTTCATAGAAGCTTGAACTAAAGCTTCAGTTTTTTTCTTAATATCTTCAATATCCTCACCTTTTAAAGCTTCTTTTACTGCAGACGATGCATCCTCAATTGCTTTTTTCTCTGCATCAGAAATTTTTGACCCATGCTCTTTTAGATTTTTTTCAGTAGAGTGGATTAAAGTATCTGCTTGGTTTCTAACATCAACCGACTCTCTTTTTTTCTTATCAGCTTCTTTGTTAGCTTCTGCATCTTTTACCATTTTTTCAATCTCTTCATCACTTAATCCACCAGAAGCTTGTATTTGAATTTTTTGTTCCTTGCCAGTTCCTTTGTCCTTAGCTGAAACATTTACAATTCCGTTAGCATCAATATCAAATGTAACCTCTATTTGAGGCACTCCTCTTGGTGCTGGCGCAATACCTACTAATTCAAAATTACCTAAGGCTTTATTATCAGCTGCCATTTCTCTTTCGCCTTGAAGAACTCTAATGGATACAGCTGGTTGATTATCTTCTGCAGTTGAAAATACCTGACTCTTTTTAGTTGGTATTGTTGTATTTTTATCTATTAGCTTAGTTGATACCCCTCCAAGTGTTTCGATACCAAGTGACAGTGGAGTTACATCCAAAAGAAGTACATCTTTAACATCACCTTGTAAAACGCCAGCTTGAATTGCAGCACCCATTGCAACTACTTCATCTGGGTTAACACTTTTATTAGGGTCTTTTCCAAAAAAGTTTTTAACTTCTTCAATTACTTTCGGCATTCTGGTCATACCGCCAACCATAACCACCTCATCAATTTCACTTGCATTAATACCTGCATCTTTTAGTGCAGTTTTGCATGGAGGCATAGTTCTTGCAATCAAGTCCTCAACTAAAGCTTCTAGTTTTGCCCTAGTCATTTTTAAATTAATATGTTTTGGACCTGTTTTATCTGCTGTAATAAAAGGTAAGTTTATATCTGTTTGTTCAGCTGAAGATAATTCAATTTTTGCTTTTTCTGCCGCTTCCTTTAATCTTTGTAAAGCAAGTTTATCTGATTTAAGATCAATTCCATTATCCTTTTTAAATTCAGAAACTAAGTAATCAACAATAGCATTATCAAAATCTTCACCACCTAAAAAAGTATCACCATTAGTCGACTTAACTTCAAAAACACCATCACCAAGCTCTAAAATAGAAACATCAAATGTCCCGCCACCTAAGTCATAAACTGCAATTTTTTTATTTTGTTTTTTATCCAAACCATATGCAAGTGAAGCTGCAGTTGGTTCATTTATAATTCTTAATACCTCTAACCCTGCTATTTTACCTGCATCTTTAGTTGCTTGTCTTTGTGCGTCGTTAAAGTATGCTGGGACTGTGATTACAGCTTTTGTTACAGCTTGTCCTAAATATTTTTCTGCTGTTTCTTTCATTTTTTGTAAAATGAATGCAGATATTTGAGAAGGTGAATATTTTTCACCTTTCGCTTCAATCCAAGCATCACCTTTTTCAGAGTTAACTATCTTAAATGGTGCAGCCTCTATATCTTTTTTAACTGTTGGGTCTTCGAAATTCCTTCCTATTAATCTTTTAACTGCAAAGATAGTGTTCTCTGGATTTGTAACAGCCTGTCTTTTTGCTGGTTGTCCAATTAATTTTTCATTTTCATCTGTAAATGCAACAACTGATGGAGTAGTTCTTGCTCCCTCAGCATTTTCTAAAACTTTCGCTTGTGTTCCCTCCATAATGGCAACACATGAATTCGTTGTCCCTAAGTCTATTCCAATAATTTTACTCATAATATTAATGTCTCTCCTTCGTCATATAGGGTTTAAATGTGAAACTACAAGTTGATCCCATGATTATTTATTTTCTGGATTTTCTTGATTTTCCTCAGTTTTTTCCTCTTTTTTTGTAATTTTTTTGGAAACTCCTACTAATGAAGGTCTAAGCAATCTATCTTTCATTGTAAAACCTTTTTGAATTTCTTGAATTATTGTTCCAGGTTCTTTCGTATCATCTTCTATTTCCATCATTGCTTGATGAAAATTTGGATCTAGTTTTTTATTAAGGCTTTCAATGGGCTTAATGTTGTTTTTTTCAAAAATAGAAATTAAATCTTTTTTTATTATATCCAAATGTTCTAGTGTCTTCTTTAATGCTTCAGTCTCTTTTAATTTGTCGTCACTTTCTAAAACATGTTTAGATCTATCTAAATTATCAATTAGACTTAAAGCTTCTTTTGCAAAACTATAGCCACCATATTCAAAAGCATCTTCTTTCTCTTTTTCAAATCTTCTTCTCTGATTTTCCATTTCAGCAAATGTTCTGGTGACCTTATCTTCAAGTTCTGTAATTTTTTCTTCTGGGGTAGGTTCTTTAATTTCCTCTTTAGGATTTTGATCTGCTTCTTGTTTATTTTCAGTATCTAAATTTTCTTCAAGTTTTTCAACGTCCTCTACGGTGTTTTGATTTTGGTTGTCAGGATAGTTATTTTGGTTTTCTTCTTTGTCCATGAACTCTTATATGGTAAGGATTTTAATAATTTCTAGATGCCTAAACAAAAAATTTATAAATTACTTATTGGAACAAATAACAAGGGAAAACTACGTGAAATCAAGAGTTTATTGCCTGAAAATATTAAAATTCATTCTACCTCTGAATTTAACCTTAAAAGTCCAATTGAAAACGGCAAAACATTCAAAGAAAATTCTTTAATTAAGTCAAAATATTTTTCAAAAAAAATAAATATGACATGCTTGGCTGATGACTCAGGGCTAGAGATAGATTTGTTAGATAAAAATCCTGGTATTTATTCTGCAAGGTGGGGAGGAAAACATTCAGATTTTGGTAAAGCTATAAAAAGAGTTTATAGAGAATTAAATAAAAAAGATAAAAAATGGAAAAATAAAAAGATCAAAGCTAGATTTGTATGTGCCTTATCAATTTCGTATTTAAATAAAAAAATTGCTTGTGTATTGGGAAAGGTTGAGGGACAAATTTCGCTCGAGCCAAGGGGAAAAAATGGATTTGGTTATGATCCAATTTTTATACCATCTGGTAAAAGTAAAACATTTGGTGAAATGGAACCTTCTAAGAAATATAAAATAGATCATAGGTACAATGCTTTTAAAAAGCTCAGAAAATTTCTATAATTTGTTGATTTTCAATTTTATAAAAATTTAATCTATGATTAATTTTATTATTTTTAATATCGAAAATACCAATTTTGCCTTTAAAAGAGTTTTTCTTTTTAAATATTTTATCTAAATTTTTTAAATTTGTATTTAAAGATAAATAGTAGACAAGACCTACTAGATCATAACTCAACAAAGATAAATGATTTGGATCCTCACTAAATGCATTAAAGTATTTTATTTTATATTCATCAAAATTGTTTTTATTAATTGACGGGTAATATAAAGGTTGGATATCAGTTTGATTTAGTAAACTTTCGTCAAACCATTGGTTTAAAGTTATAAAGAATTTATTTTGTGGCAAAACATCCGTGTACAAAAGAGATGTAGTGACACTCTTTAAGCTTTCATCGAAATCTGCAATTATAGCAGCATCAAAATTTACATCCCCTAAAGTGTATTTTTTTTCTAATCTCTTAATTTTTACTTTTTTATTTGGTTCATTAGTTTTTTTAATTCTTTTGATCTCATTTTCTAAATTTTTTTTTCTAATTTTATAATTCGTGATCTCTTCAATTCGTTTAGTTAATTTTGTAGGTTCTGTTTCATAATCATAATTTCGGTATATTCTTATTTTTGATTCTTCAATTCCTTTTTTAACTTCAAATTCATAATTTTTAACGGGCGATAAAAAAATTGTTTTTTGTACGTTATTTAATTCTAGAAATTTTTTAATTGTACTAATTTGAGAAGTTGAATTTATACCCGCAGAAATAACATTTTTGGGGAGATCTAACGTTTTGTTTGTTAAAGATAAAAAAGTAAGATTTTTCATTTCATCTAGGTAAGTTGTGCTCTCATAAAAAACTGGTCCAATAACAATTTTGATATCCATTTGACTTAATTCAAATGCTGATTTCAGTGTTTGGTTTGCTTTTGAACCTGTGTCTTTTGGAAAAATTTCAATTTTATTGTTGTTGATATCTTTAACAGCTAGACCAACTGCCTTAATTATTGATTGTCCAATATCTTTATTTGGACCAGTCATTGGAACTAATAAACCTATTTTTATTTTTTCATTTGCACTAGATATTTGAAAGAAAGAAAAAGCATAACTAACGAAAAGAAAAAAAATAAATTTAATTAATTTTATCATATTGAAACTGGTATATTATCTTTAAAGCTAAATTATGATTAATAAACCACAATCTAAAATAAAAAATGTTAAAAGTGGACTTTATATAGTATCCACGCCCATTGGAAATCTTGAGGATATAACATTTAGAGCAGTAGAAATTTTAAGAAAATCAGATTTTATATTGTGTGAAGATACTAGAGTTTCAAAAAATCTTTTAAATAGGTACGAAATTAAATCTAAATTAATTTCAAATCACAAATTTAATGAAAAAAAAAATTTAAATGAGATATTAAGTCATCTGCGGTCAGGAAAAATAATATCTTTAATTTCAGATGCAGGCACACCAAGTATCTCAGACCCAGGAGCAATTTTGATTAATGCTTGTATAGAAGAATATATAGATGTAATTCCTATTCCAGGTCCATCTGCTTTAGCAGCAGCAGTTTCAGTCAGTGGATTTTCTGATAAATTTTTATTTTACGGTTTTTTTCCAGAAAAAAAAAAAGAATTATCTTTAGAATTAAACAGATTGTCAAAAATAGATAATTCTTTAGTTTTTTTTGTATCCTTAAAAAAAATTAATAAAATTATACCTGAGATAAAAAAAAATTTTTCAGGAAGAAAAATTGTTTTTTGTAGGGAAATTACAAAATTTTATGAAGAGTTCATTAGAAAAAATGTGGATGAATTAGAATTATTTAAAGAAAACCTTAAAGGTGAGTGTACAGTAGTAATATCTGATAAAAAAAAGAATAAAATTTTCTCACAAAAATTGAGTGAATCAGA